>NZ_JBHSHG010000001.1:1011056-1348075 GCF_042652865.1 Exiguobacterium profundum
AACATCGGCAACGAAATCCGAAAGCGTAAAGTCTGTCTCGTGACCGACAGCAGAAATGATGGGAATCGTGGACGCATAGATTGCCTCCACCACAACATCTTCATTAAATGCCCAAAGCTCCTCGATAGAACCACCACCGCGACCGACAATGAGTACATCACAATCGGTGCGTTCGTTCATCCAGCGAATGGCAGAAGCAACTTGTGGAGCCGCCATTTCGCCCTGTACAGCAACAGGGGCGAACGTAATCGCCACATGTGGCGCACGACGTCGAAGTGTGGTTGCGATATCGTGTAGCGCTGCACCTTTTGGAGACGTCACGATTCCAACGCGCTCTGGAAACGTCGGGAGCGGGTGCTTCCGCTCCTCGTCGAACCATCCCATCTCCTCTAATTCACGCTTTCTCGCCTCATATCGCTCAAACAATAGACCGATTCCGTCTTGTCGCATCAATTCGACATATAGTTGGACATCTCCCGTAGCCTCATACATCGTCACCTTTGCGACGGCGATGACTTTCATTCCATCTTTCGGTTCGAATTGAAGTTGTTTGGCATCGCGAGAAAACATGACAGCTTTCATCCGAGACGCGTCATCTTTCAACGTGAAATAACAATGACCGGATGAATAACGTTTGAAATTTGAGATTTCACCGATGACCGCGACTTGTCGAAGCAATACATCATCATCAAGTTGTCGCTTCACATATCGAACAACTTCAGAAACCGGAAGTGGATTAGCCACGTGATGCAACCTCGACCGTATTATGCATGAGCATCGTGATGGTCATCGGACCGACACCACCCGGAACAGGGGTGATGGCACTCGCCTTCTCCTTAACAGCTTCATAGTCCACGTCACCGACTAGACGACCTTCGACCCGATTGACTCCGACATCGATGACAAGCGCGCCTGGTTTGACCATGTCTGCTGTGACTAAACCAGCGCGTCCGACAGCGACAATCAAAATGTCCGCTTGGCGTGTCATCTCACCGAGGTCAGCTGTTTTTGAATGACAATATGTGACCGTTGCTGATTCATTCAAGAACAACATGCCTACCGGTTTACCGACAATCTGACTACGACCGACGACGACAACGTGCTTTCCGGCGATCTCGGTCTGTGTTTTTGCGAGATGCAAGATGCCGTGCGGCGTGCACGGGAGTAGCGTATCAAGTCCGAGCATCATCTTCCCAACATTCTCAGGATGAAAGCCATCGACGTCCTTTTCTGGGGAGATGCGCATGATGACTCGTGATTCGTCGATGTGTTTCGGCAGAGGGAGTTGCACGAGAATCCCGTGAACTTCTTCATCCGCATTCATCAAGTCAATCAAGTCAAGCAATTCCTTCTCGCTAATCGTCTCATCAAAACGGAGTACTTGTGAATCGATTCCGATTTCTTCTGCCGCCCGTTCCTTCCCGCGTACATAGCTATGACTTGCTGGGTCATCCCCAATCAACACGACTTTCAGTTTCGGTACGATGCCACGTGCGCGAAGTGCTGCCACACGTTCTTTTAACGTTTCTCGATATGATGCTGCCACTTGTTTCCCGTCGATCACTACTGCCATCTCTCTCATCCCCCGTTGTCTTTAGGTTTTTCTGTAGTTGGTCTGGTGTCTTATCTCTATTTTTTTAGTCTTCTTTAATGATGTTACCGAGTACGCCATTCACGAGTTTGCCGGCTTCTTCGTCCGCGAACGATTTCGCGAGTTCGACCGCTTCGTTGATGGTGACGTTTTCTGGAATCGTCTCGACGTATAACAATTCGAACGTTGCCATTCGAAGAATCGTACGCTCGACGTTTCCGAGGCGATCTAACCGCCAGTTTTTCAAGTTTTCAACTAGTAACGCATCGATATCTTCAATATGTTCTAGCGTCCCTGTGACGAGTTGTTCGTAAAACGGATCAGACTCTTCTCCATCCAATGCGAACTCGATTGCTTCGTCCACCTCTAATTTAGATACTTCGATTTGAAAAAGCGTTTGAATCGCTTTCTCTCGTGCTTCATGACGTTTCATTCAGTTACTCTCCTTTTACATGCTTTCATTGTGATAGTTTAGCATAAAGCACTCATAAATTCAGTACAAAAAACCAGGAAACCGAAATAATGTTCGGGCTTCCTGGTTCATGTTATTTTGCCAATGACATTTCTTTTTCAACGAATTTCGTATCGAACGTACCGATGCGGAACTGCTCATGTGCCATGACTTGTTGATGAAACGGAATCGTCGTTTTAATTCCCGAAACCGTAAACTCATCCAAAGCACGCAACATTTTCAGAATGGCCTCATCACGCGTTGGTGCATGAACAATCAACTTCGCTACCATCGAGTCATAGAACGGCGGGATCATCGCTCCTGCATAGAGTCCGCTATCGACACGGACACCCATACCGCCTGGAACGATATATTGGTCAATCTTCCCTGCCATCGGACGGAAGTCCATAAATGGGTCCTCCGCGTTGATTCGACATTCGATGGAATGTCCTGAGAACGTAATGTCCTCTTGTGAGATGGCAAGCGGATGTCCGAGCGCCACTTCAAGCTGCGCTTGAACGAGATCGAATCCTGTGATCATCTCGGTGACGGGATGCTCGACTTGGATCCGGGTATTCATCTCCATGAAATAAAACTCGTTTGATTCTGGAACGTAAATGAACTCGATTGTTCCCGCTCCCGAGTACTGAATGGCTTTTGCCGCTTTGACGGCAGCATCCCCCATCAATTGACGTGTCGTTTCATCAATCGCAGGTGACGGCGCCTCTTCAACTAGTTTTTGCATGCGACGTTGGATTGTACAATCACGTTCACCTAAGTGAATGACGTTACCGAATTGGTCGGCAAGAACCTGCACTTCGACGTGACGGAACGACTCGATGAACTTTTCGAGATACACGTCACCATTCCCGAACGCCTGCTTCGCTTCTTTACGTGTCGCGACCAATCCTGAAACGAGTTCGTTCTCGTCTCGAGCGACGCGAATGCCACGTCCTCCACCGCCGGCTGTCGCCTTGATGATGACCGGATAGCCCATCTCACGCGCGAGTTCCATCGCTTCTTCGTCTGTGACGACACCACTTGAACCTGGAACGACAGGAACCCCTGACTCGATCATCGTTCGTTTGGCTTCATCCTTGATTCCCATTTTGCGAATCGCATAGCTGCTTGGGCCGACAAATTGAATTCCACACGCCTCGCACATCTCAGCGAACTCGGCATTTTCAGCCAAAAAGCCGTAACCCGGATGTACCATCGTCGCATCCACGGCGCAGGCGACTGATAAAATATTTGGGATATTCAAATAGGAGTCCTTCGATGGATTCGGACCGATGCAATAAGCCTCGTCAGCCAAATGAACATGTAACGCTTCACGATCTGCCTCAGAGAAGACAGCGACCGTCGGAATATTCAATTCTTTTGCTGCACGTATGATTCGAACCGCGATTTCCCCGCGGTTAGCAATTAATAATTTCATAACGACCTCACTTCACGCTGAAGAGCGGTTGACCGAATTCGACGAGATCGCCATCGGCGACTAACACCTCTACGATTTCGCCACTGATTTCCGCTTCGACATCGTTAAACAGTTTCATCGCCTCTAGAATACAAACGATTTGTCCTGACTCGACACGATCGCCGACGTTCACGAACGCTTCTTTATCCGGGGCCGGACGTGAATAGAACGTTCCAACCATCGGAGAGGTGATAGTACGATAAGACGCCTTTTCTTGCGTCGGTTCTTCTGTTTGTTCATTTACTTGAGGAGCAGGCGCAGGCGGTGCGAATGCTTGTGTCTGCATGATAGGCGCGCTCACTGTTTGTTGCGCTTCTTTCTTTAATGACAGTTTGAAATCAGATGTTTCAAGCTCCATTTCATGGACTGATGATTGGTCCAATAATTGAATAAGCTCTTTAATTTGATCGATTTGCATCTTTCTTACCCCCTGTTTATACCTGGTACTAATCTCTCCTTCACTATAACTGGTCAGACCAATGAATGCAACGAGAAAAAAAGAGCGCCCATTCATTCGAATGAGCACTCGTAAGGATTAACCGTTATAACGACCCATGAACTCTCCAGTACGTGTATCGACTGTCACTTTTTCACCTGGTTCGATGAAAAGTGGCACTTGAATGACATGTCCTGTTTCCACTGTCGCGTTTTTCTTCACGTTCGATGCCGTGTCACCTTTTACGCCTGGGTCTGCTTCGACGATTGTCAAGACAACGCTCGTTGGAAGCTCGATTCCAAGAATCTCCCCTTCGTAGTCCGCGATGCTGACTTCCATGTTCTCAAGCAAATATGGAAGTGCTGATTTGACTTGAGCGCTTGTCAATTCAAGTTGCTCGTATGATTCATTGTCCATGAAGACATACGTGTCGCCCATTGGATAAAGATATTGCATGCGTTTACGCTCGATGTGTGCGCGTTCGATTTTTTCTCCACCACGGAACGTCGTTTCTTGGATTGCACCGTTACGCAAGTTACGCATTTTCGTACGAACGAATGCCGCTCCTTTACCCGGTTTTACGTGTTGGAACTCGATGACTTGCCAAATCGAACCGTCAGACGTTTTGACCGTCAATCCTGTTTTTAAATCGTTAACTGATACCATATTGATTTCCTCCTAAATTCAGATGAAGCTTATGCCTCGATCGTAATTAACTCTTTTGGCGACTGTGTCAGACGGTAGCATCCGTCTTCTGTGATGACGACATCGTCTTCAATCCGGCAACCACCGACACCGTTGATGTAAATACCCGGCTCGATCGTTACGACCATACCAGGTTCGAGCACCGTTTCCGAACGGAACGATAATCCTGGGGCCTCATGCACTTCCATTCCAAGACCATGTCCTGTCGAGTG
Source organism: Exiguobacterium profundum (assembly GCF_042652865.1). Classification (GTDB taxonomy): domain Bacteria; phylum Bacillota; class Bacilli; order Exiguobacteriales; family Exiguobacteriaceae; genus Exiguobacterium; species Exiguobacterium profundum. The sequence goes on from NZ_JBHSHG010000001.1 coordinate 1,015,929, forward strand.
GCCGAAGTACTCGCCATATCCAGCTTCTTTAATAATATCGCGTGTCAATGCATCCGCTTCAATGCCAGTGATTCCGGCACGTGTGCCTTCTACACCAGCAAGTTGGGCACGAAGTACCGTATCGTAGATTTGACGCAACTCATCCGAAATCGGACCGATTGCAAGCGTACGCGTGATATCTGAGCAGTACCCTTTATAGTAAGCACCGAAATCAAGCGTAACCAATTCTCCAGATTCGATGACTTTATCACTTGCCACACCGTGTGGTAGCGCCGAACGGAGACCCGAGGCGACAATCATGTCGAACGATGACGAGTCAGCACCTTTTGAACGCATGAACATTTCGAGTTCGTTCGCGACTTCTCTCTCGGTACGACCAGGACGAATGAACGTCTGGATATGGGTGTACGCCGCATCAGCGATTGCCGCAGCTTCCTTCATAATCTTAATCTCTGATTCATCCTTAATCAAGCGCAGTTTTTCTACGATTCCAGACGTTTCAATAAGTTGAGCGTCGACATCTTTTTCATAGGCACGATATTGCCCCACTGTCATCGCATCCTGCTCGATGCCAAGGCGCTTGATGGATTCACGGGACACGACATCTGCTACCGACTTGATGAGTGATGTATCAAGCTCAATGATGTCGTACCCTTTTACTTGATCGTTCGCTTGTTCCGTGTAACGGAAGTCCGTGATGAAACTTGCCGAATTCGACGTGATGACGATGACACCGCTCGACCCGGTGAAACCAGATAAGTAGCGGATATTCTCACGTTTTGTGACGAGTAATGCATCAATCTCGTTTTTTCCTAACTGTGCTTGCAGTTTGTTTACGCGTTCAATCATGTCGATTCCTCCAATGTTCGATTAGTGCATGCAGCGCTAACGTATAGCTCGTGAGTCCAAAACCGGTAATGACACCGATACAGACGGCAGCAAGTTTCGACTCATGCCGAAAAGCCTCGCGTGCATGCACGTTCGAGATATGTACTTCAACGACTGGGGCAGCGATAGCGGATATGGCATCCCGGATCGCGATTGATGTATGCGTATAGGCACCTGCATTCAATATGACACCCTCATAATCAAAAGCGTCATGTAGCGCATCAATTAAATCTCCCTCATGATTCGATTGTTTAAAGGTGAGTTCGACGTCTTCTGGAGCGCGCAGCATCAGTTCTGCCGCCAAACCTTTCAACGACACCTCGCCATATACATTCGGTTCACGACGACCCAGTAGATTTAAATTCGGTCCATTTAAAACTAAAATCCGCAACCTTCTTCCCCCTCGTTCGTCAAGTCTCATCTATTGTAACAAATTTATCGAAAGAACGTGAATCGAGCCTTCTGCCCTTTCGTTTTTTTTACAAATCACGGTATAATTCAAGTACAACATTTGAAGAATCGAGGAAAGTGAATGAATTCCAAACCAACCATCCCAGTCGGGGGACAGGCGCTCGTAGAAGGCGTCATGTTTCAAGGCCGCTCTGAAAGCGCATCTGCCATCCGGCGAAAAGATGGCTCGATTGAAACATTCGAGCAAGCACGTATTCTTGTCCCTTGGGTCCAATCTTTAAAAAAAGTACCTTTCTTGAGAGGGATTGTCGCGCTGTATGAATCGTTAAAGAACGGTTCTGCACATATGAACTTTGCGAGCGATCGATATGATGTCGATCCAAGTGAAGATACGAACACGAACGAAGACCAAAAACAGAGCATATGGATGATTGCCTTCATCGCAATCGTCGGTGTCATCTCGTACGTTTTTGGTAAATTGATTTTCAATGTGACGCCAGCACTTCTCGCGGCCATGTTTCAAGACGTACCTTTATTTTCCGGACATGTGATTCAAAACCTCCTTGAAGGGGGAATAAAATTAGTATTGTTACTCAGCTACCTTTACTTGATATCATTGACGCCACTCATTAAGCGTGTCTTCCAATATCACGGCGCTGAGCATAAAGTCATCAATTGCTATGAGTCCGGGCGTCCGGTCACGGTTGAACAAGTACGCCAAAGCTCGCGATTGCATTATCGCTGTGGCTCAAGCTTCATTTTATTCACCGTCTTCGTCGGGATTGGCGTTTACATGATTGTGCCAATCGATCCGCTCTGGTTGCGACTCATCAGCCGAATCGCGCTATTGCCGGTCGTCATCGGAATCTCATTTGAAGTCCTGCAGTTTACCAATCGTTTCCGCGACCATCGCTTTCTGTCATTCCTTGGCAAACCGGGCCTGTCGCTCCAATTATTGACGACACGAGAGCCAAATGATGAGCAGATTCAAGTCGCGATTGAAGCATTTGAGACATGGGAACGAAAAGAGTTAGGAGAATCGGTCATTCATAGAGAGGGATAAGAGGAGGAAGCACCATGATCAGACAAAGAGTCGGTTCGATCGCTGCAACAATCGTGTTTATCCTTGGCTTCATCGGGGTCGGGCATATGCTTGCCACCGATCCAGGTCGCCTGTTTAGACAATTGTTGTTCATCGGGATATTCGGGTTAGTCTTTTATGTGATCTATCGCGTCTTCATGGCACCACGCATGTCTGCAGAAGATGCACGCTATCGTAAAACCGCGCAAGCCTCAAAAAAACGAATGCAGGGAAGTCGTGGTCCTCAAGTCAAACCTTCCGCTTCCGCTAAAAACCGGAAAGGGAAGAAACCTGGTTCGAACGTCACCAAGTTATCTAAACGTTCAACCGTACATCGTAGCAATCCTCCACACCTAACAGTGATTGAAGGTAAAAAAGGGAAGAAGAAAAAGAAAGCAAACATGTAAAAGGAGCGCCACGGCGCTCCTTTTTATGTTGTTTCTACATATCCGATATATGGCAGATTCCGATATTGCTCCGCGTAATCGATTCCATACCCGATGACGAACTCATCAGGAATCTCGAATCCGACATAGTCTGCGTCCAACTGAACGAGTCGACGCGCCGGCTTATCGAGAAGCGTACAAATTTTCAACTGTTTCGGTTGATGGAGCTCCATATGTTTACATAAGAATTTCAACGTCTGTCCCGTGTCGATGATGTCCTCGATAATGACAACATACTTTCCTTCCACATCTAAATCCAAGTCCTTTCGAAGTTGCACACTCCCACTCGAGACCGACTTTTTCCCGTAAGAAGACGTCGCGACCGTATCGAGCTGAACGCTCCCTTTCATGTATCGCATCAAGTCTGCCGCAAAGACCATCGAGCCTTTTAATACGGCGACGATCACAATCGGTATCCCCTCTGCATCGTTCTCAATCTCTTCAGCCAATTCTTTCACACGTTTTTGAATCTGCTGTTCATCAAACAGTTTTCCTTTAATTTGAATCTCCATTTATCCGGCGAATGTTCGCCGTCACCCCCTATCTATTCAATCCACGATTCATCTTAACATAATGACGACTAAAAAATATACATTCTAAGATAAATATGAATGTTTCGTTCGTATTTTAGCGATATTGAGCAAAATAAAAAGCATCAATCGAGTTAGATTGATGCTTTTCACATATTATTCTTCTGAAGCTCGTTCTTGTTCCCGAAATTCTCTAAATTGATTCATGAGTTCAGGCTTATCTTCAAAAAATTCCACAAACTGTGTCATGCAGTCGAGCGTGTTCGAACTGAGATGGTGTTCGATACCCTCGACATCCTCGTACACATCTGCTTCATCTACTCCGATTAGACGTAAAAAAGACTCGAGCATCGCATGACGCTCGACCAATCGCTTCCCTACTTTTTGACCCTTTTTTGTAAGCATGAGACCACGATACTTTTCATACACAAGATATTCTTCACGGTCCAACTTTTGAACCATTTTGGTGACAGAGGAGGGATGGACCCCTAAATGTTCCGCAATATCAGATACACGCGCATAGCCTTTCTCTGACATCAATAAATAAATACGTTCTAAATAATCTTCCATACTCGGCGTCGGCATGGGCACGACCTCCCCTAATGTTCCGGTTTCCATTCCTTATTTTATCCTAATTAGAATGAAATCGAAAGGGAAAGCCCCGATTGATTGAGTCAATCATTGTCTCATGACCTTAATTTCATTATAATGAGATATGGTAACTTTGAAAGAGAAGGGAAGAACATCTATGGGACTCGAAACAATCCTCGTCATCCTCCTATGGGTTGCCTTGATCGCCTACATCGTATGGCGTTTCATGCCAGCTCGCGGGTTGAAAAAAATGAAACAAGAAGAATTCCGTGCCTCACTCCGTAAAGGTCAGTTAATTGACGTGCGTGAACCGAACGAATACAAAGGTGGACATATCGTTGGTGCCCGGAATATCCCGGTCGGCCAAATGAAACTACGCATGAAAGAACTGCGTAAAGATCAACCGATTTTAATTTACTGTCAAGGTAGTTCACGTTCAAACCAGGCGGCTAAACTCCTCATGAAGAACGGATACAACAATATCTACATGCTCGAAGGCGGCTTCAAGAACTGGAAGGGCAAGATTAAAAAAGCATAAAAAAACGGGCGGGTCGATACAATCATCGACTCGCCCTTTCTTTATTTTACAGATGACGCCTCACGACGCTCATATTTCAAGACCGGTTTACGGGCAGCGAGTGTCTCGTCCATCCGTTTAACGACCGTCGTATGAGGAGCAGTCTGAACGATTTCCGGATTCTCTTCCGCCTCTCTGGCAATTTGGAGCATCGCATCACAGAACGCATCGAGCGTTTCTTTTGATTCTGTCTCTGTCGGTTCCACCATGATACATTCCTCGACATTTAATGGGAAATAGATTGTCGGTGGGTGGTAACCGAAGTCAAGAAGGCGTTTAGCGATATCGAGTGTACGAACACCAAGGGCTTTTTGACGCTTCCCTGACAAGACAAATTCGTGTTTGCAATACGTATCATATGGCACGTCGAACGCATCTTTTAGTCGCGCAAACATATAGTTGGCGTTGAGGACCGCTTCACGGGATACCCGCGTCAATCCTTCTGCGCCCATTGTCTTAATATAGCTGTACGCTCGAACGTTGATCCCGAAGTTTCCATAGAATGGTTTGATTCGCCCGATTGAATGTGGTCGGTCGTAATCGAGACCATATCCATCATCTGTTTTCGTCACAATTGGAGTCGGTAAGAATGGAATCAAGTCACGCTTCACCCCGACTGGACCTGAGCCTGGACCTCCGCCGCCGTGAGGCCCTGTGAACGTCTTATGCAAGTTCAAGTGGACGACGTCAAAGCCCATGTCCCCAGGACGTGCGATTCCAAGAATCGCGTTTGAGTTCGCGCCATCATAATACAGCTTCCCGCCAGCTTCATGAACGACTTTTGAGATTTCAAGGATATCCGCTTCAAATAGTCCAAGCGTATTCGGGTTTGTCAGCATGAGAGCAGCCGTATCCGCTCCAACTTTTGACTTCAAATCATCCAAATCGACGAGACCGCGCTCATCCGACTTGACGGTCACCGTCTCGAATCCAGCAACGACTGCGGACGCCGGGTTTGTCCCGTGCGCCGAATCTGGTACGAGTACTTTCGTACGAGCCGTATCCCCATTACGCTCATGGAACGCTTTAATCAACATAAGCCCCGTCCATTCCCCATGGGCACCTGCCGCTGGTTGGAGTGTGACTTCGTCCATCCCCGTGATTTCAGCGAGTTGCTCCTGTAAGTCCACCATGAGTTCGAGCGCACCTTGAATCGTCTCAACCGGTTGCAACGGGTGAATATGTGCAAATCCAGGAAGACGAGCCATATCTTCGTTCACTTTCGGATTATATTTCATCGTACACGAACCGAGCGGATAGAAGCCTGAATCGACCCCATGGTTTCGAGTAGACAGAGACGTGTAATGGCGAACGACATCAAGTTCAGACACTTCTGGAAGTTCCGCCGCCTCTTTCCGAATCATCGTAGCCGGTAACAACGTCTCAAGGTCAACCTCCGGGACAGTCGGTGTCGGCAAATTATATCCAGTTCGTCCTTCACGTGATACTTCAAAAATTAGCGTTTGCTCGTGTTGCATTATTTCATCCCCCCAACCACTTCGACAAACTGATCAATCTCTGCTTTCGTGCGCAATTCCGTCGCGCAAACCAACATTTGTGTCTGACGCTCCCCTTCATACGTACCAAGCGGTAGCCCACCGATCATGCCGCGCTCGAGTAGATGGCGCGATACTTCTTCTGCATCACGTCCAAAATCCACGACGAACTCATTGAACATTGGTCCTTCGTCCACGATGTTGAATCCTGCAGTTTTTAACGCTTCTTTCATATAATGAGCGGTTTGAATATTCCGAACAGCCATATCACGAATTCCGTATTTCCCTAGAGCGGACATCGTGATTGAAGCAGCCAATGCATTAAGTGCTTGGTTTGAACAGATATTGGATGTCGCTTTATCACGGCGAATGTGCTGTTCCCGCGCCTGAAGCGTCAACACGAATCCGCGTTTGCCGTCCTCATCGACCGTTTGACCGACTAGTCGGCCCGGTAGTTTACGCATCAAAGATTTTTTGACCGCGAAGTATCCACATGACGGTCCACCAAAACTTTGCGGAATACCGAATGGCTGTGCATCTCCGACCGTGATGTCCGCACCGAGTGCTCCTGGTGACTCAAGAATCCCGAGGGCGAGCGGGTTGCTCGAAACGACGAATAGCGCGCCGGCTTCATGAGCCAATTCTGCTAATTTTTCTAAGTCCTCAATACGACCGTAGAAGTTTGGATATTGTACGACAAGACACGACGCATCCGTCAAATCGAGGTCAGATACATCCGTCACCCCGTTCTCCACATCTGTGTAATCAACGGATAGACCTGGTCCGTCAGCATACGTACGGATTACATCCTTCGCTTCAGGATGCACTGCACCGGAGACGACGACACGTTTTTTCTTCGTCTGCGCGCTCGCTAGGTAAGTCGCCTCAGCGAGAGCAGTGATTCCGTCGTACATCGAAGAGTTCGCGACGTCCATCCCTGTCAATTCACAAATCATTGTTTGGAATTCGAACATCGCCTGAAGTTCACCTTGTGAAATCTCAGGTTGATATGGCGTATACGCCGTATAGAATTCAGAACGCAAAAGCATGTGGTTCATCACACTCGGCGAAAGATGGTCATACATCCCTGCTCCAAGGAAGCTCGGGTATGATTTCGTATGTTTGTTTTTATCAGCTAACTTCGTCATATGACGAACGAGATCAACTTCCGGAAGCGGAGCCCCGATTGCCGCTAATGATGCTTGTTCGCGAAGTGTTTCTGGAATATCTGAAAGAAGCGCTTCGATTGAATCGACGCCGATTGTCTTTAACATGTCTCGTTCATCTTGTTCGGTCATCGGTAAATAACGAAATTCCATTCTGTTCATTCTGAATCCCCCTGTATCATTTCGTTCGTTTATAGAAAGGTGTCGGTACGCGTTCGGCTTCAATCTTTTTGCCACGGATGTCGATGACAAAACGCTCTTCATCTTTGTAACGTGCATCGACTCGTGCCCATGCGATTGATTCATTTACAGTCGGAGGTATCGTACCGGTCGTGACAACGCCGATTACATTCCCATCCAATTCGACTTGCGCCCCTTGACGGGCAATCCCACGACCTAACAATCTCAATCCAATCAATCGATTCGGAATGTTTTCTTTTTGAGTGACGAGTGCTTCCTTACCAACAAAGTCAGTATCTAGCTTGACGGCAAAGTTGAGATTCGCTTCGAATGGTGTGATCGACTCATCCAATTCATGACCGTAAAGCGGCAAGCACGCTTCGAAACGTAATGTATCGCGTGCGCCCAGCCCACATGGGGTAACACCCTCGGCTTCAAGCGCTTCCCAGATGGCAGAAATTGCTTCTGCTCGAGCATAAATCTCGAAGCCATCTTCCCCAGTATACCCACTTCTAGAGATGATCGATGGCACACCCGCCACGTCACCGTTCATGAATTTGAAGAACCCGATTTCGTCGAGTGCAACATTTGTGATGCTTTGAAGAACAGATTGTGCATTCGGTCCTTGAATCGCAATCTGACCATACTCATCAGATTCATTTGTCACAACCACGTCTCCCTTAACGTGCCGACGAATGTGCGCTTCATCCTTTTCAATATTTGAAGCATTGACGACGAGCCAATAAGCGTCCTCATCTAATCGATAGACAAGCAAATCGTCCACCACACCGCCGTCTTTGAGACAGAGAAGATTATACTGGGCTTGACCAACTTTAATCTTCGAGATATCATTCGTCACCAAGTTTTGAACTTGCTCAAGCGCGTCCGGCCCTTCGATTCGAATTTCTCCCATGTGAGATACATCAAACATCCCCACGTTTTGACGTACAGCCAAATGCTCTTCTTTAATCGAAGAGAACATAATCGGCATTTCAAATCCCGCAAAATCAACCATCTTCGCCTTCGGTTCGATTAATTCGAACAAAGGCGTACGTTTCAAAGTAACCTTTTCCATAATATCCCCCAATCCCGAACATAAAATGCTTTTGTTTTTGAAATCTTTCGTTTTCCATTCCACTTTAACAATTTTTATTCCTTCTGCATAGGTAAAAAGGCGAAAAAGAAAAAGGATGAAAAACGAAAACGTTTTCATCCTCATTATTTCATATTTTCGACTCGGTGGAAACGTCAGAACGTTCAATTCCAGCTGTCCGTTTGATTTCATGGGTTAGCTCAACGGCAGCTTGCTTTAATTCAATCGATTCATTCTTCGCATTGATCCCAAACTCTTTTATTTGAGTAACAGATCGATTGACCGCATCTACGTGTCCCTTGATTTCATTGACCTGTTGACCAATCACGTCTGCCCGAATTTTAAAACGTTCCGTCAGACGATTCAAACGACCAAATTCTGGTTTCATCTTGTTTTTGAACAAGAGATAACCGTATATCCCAAGTCCGATTAATGAAAATACGATGATGGCGAAATTAATCCAGATCATACTTTTTCCCCCTTTATACGGATGATTTGCTTGGCGATGTCTTCAGGCGGTTGAGATGCATCGATGGATACACTCGCTGTTCGATATAATCGATCGCGTCGTTGAAACAACGTCTGAACATCCTCCCGTCCTTTTTTAACAAGTGGTCGTGCAGAATCTTTGATTCGTTCCCAACACATGTCGAACGGAAGATTTAAATGGATCATCGTACCACGTTCTCGCATCCAACGTATATTTTCAGAGCGCTCCACCACTCCGCCACCTGTCAGGATATAGTCAGCAGTGACTTGTTGCAGTACTGTTGATTCAACATCACGAAACGCAGACTCACCATAGCGGTCAAAATATGTAGCGATCTCCATTCCAGTCATGGACTCAATGACTAAATCAAGATCGATGACCTCCCCATATTCTTTTAGAAACGAGAATAAGGTAGATTTACCTGTACCCATAAACCCCACGATATAAAACGGGTTATCATTCATAAACCATCACCTCTTTATGCCGTTCGCCGGATGTTAACACAATGTCCACTTCAGTACGATTAGGTGCAATCGGACGACACGTCAGAGTTCCCGTCGGTTTATGCAACGTTAACGGTCGTTCAGCGCAACGCTCCTTCGCCAGTAACAAATGCGATTCAAAACGAATCGCTAAGATTTCCTCTGACAGTCGCCTCGTCGTTCGTTCCACATCAGTATACCAAAATAACGCGGCGCCGAGTAACCAAACAACAATGGTCAAGGTGATGACGAGAAAGAAGCCTGCTTCATGCACATGACATGCCGCTCTCTTCTGAACGATGAATCTTTCCATGAGATTCGAAATCCCTTTCCGACCGTTTCGACATGATACTGGTCGATTCCTCTTAAAAAGAGTAAGTTTCCTCCTCCATCTCCGACCATAACCAAATTGCCATTTACTTGTTTGATCGTCCATGACCATCGCTCCTCATCCGATTTGACGAAATCACCCCGTAACCATCCTTCGTCAACACGACAGTTCTCGCTATCCATCAGACGGCGCACAATCAGTTGAGGTGTCGTATGATGATTCCATTTAGGCTGTTCATAAAGATGTTGACCGAGCGTGAGCAGTTCCACTAAAAGAAAAAGAAACATGGGAAGGATCAGCAAAACGAACGTCATTTCAATCATCGTAAAGCCTTTTTCATAATGTCGGCAGACAAAATCCTTTCTCACACACTTGCTCACGCCCTGTCGGTTCAGTGGCTTCAAGCAGAACCTCTCCTTGTAATCGTTCATAGATGAACAGCGTATCACTCAACCGTTGGATTCGTTCGTTCCCCTGCATGACAAATGATGTCAGAATGAAAATCCACCCCATGACCACCGCAAGACTGACACTTAGCTCCCATAATGAGAAACCCGATTCATCCACTTTCACGAATAATCACCTCCGGTTCATAAGTCCCGATTCGAAATTTGAGCGTCACCGATGTCTTTCCACTGACGAATTTCCACTGTCCCGCATAAGAAGCTGTCGCTTGTGAAAAGGTCAAAGTGTTGTACGTCGGAAGATATACATCCACACCATCAGGAACATCAACCTCCCTGACTACCTCTCGCCCACACACAATCAGATAAGTTTGTTGTTTCGAAATCCAAATCAATCGTGGTACACAATCTCCCTCTTCTGAAATATAGGGAAATTGCCCAGCTTCTTGAATATTTGCTACCAATGAGTCCGTAAAATTGTAGAGCTCCATTCGTTCGAACGGTCTCGTACTCGGTGCACTGATCAATAGTAAGAACGACAGCACGACAAGTACCCAAGTCATTTCGACCAAGGTGTAGCCTTTCATTGTTTTTTTAAGGAGCCGTCAGTCGGTGAATACGTATAGGCCGAGGATTGACAGCTATAAACGAGTGGATCTGCAGCCGACGCACGCTTAATCACTTCTAACGTTTCAGGATAGGCTTTATGTTCCGCGTAATGCAAATTGATTTCAGATTCAACGATTCGAACACTACCTTCGCAACTCACTTGATCAGCACGAGATTTCCCGTCCGACAAAGAAGGGACAAGTAACAAGAGAAGAACTGATATAATGAGTAATACTGCCGCCATCTCAACTAATGTGAACCCACGCTCTTCCTTCATTTCATCTTTCTCCTTTCACAATTGAGCCATAATGAGTTTGACCGGTAAATAGAGTGTGTAAAAAAGAACACCAATCATGACACTGAGGATGCCGTATAAAGACGGTTCAATTTTCTCAATCAACCCCCGACAATATTGCTCCATCTCTTCGAATACTAGATCTCGATGAAGAGACATCAATTTACCAAGTTCCCCACTCATCGAACCCACACCTAATAGACTCACGACCTCATGATCGATAAACGGTTCACACCTCGTCGCCGCTTCAATCCCTTCACCTTCAGACATGCGATGGTGAATTCGCTTGGCCATCTCTGCCATTTCTCCCTCTTCCTCGGCTAGCCGACTGATAATCTGCCTAATATTCGTTTCAGTATGTTGGAGCAAGGACAACTCACTTACAAACACATAGGTCATATAGAGTGTTTTCCCACGTCTCCATACGTAAAAAGGGAGCTCTACTCCTCGACGATGGAGTCCATATATGAGAACCGCGATTGCCACGAATATAGAAAACAGTACAGGAAAGAACCAATTCGACAATAGAATCGACCCCACACCGCCATGCGACGAGACATCTACCATCCCCATTAATTTCGGGAAAATGTATAAGGCATAAATCATGCCTAATGCAAGTAGGATGAAGAAGATAATCAACGGATAGCGAATTAGCCTCCGCAGCTCCTGCTTTAACCGTTGTCGCATCTCGAGCACCATCGCCACTTGCGACAATCCATCCATGAATCGTCCATTGCGGTCCGCCGTATGTAAAATCTCTTGCATCTGCCGATTCGTGATTAAGATGGAAAATACTTCAGACAAACTCACACCCGCTTCTAGACGAATCCTCATCTCTCGAATACAATCTTTCATTTTTCCCTTCTCATGAAGTTCAAGCGTCTCCATGGTCACTTTCAATGACACACCTCGTGATTGTAGACGAAGAAAACGATGAATCAGTCGGATTGATGGGATTATCGGAACGTCGACCATTCGCAAGTCACCTCTTGATTTCGAGTCAGTACACACCAATGTCTTTCCACGGTCGCCTTACCAAGAAGTTGCATCAGCCGCTTTTCCCCATCCTGAATCGATGCAGTATGAAAGGTTGTAATCGTCAAATGGCCACTGAGCGCCGCATCGTATGCGACCATCAATTCTTCATCTGTCCGCACCTCGCCAATCACGATGATATCCGGGTCGGCGCGAAGCGTCTCTTTCAACAAGTGTCGATGGCTGAGTCCAGCCTTAGCATTCACTTCCAGCTGAATGACACCATCGACCATTTGTTCAGGAGGATTTTCAATCGTCACAATCCGATCATGCTTCAGCTGATTCAACAGGGCATACAGTACCGTCGTCTTGCCTGCTCCGGTAGAACCCCCTATAAAGAAAAGACCATGATGTGATGCCACGACTTTCTGAAATCGTTCCACATCGTGTGATTGTAACAGGTGCTGGAGTTCAAACGTGTCATGCGGAATGCGCCAAGACATTAACGTCTGGGCGAACGACGGGAGAAAGGTCACCCGGATGACATCTTGATTCAATTCATAGACCCCGGATTGTGGAATGCGTTGATTAGATTCAGGTAGTGAACACCAATATCGCATATGATATGTAAGGCGATCATACAGCTCGGCATCCATCGATTGAAGCGCAGCAAGCTTACTAGCAGAACGGACTTGAACCTTTACTTGGTTTGCATCGGGTATAAAATGAAGATCACTCGCACCGATTTGACGTGCTGCATCTACTAAATCCTCAATGAGTTCCTTCATCTCGTTCACCTCGATACAAGCATAAAAAAAAGCCCACTATGTTGAAAGTGGACTTGTTTTATGAAACTTGAACCGCTGCAGTGTTGTGGCGACGTGCATATGTTTCGATTGAAACCTTGTCATATCCGACAATCACTTCTTTTCCATCAGTTAAGATTGGACGCTTCAAAAGTTTTGGGTTTTCGCTCATCAGCTTCAGAAGCTCGCTTAATTTCAAATCCTCCACGTCAACATCAAGTTGTTTGAAGGCCTGGCTTCGCGTCGCAAGGAGAGAGTCGACTCCTTCCTCACTGATTGCAAGGAGTTGCAACAATTCATCAACTGTTGGTGCATCTCTGAAAATGTGACGCTCACTCACTTGAAGTTCTTGTTCCTGTAAAAACGCTTTCGTCTTCCGACAAGAAGTACAGCTTGGATACGTGTAAAACATTAGTTCTGATGCCATTTTTATGTTCCTCCCTCATTCAACTTTCACTTCGCTCATTTTGTATAAGTTGATTATACATCTCTATACCCCATTTGTACATGTTTTGTGCAACTTTTTTATAAATTTTGTACAACTTTATTTACCGAAATGATTTCACATATTTTTCACGATTATTTTGCTCAATTATCACGTTTCCATAGCATTTTTTCGAATGTGTTGGTAAAATAGTGAATGAGAATGGAATAATGCACGTATGGGGGGATTAACATGGCAAGAATGTTTCGTGTCCTAGGCTTTTGGACTGGACTAGTGGCGGCACTTGCTTTCGTAGGCGCACTAGGCGGCGACCAAAGTAGTAGTGAACATACTGGCGACTTTATCGTTATGGGACTTGTCTTCTTAGCACAAACGATTTTCTTCGTCGCTCTTGGTTACTTAAAACTAACTGAAAAAACGTATGTATATGTCTTTGGTGCGTATTTGACAATTTTTTTCGTTGTCTTTACGTATTGGAGCAACTTCCAAATGTAAAAAAAGATTGTCTCGCCGGAGACAATCTTTTTTTATGCGAAGAACGGATTTGTCCGCTTTTCTTCTTCTAGTGTCGTCTGAGGACCGTGCCCCGAGTATAGTGTCGTCTCATCAGGAAGGAGCTGCTTCATCCGATCGATGGATCCCATTAATGTCGACTGGTTTCCACCAAACAGGTCTGTCCGTCCGACGGATTGCTTAAAGATCAAGTCGCCACAAAAGGCGATTCTTTCATCATTCATATACAATACGACACTCCCTGGGGAATGACCTGGTGTATGATAGATTCGAAATACGATGTTCCCAATTTCCAATACATCGCCTTCGTATGTTTTTTCTGCCGGTTTCATTGAAGGCATCGGCAAGTTGAACGCAGAAGCGCCATTCTTTTCGCCATCTGTCAGCCAATCCGCTTCTAAGCGGTGTACATAGACTGGCACCTGGTAACGTTCACGGAGCGCATCGATTCCTCCGATATGATCGAAGTGCGCATGAGTTAACAGGACGGCGGATAGTGTACCGAAACGTTCGATTGTATCGAAGAACCTCGGGTCATCCGTTCCGGGGTCAATGACGACGACAGTGCCGTCTTTTTCAATCACATAGCCGTTCTCTTGTGCCAAGCCAGACGTAATCTTTTTGATTTGCATAGGATTCATCCCCTTCTTATTCAAAACAATATTGTGGCAAAATTGTTTCGATGTCAACCTTTGCTCGACAGCGACTCTATAATCGGATAAAATAATAATGATATTTCAGTGAAATTTTTATGAATTTCATGACGTATAATTAAAGGGGGAACTCGTCATGCATTTGTATGAACCGTTTGGATGGATTTCCGTCATCGTCGCGATTGTGGCTATTTGGGGAATGCTTCGTTCATTCCAAAAACGCCAATTCTTTCCGCTCGTATTTGCAGGTTTAACTGTACTCGTATTCGGATTCTTTGGTGTCGCCACGTTGATCTACGGTGGAATTCCAGGTTAATGATTCGCATACGCAATCATCAAGCGACTTCGGTCGCTTTTTTTATGTCTTTCTATACGTTCATTCCCTCTACATAAAACGGACCAAATCACTATGTGACTTGGTCCGTACTTATTATTCTTCAGTTTGTTCTTTGAAACGGAGTAAGTCGGAGTAAATCAAATCATCGTTCATTTGCAAGATTTTTTCCGCTTCTTCCGTCATCGGACCACATAACGATGTGTCTTCGACAACTTCACCAGAAGTCGCGTTATAACATGTCGACTGTGTCCAAACATATTCATCCGTCACGACCGTTCCATCGCGGAAAATCGCGCGGCTGTTTCGATTTTCAGAGAATAAGTCGTTTCCGAATCCAATCGTATCTGACGTGTCGATTCCAAGTAAGTGCAAGATGGTCGGTTTCATGTCGACATGACTACCGATCGTCTCATGCACTTCCCCTTCTTTCTGGTCAGGTAAGTGAATGGCAAACGGAACTTGTTGCAACTTCGCCACGTCGAATGGTGTCAACTCATCTTTGCCGAGTAGTTCGGCCATCGCACTGTTGTGGTTCGTCGAAATTCCGTAATGGTCACCGTAGACGACAAAGATTGTATCTTCCCACATCCCGTTCTCTTTCAACTGGTCGATGAAGAGACCGAGTGCGTAATCTTGATAAGCTAGTGCTTGCGGGAAGTTGTTCAACGTAGTTGAGCTCGTTTCAAATTTTGGTACAAGCTCATAGTCTTCACTTGGCATCGTGTACGGGAAGTGGTTCGTCAATGTGATGAACTTCGCGTAGTACGGTTCAGGCAATTCTTGAAGCATTGGAATAGATTGTTCGAAGAAACTATCGTCTAAGAGACCCCATTCTGTCATGTCTTCAGGATTCCCGAGGTCATAACTCTTTTCATCAAAGAATTGATCGACCCCAATATTTTTGTACATTTGATCGCGGTTCCAGAACGATTTGTTATTCGCATGGAACACGGCTGAGTAATAATTTTCGTCCTTGACCAACTCAGGGAGCGCTTGATATTCATTATCGGCGTTCGTAAAGTATACAGCACCACGCGGGAGTCCATATAGTGAGTTATCGAGTGCGAACTCAGCATCAGAAGTCTTCCCTTGACCGACTGTATGGTAGTAGTTCGGCCAGTAGTGAGACTCTTCAATCAGTTTGTTCAAGTTCGGCGTGATGTACTCTCCATTCGGCGCCTTCATGTTGTGAGTAAAATTCTGCGCAGATTCGAATGAAACCACGATGACATTTTTCCCTTTATATTTTCCGAATAAATCCGGATTCGGCGCCGCATAGTTTTGACGGGTGAATTGTTCAATCGTTGCGAGTTCTGATTCATCCGCCATCGCTTTTTGAGCCGATGTTTTTGTCTGAAGCATCGCATCATACACATGGAAGTTAAATGTTCCGATGTTTTTCACTAACAGTTCACGGTCAAATGAGCGAGTCAATAATTCAGGTCGTTCCGTTTCTGCCAACGAAAGGTTGAACAAGAAGACAGAGACCGCTACAACGAACGTGACGAGCGCACGTCGATGTGAAGCCGTATTCTCTTTCAAGTTCATTCGCCATAAGATAAACGGAAGGATAAACACATCACCAAGGATGATTAAATCTTTCCATTCAAGAAGCGAAGTGAATGATGTCGATAACGTCTCCATGTTCGATGGTTGCATGATGACAGGCATTGTCAAATAGTCCGTGAATTCCCGATAATACACGGCGTCCGCAAACAAGATAAACGATGCAATCGCATAGAGCGTGTAGAGCACCCATTTTTGTTTGTTTCCTTTAAAGAAGAAATGGAAGGCAAACAAGAATAGTGTCGAACTGATCGGGCTAATCAGTAAGATAAAAGCTTGTGCGGTGTTTTCAATCGGAATGTTGAAGAAAAATTGATAGACGATATACGTCTTCGTCCAAAGCAATAACGTAAAAATCCAAAATAGACGATATTCTTGAAACGAAGCGCGGACCGTGTCGTTCAGTCTCGTCGATAGCTTCGAAAAGCGTTGAGATGAATTCATCTGACGGTCTCCTCCTCTTTTCAGTTTTCGGCATGTTTTAGTTGCCATTCTTTTTTATATTTGTTCATTCATTGTACAATTCGGATTGAATAGTACACGTCCAGTATCAAGTCCAAATCTTACCCCTTTTTTAATAAAAAATCAACTGTGACGTTACAAATTTTACAATATCCCATACCCTTTCCCACAAAAAAACACGCCTGCAATGTGCAGACGCGTCCGTTTCATACCCGTGTCGGAAGGAAGTGTTTCCGTGCCAGCCACGCACATCCAATCACACCGGCATCGTTTTCAAGTTCAGCGATTTTGAATGTTGTCGACTCGTAAACGCGCTCGAGCGCAAACCGTTTGAACTGTGCATCAAGCGGATCCAATAACGCGTCGCCAGCTTTTGAGACACCTCCACCGATGACAATCATTTTCGGGTTGAGCGTGTTCGCGATGTTCGAGATGGTCAAGCCGAGGTATTCAGTCATCTCGTCAATGACTTCTGTGGCGATCGAGTCACCGGCTTTATATGCTTCAAACACGTCACGTGCTGTCACTTCTTTCAACTCGTTTAATGAAGTATCTTGATTCTTACGCTTCTGTAATGCCAGACGTGAGATGCCGGTCGCCGAAGCAATCGTCTCGATACACCCGAGGCGCCCACAACCACACTTCACAGCTTTCGACTCGTCTCGTTCCACGGTAATATGCCCGATTTCTCCAGCCATTCCTGCCGTCCCATGAACGATATTCCCGTTCGTGATCACGCCACCACCGACACCTGTACCGAGCGTGATCGCCAATAATTCTGAAGCCCCTTCGCCCGCGCCCTTCCACATCTCACCAAGGGCCGCGGCGTTCGCATCATTTTCGAGCACGGCCGGAAGACCGACTGCTTTTTCGAACTCACTCACGAGAGCAAAATCTTTCCACCCGATGTTCGGAGAATATTCGACAACTCCTTCTGAGAAGTTGACGAAGCCTGGTGCCCCGATTCCCGCACCCGCAAAGTCTTCTTTCTTCTTACCTGATGTTTGTAAGTATGTTTCAAAAGAAGCTGCGATGTCTTTTGGAATATGTACACCATTCTCTCGAATATCCGTTTTGACTTCCCACTTATCCGAAATGATGCCGTTCATGTCTAAAACAGCCATCTTCACCGTCGTACCACCGATGTCGATACCTAATAACCATTTCATACCGTTCACTCCTCATCTCAACTAAATCGCTTTCATTGAATAGTGTACACTATTATCCCCTTAGTGCAACCCTTTGCACTAAGGGGATTTCTGTCAATCTGTTGAATTTTTTAATTCGTGGGTCAAAATGATTTTGGCCGTATCATACACACGTTGTTCGATGATGCCCCCTTCATACAATTCGTCGAGTTCCATCATCATGAGTGAGATTTCAGCATCCCGTTCTCCGATATAAATAATGGTACCGAACGATTTTAAAAACTGTTGGACATCATAAAAGTTTTTCATGCTTCTTCCTCCATCGTCGATTGTACATAACGATTTAACAATTCTCGTGTTGCTTCCATTGATGACACATGCGTTCGCTCATAACTATGGCTCGATTCGATTCCTGGCCCAACCAAAGCATGTCGCACATCATACCCTGCTCGAATCGCTGCCGAAGCATCTGAACCATAATACGGGTAAATATCTACCTTATATGCGATCTCATGAGTTTTACACAACGACGTGAACTTCCGTCGTAATCCGATATCATACGGTCCGGACGAATCCTTGGCACAAATCGAGACTGTATACTCATCCGAATGCTGTCCATCCCCAAGCGCGCCCATATCAACGGCAATGTATTCTACGACGTCTTCCGGGATACCCGCGTTTCCTCCAAATCCGACCTCTTCATAATTCGAAATCAAGAAATGAACGGTATGCGGTAAGTCATAACGGACCAAGTCTTTCGCAAGGTCCAATAGAATGGCGACAGAAGCCTTATCATCCAAGTGACGTGATTTCACGTATCCTGAAGATGTCACTCGAAAGCGAGGATCGAATGAAACGAAGTCTCCGATTTCAATCCCTAATTCTGTCACGTCTTCACGAGAATGTACTTTTGCATCCAATCGGACTTCGATGTTTGATGCAGATCGCTCCGCTGAGTTCGTGTCTTTATAGACGTGAACACTCGACTGATGAATCAAGATTGTGCCTTCAATCGCCTCTCCTTCTTCTCGGTGGACGAGGCAGTTCTCTCCTTCAATCGCCGTCCATGCATATCCTCCTACTTGAGTCAAACGGAGACGCCCGCTCGGTAAGATGTCTTTGACCATCGCACCAAGAGTGTCCACGTGTGCCGTCAACAGACGTGCCTTGCCAGAGCGACCTGAAAACGTTGCCAGTAGTGCCCCTTTATGTAGACGTGACGTCTTGACACCCAGTGCATTCAATTCTTGCTCAGCGAAACGGATGACCTCTTCCGTCATACCGGAAGGACTCGGGATGTTAACGAGTGTTTTTAATGTTTCAATCATTGAATTCTCCCCTTACCAAAATCCGTACCCGACGAATAGTCCAAACAGCGAGATGGTGAGTACGGAAAATAAGATTCGTTGTACGCGGTTCTTCTCATCCGGCAGCCCGACGACTCCAGAAACGACAAAACCACCAATCAGACCACCCGCATGTGCGAAATGATCAAGACCTGCACCTAATACAAAGGCAAGTCCTACATTTAATCCTAACATAATAAAGAGCGGAGGTCCGAGCGTCTTCATGAAGAGAGAACGATCACGTAACCCAAAATATAAGAGCGCACCGACCAAACCAAATAGCGCTCCTGAAGCGCCTGCTGATATCGATTCGCTGAATGCAAACGATGCGGATGTCGCTAATATTCCACTTAGCAGATAGATGATTAAAAATCGTATGGAGCCATACATCCGTTCAACGAGCGGACCGAGCGACCAGAGTGCAAACATATTAATCGCAAAGTGGAACCAACCAATATGCAGGAACATCGGTGTAATCAAACGCCACCATTCCCCTTGTTCAATCAACGGGTTCACTTTGGCCCCGAATGCGATTAACGTGTTTGGATCAAGAGTCGAACCGACCGATTCCGCTAACCACATGACTAAAAAAGTGATGAACAGTAGCCCATATACCACTTGTGGTTTCCCAAAGGAAAATCGTTTCTTCAGCTCTGCTTTCTTTTTTCGGTCGAGGGAGACCGCTAGCATTCGGAACCGGTCCTCTTCCATAGTCGGTGTGCAAATCGAACGAGACAATGTCACTTTCGCAGGGATTTGGAACGTCAACGAGTCCACACGCTCTTCATCCACAAGGCGCTCGCCATAGACATGAATGGTCAATCGCTTCCGCCCGATACGAGATAAGCGAAATGCGTTCAAAATCGCGTCTATATCCGTCCCAACATGATTCGCCCATGCTTTTTCAGTCTGAATGAACAAATCATACCGATCACCTGCTTTTGTATCGAACAAGATGACCGCACGGGAGGGTTCGAGTATGCCTTCAATTCGCCCACCGTTTTCGACCTTTCGATATATATCTTCCCAAAAACAAGTTGTCGCCAACGAAACCCCTCCTCTCTCTCAATTCTATTGTAAATCACGAGACGACAGACGACCAAACGATGATTCGTTCTATATGTACAAAAACCCGTAACCATATGGCTACGGGTTTTAAAAGGATGGAGATTACAAGACAGGTTCCATCGTTTTCATGAGTACGTTCGCAGAATGTTGCATTTTCTCATGCTCTTCTTGTGACAACTCAATCTCAACGACTTCACGAACGCCTTGACGGTTGATAATCGCTGGTACACCGATATGGATATCGTGCAATCCATACTCACCATCAAGATGGGCACCGACTGTCAACAACGTATTCTCGTTACGAAGGACAGCCTTGACCAACCGAAGGAGACCGAGTCCAATCGCATAGTACGTCGCACCTTTACGTTCAATGATATGATATGCTGCGTCACGAACGTTGACATAAATGTCTTCAAGGTCTTCCCAACTATACTCATCATGCTCTTCAAGTAGTTGCTCGACCGATTTTCCATATATACGAGCGTTGCTCCAGGCAGCAAACTCAGTATCACCATGCTCACCCATAATGTAGGCGTGACAGTTACGCGGGTCGACGTTGAAATAGTCTCCGAGCATGTAACGCAAGCGAGACGTATCAAGCACTGTTCCTGAACCAAAGACACGATGTTTCGGAAGACCAGAATATTTCCATGCGAGATGTGTCATGATGTCGACCGGGTTTGAAGCAATAATGATAATTCCGTCAAAACCAGAGTCCATGATGTCTGAAATCATAGATTTCATAATCTTCGCATTTTTTTCAACGAGATCAAGACGTGTTTCACCTGGACGCTGTGGTGCGCCAGCCGTGATGACTACGATGTCAGCGACGCCACAATCCGAATAGTCCCCTGCCCAGACGCGCATTGGTGATGAAGCGAATGAAACCCCATGGTTCAAGTCCATCGCTTCTCCTTCTGCCTTGGCTTTATTAATATCGATGATGACAAGTTCTTCACATAGACTAGCTGTCGTCAACTGGTAAGCAAAACTCGCACCTACTGCCCCTGCCCCTACAAGTGCGACTCGTGTTACTTTAGCATGATTTAATGTTTCCATAATGATTCTCCACCCTTCAAACAATCTGTTTCATGTTTTTGTTATCTCTGTTACAAATAGATTGTAACATCATTCACAAACTCTAACTACAGCGGAAACCGTTTTCACTTTGGCGATATTGTGACAATATTCACATTCATTTGGAACACCTTCATTTTCTGTACTACCCTCATCCAAACACAAAAAAACAAATCATCGTCGCCCCACAAACCGAAAGAAAATTTACCGCATCATTTCCGAGAAAACGCCATCCCGACACGTATGTCGTCGGCACGTCGTGATGTATTTTTTGCTCGGTCAACTTTCCACAAACAGCACAACGAAACGTTCGTTGGACGGTCGCACCAAGTAGCGTATCAATCATACTACCAGTTAATCCAATCACCCATAATAAAAGAAGAAGCGTGATGCTTAAGTCAATGAAAACAAGAGAGGATATGACAATCAACATTGCACCAAACATCGACATGACGGTACCGAATGTCGAGACGGCCCCACTCGTTCCCGGTTCGACTCGCTTAAAGGTAAACATGAACCGAGGTTTCCGCTTCGAGAGGACACCAAATTCAGATCCCCACGTATCGCTCGTCGCTGCCGCGATGGACACGACATACATATAGAGGTAGACTGGATCATTTGTAAACTGATAACCGAGTGCACATAAAATCCCGACCCCACCGTTAGCCAACACTTGCATGGCATCACGAGCCCCCGTCTTCTCGACAATCTCATCTACTCCTTCTTTATCGCGAGAGCGATATTTCGAAGCGAGAGAAGAAGTCGAAAAAAACACCCCAAGCAAGTATAGACCGAACCATCCGAAGGAGAATCCAATCACCGTACCGGTCACTATCGTCAACAGTGCCCCAGAACGAGTCAACGAGCGTAACCGATAACCGAGATAGGCGACGAAACAAGTTACAGCGAATATGGCGAACACTGAATCATCTCCTTCTCTGTCACGATCCATTGAACGGGTAGGTCGTGCGGCTCAGTTGGTACATGATCGACAATCTGAACGGTATATGCCAAAGCAAGCGTTCTACCGTTATAGGTTTTTAAAAAGCGATCATAATAGCCCCCACCCCAACCGATGCGATAACCGGTTCGATCGAAAACACGCCCCGGAACAAGACAAAGGTCGATCACTTGCGTAGTCGCTGGAGTGGTCGGCTCTAAAATATTCATGACTCCCTCTTCCAAATCATCAAATGAATGAATGATGTGAAACGTAAGTCCCCGCTCCGTTACTTTCGGGACGCAGACCGTTTTTCCTTCTTTAAAGGCCATATGAATAATCGGGGACGTATCAATTTCTAGAGGGAGTGACAACGTTAGCGCGATTGTTTGACTTTCAATCCATAAGTCCGAGGCAAATAATGATTGGTGAATGACTTCGTCCGCATGATGTCGATCCGCCATTTGTTTGATGTATTGATGAATCGTGCGCCGGAGCGCTGTTTTCTCTTCCACAACGTATTCCTCCTTACAAAAAAAGCCGCCACATATGTGACGGCCGGTCCCTCATTACTTCACTTCGCGGTAAAGCGTGTGACGACGGAGACGTGGGTTGTATTTGCGCAACTCGAGGCGCTCAGGGTTGTTACGTTTGTTTTTCTTCGTGATGTACGTGCGATCGCCTGTTTCTGTGCAAGCTAATGTAATTTTAACGCGCATTTCTTTCACTCCCATCTTAATGATGTTGTATCAAGTGCTTTTGCTTTACAGTCTAAGCATACTCAATTATCCTACCAAGTTTCTTGTGAAAAAGCAAGGTTATTTCACGTTCTTTTTCATTGATTCCTGTCCATACGGAGAAGTCTCAAGAGGTAGGCATGTGTTGACGTTCTCACTCACGTTATACCATTGTTTCAGGTCGTGAATCGAGATCTCTTCACCGACATAAACGCGTTCTGATGCAGAAAACACGCTGTTTTCGATTCGATGGATTGCATCGAACAAACCACCGTGACCATGCGGATTGCGAGTCGCTTCAAAGGACAACATAGTTGAGTATAACGGAATCGCAAGGGATTGCGCAAGTTCTCTTGCAGCAGGAATTGTCATCCAATCGAAGTGATGGATCACTTTGAAGGAAACACGTTTCGAAAGTTCATGTACTAGTTTTACATAGGCGATATTTTGTGTAGCCACCTGGTTCATAACATGCTCTAAAAATGGGCTAGTTGGGCGAACACGATACACATGTATGTTTCCTTGACGTTCATACTCAGGCAACTCGTCATGATATGGCGTTAATACATAGACGACTTCGCCATCGTCCGCTCTCGCCTCGATTTCATCGACGACCCGTCTTCCGAGTCCCCCTACGATATGACCGTGATATTCAGGCGTGAGTACTAAAATAGCTGATTTTTCATCTTCGCGCTCGATTGTCACATAGTAATCGTGAGGAGATAAGAACGAATCAATATCGATGTCTTCGTCTTGAAGGAATGGATATGCAGCATAATGATCATGTAGCAACTGCTCCGATACTCCATCCTGATAGAGTGCCGTTTCAAGTTCTGCAAAGAGTCGTGTGTGTTCACGGAACCGTTCGGCGGCATATTGCGCCGTCGTTTGCCCATCCAAGATGAACGCCCAGTCACTCGACACAGCCAATACGTAATGACGGATTAATTGTTTCAAGGCGCGATTCGTCGCTTCCGATTGATTACGATAGTCCGCCACATCTTTTACGAGTTGCATCTCCATCATGTGCAAATGACGAAGCATCCACTCATTTCTTTCGTTAATCCAAACTTCACCATAACCTTTACGTCCCCATGTATTCATCGACACGTGGACCGTCTGTAAATCTTTAAAGTGACGTTCAAGGAAGAGCGCTGGCGTGATGGTTTCAATTCCAAATTCAGCAAGTCTCTCTGCTACTTTCCCAAGAAACTCTGGCCCCTCAAACCACCAGTGACCGAACAGCTCCGCATCGAACGGAGCCGTGACTAAAAATGGTGGGAATGTCTGAGCACAGTGCGCTTCAAGATGTGATTCTAACGTTTTGGCAAAATCGGTCGCATGGTTTTCAATTTGATGTTCCGCCCATTCGCGCACGTAGAAATCCTTTTGATCCGTATCACCCGTAATCCGGTGCATTTTTAAACCCGTATCAAAACGAATTCCTTCCGGATGCATGAAGGACTGGATATAGTCCCAGTCCCGATCGTATGCCAAATCTCGGTAAAACTCACGATAATCCGGATGGCCTGGATATCCGATCATCGAACTCCAAATTTTACCTGAGATGATTTGATCCCGAGGGAACAACGCGACGCCATGTGGTGAATAAACAGGGGCTCCAATTCCTTTCTCTGGCGTCGGATCTGCGTCGAGAAGAGCATGTTCATCGACAAATGTGTAGCGAATTCCTTCTTCATAAAGAATCCGATCAACTCCTGGTGTATAAGCACACTCTGGTAACCAGATGCCTGTTGGACGGAACCCATAATGACGTTCGAAACAGTTCAAACCTGTGCGAATCTCAGTGCGCGCCGCCTGTTCCGTGAAGAGATGTGGATTAAAGCCATGGGTTGCCGTACATGTCACCATGTCAATATAACCTGCCTCACGATATGTACGGAACGCCTCATTCAAATTTTTATTCCAATGAAGGAACGTATTTTTTAAATCGTGGTATCGTTGACGATAAAAATGTAACGTCGCTGTTTCTTCGTCTGTTCGGTCCTCAGACAATTCGAGGGCAATCAATTCGAGCATATCGTCTAAGTGCTCCACATAGCGATCCTGAATGAGAGAATCGGCAAGCATTTCAACGACAGGTGGGGAAATACTAACCGTCCAATGCAAGGGACGCTTCAAGCGATCGACTTGCCATAGAATCGGAAGATATGTCTCAGAGATGGCCTCGTAAACCCATCTTTCTTCTAAACGGTGTTTCTCTTCATGCCTAACGTACGGTAAATGAGCATGAAGGACGAGTGAAAAGTACCCAGGTTTCATAATAAAAAGTCCTCCTTAACGCACGAGTCGGTATGCTGCATATTTTGGTAACGTATCAAGTAGTTCTGGAGAATCAACTTCCCCGTATTGCCAACGTCGGACCGGTTCTGCGAATCGTCCGACTCCTACTGGTTCTGCCCGCGGCGTATCAAGCGGATTTGATGCGACGATTGGGAGAAACTCCCCTTCCATCGTCCGAATCCCAAATTCAAACACATATGTCGTATTCGGGTCGAGAGGGCGAACGAACCAGCTGTTCGTCATTTCAGGAAGATCGAATGTATAGGAGCGGTTTGCGTGACCGCTATTGTAATCAAGTAACGTAACATCAAGGATGCGAAACGCCTTCGGCAATTCTTCCCAGCGTCGCATAAATTGAAGCGCTAACGTTTCTTTCACGAGATCAGATACTTCCCAGCATACATACACTGAGTTTGGAGACTGTACGACAGCATGCATAAAGTCCACGTTGTACCGATCGGGTAGCTTCCAGTATCCTTCCGGACCCTTTTCAAGAAGTGGAGAAGTCGACACGTTGCCCGTCTCTTTCGCTGATGCCACTTGTTTGCGTGAGGTCGTCACCGACATCTTCGCTTTCTTCGTTTCACGCTTTTGTTTCACAGGGGCAACCGCCTCCACTTCCTGTTGCTGATTTCTCCATTTCCGCCATGCGTATTGGACTTTGCCAATCGGGACGTCTAATTCTGCCGCAATCTGTTTTAACGTAAGACCTTGTTGTTTCAAGGACACGATTTTCTCTTCCATCTCTATATGGCTCCCTTCATGTAAAAATCCATGTAGACTATTATTCGCTCCTTGAGTTTGTATTCCTGCCCCAAAAAATAAAGAACAACAGCACTGTTGTTCTTTACCACTAATCTTATTGATTCAAATCATAATGTTTTCCTTTTTCGAGAAAAATTAAATGTTCTCCGAAATTCGTCACATGATCGCCCATCCGCTCGAGGTATCGAGCGATGTTCGAGAATTCGTATACATCGTTCGTTCCAACCGTCATGGCCGGAAGAGAACCGATATATTGTTTAATCACCGTTAGATTGATGTCATCAATCACGCGGTCCATCTCATTGAGTTCACGAACACGGCTCACTTCACCTTTACGATAGGCACGTGTTGCCAGTTCAAGCATGTCAATCAACTGCTCGGCCATCTTCTTGAGCGGTTGGATGTCAAGCACATAAGGAACGTGCTCGATTCGTGTCACTGCTTTTGCGATGTTTGTCGCATAGTCCGCGATGCGTTCAAGGTCTGTCGCTGATTTCATCGTCACAATCAGACGTCGTAAGTCAGTCGCGACTGGTTGCTGTTTTGCAATCAATAGAATCGCTTCGTCATTGATTGTCAACTCCAACTCGTCTAACTCGTTATCGTTATCAATCACGGTTTTAGCCAATTCGAGATCATGTTTTTCCAACACTTCGATTGCCGTCGCCGTTTGGCGCATCGTCAAGTTTGCCAATCGAACAACTTTATCTTCTAATTCAGTCAACTTCGTATCAAAAAATGTGCGGTTTTGTGCCATCAATCCAGTCTCCTCCTTAACCGAAACGGCCAGAAATATAGTCTTCCGTCCGTTTGTCAGATGGATTCGAGAAAATCTTATCTGTTACATCGAACTCGACAACTTCTCCATTTAAGAAGAATGCCGTTTTATCCGAAACACGGGCAGCTTGTTGCATGTTATGTGTCACGATGATGATTGAATATTGTTCTTTCAGCTCTTGTACCAATTCTTCCACTTTCAATGTAGAAATCGGATCAAGGGCAGACGTCGGCTCGTCCATTAAGATGACATCCGGTTCAATCGCTAACGTACGCGCGATACAGAGACGTTGTTGTTGTCCACCTGAAAGTCCGTACGCATTCTCATTCAATCGATCTTTTACTTCATCCCAGATTGCCGCACCACGTAATGAACGCTCGACAATTTCATCGAGTACTTTCTTATTTTTGATTCCGTGCGTCCGCGGTCCGTATGCCACGTTGTCATAGACCGATTTTGGGAACGGGTTCGGTTGTTGAAATACCATCCCGACCGACGTACGCAAATCTTCCACCTTGTATCCGCGATCGAAGATGTTACGACCATGGTATAAAATTTCACCGTTCGTCCGAACCGATGGCACGAGTTCGACCATCCGATTTAACGTCTTGATGAACGTCGATTTTCCGCACCCAGATGGTCCGATAATCGCCGTGACTTCATTCTTTTTAATATCGAGGTTGACGTCAATCAAAGCCTGGTCTTCTCCGTACCACAAGTTCAAATTGTTGACGACATAGGCGCTATCTTTTTTCATCTCAGTCGTTGTCGGTTCTGTCGTAGTTGTGTTCACGTTTTGATCTCCTTTGTTGAGCTCTTGTTGTTTCATCATCTCGAGCTTCCTCCTCATTCATCTGCAAAAAAGACTTAGTGTCGATTTGTATATTTGTTTCGAATATAGATTGCAACCGAGTTCATCGCGATGAGCATCGTCATAAGTACGATGATCCCTGCTGCCGCTAAGTTTTGGAACTCTGCTTGTGGTCGGCTCGTCCAGTTGTAAATCTGGATCGGGAGGGCCGTGAAGTCAGAGAAAATGTTACTCGGTGTCGTTGAAATGAATGTTGCCGCTCCGACCATGATGAGTGGAGCCGTTTCACCAATTGCACGAGAAACCGCTAGGATAATCCCCGTGATGATCCCTGGTAACGCCGAAGGTAACACGACGTTAAATGTCGTCTGCCACTTCGATGCCCCAAGCGCTAGCGAAGCGTGTCGTAATTCCATTTTGACTGCTCGTAGCGCTTCCTGTGAGGCCACGATGACAATCGGCAAACTCATGAGACCGAGCGTCAAGGCACCGGCCATAATCGAGTTCCCTAATTCCATGACTCGGACGAAAATCGTCAATCCAAGCAATCCGAATACGATTGACGGAACGCCAGCCAAGTTCGAAATATTGACTTCAATAAATGAAGTCATGCGATTTTTCGGAGCATATTCCTCCAAGTAAATCGCTGCTCCAACACCGATGACAAAAACCATCGGCACGATCAATAGCATGAGCCATAATGACCCAATCAACGCAGGATATAATCCAGCCTGTTCAGGACGGCGCGACGGGAAGTTGCGCAAGAAATCGAGGTCGACCCATCCTGCACCTTTTGACACGATGTCATAAATCAACGTCGATAAGACGACGAGTGCAAAGACGAGTCCCGCCAAAAAGATGTACTTAAATATTTCATTCAATTGTAAACGTCGTTTAATTCGTTGAGACACGGTCTCACGATTCATCAAGTTCTTCGTATTCTTGAACTCACTGTTCGGTAAAGCCATATTAGTACTCCTCTCTGAAGCGGCGCGTCACCCAGTTTGCGAATAGGTTCATCAATAGGGTAAAGACGAACAACAACGCACCGACCGCATAGATACTGTAATATTCGATTGTGCCGTAACCTGCATCACCTTTTGCGATTTGAACGATATATGCTGTCATCGTCTGAATCGCATTGAGCGGGTTGAACTCGAAGTTCGGCTGCGAACCACCAGCAATCGTTACAATCATCGTCTCACCAATCGCACGGCTCATACCGAGAACGATAGAGGCGATGATCCCAGACGTCGCAGCAGGCATGACAACTTTCGTCGCCACTTCAAGACGTGTCGCACCTAAACCGAGCGCACCGTCCCGAATTTTCTTCGGAACAGCACTCATTGCATCCTCAGAAATCGAGGCAATCATCGGAATAATCATAATCCCGACGACAATCCCTGGGCTGAGTGCATTGTAAATTTGAAGTCCTGGGATGAGTGCTTGCAGAATCGGTGTAATGAATGACAAGGCGAAGAAACCGAATACGATGGTCGGCACACCGGCCAACACTTCTAGAATTGGTTTCAATACACGTCGTGCCCGTTCAGAGGCGTATTCACTTAAATAAATCGCAGACGCCAAACCGAGTGGGACGGCTACAATCATCGCAATCACAGTAATTTGGAGTGTTCCCATGACAAGGGCCCATACCCCGAAGCGCTGATCTGCACTAAGTGGGTACCATTCTGTCGATCCTAAAAATTCTGCGACAGGGACTCGTTCAAAGAACTTGAATAGCTCAAAGCCTAGTGTGAACGCAATACCAATGGTCGTGACGACCGATACGAATGCGCTCAAGAATAATAAGAACGGCATGATTTTATCAAACACGTTCGTCGTACTATATTTCTTTTGTTTATTTTGTTGAATCATCTCTCGAATCGAAAGCTTATTGTTCGGTTCATTCATCTCGTGTATCGCTCCCTACCTCTTCATACTAGAAAGCATGGCGAGAAGGCGAGACCGTGTCTCACCTTCTGCCACCTATCATCTTATTCTCCAGCGATTTCGTCGATCATCTTCATGTTTTCGTCGTAACGCGCTTGTTCCATACCGACATATCCTACTTCTTCAGAGAGCGCACCTGCGTTTTCGTTCATGAAGCGTGCGAATTCTGCAACTTGCTCTTTGTCTTTCAACGAAGCGTTGTTGACGTACGTGTAGATTTCACGTGAGAGTGGATAAGAAAGATCATTGATTGTTTCTGGAGTTGGCTCTACACCCTCGACTGCCATGGCACGAAGCGTGTCTTGGTTTTCGATGTAGTATGCATATCCGAAGAATCCGATTGCACCTTCCGTTCCAGCTACACCCGTGACGAGGACGTTGTCATCCTCTGACAATTGTGCGTCTTCACGAATGTCCGTATCGTCAAGAACGGCTTCATTGAAGAAGTCAAATGTACCTGAGTCTTTACCTGGTGCGAAGAATGAAATCTCCTCATCTGGCCAGTCAGAGCGAACGTCTTTCCATGTTTTTACGCTTGTGTCCGTCCACATCTTATTCAATTCTTCAATCGTGATATCTTGTGCCCAATCGTTCGCTGGGTTTACAACGAGCGAAAGTCCATCAAGTGCAACCGAGAGTTGCGTGAATTCCACACCGTTTTTCTCAGCTTCGGCTGCTTCTTCTTCTTTGATTTCACGTGATGCGTTCGAGAAGTCTGTCTCTCCCGTCACGAAACGTTTGAAGCCACCACCCGTACCAGAGACACCGACTGTCACTTCAACTTCTGGTTGTTCAGCTGAAAATTCTTCTGCGACTGCTTCCATGATTGGGAATACAGTTGATGATCCATCCATGACCACTTTTCCTGAGAGCGCATCGCCGCCTTCAGCAGCGCCACCTTCTTCATTGTTCCCACAAGCAGCACCTACGAGTGCGACTGAAGTGATTGAAGCGAGTAAAGCTGATTTTTTCATCCAAGACATTTGTGACGTCCTCCTTGAGTTTGCTTTGATTTTTGTTGTGGATTTGTTGTTCTGTCCTACAATTAATATCCTAATGAACTTCTATTAACGAGAAATAAACGGAACGTAAAAGAATTGTAAAGACAAAAAAAGAAGTCACCGAAGTGACTTCTTTTACTGAAGCATTGCATTGACGTCTTCTAGATTAAAGTAAGCTTTCATGATGTCGTGCGCGACACGCGTATTGATTCCTTCCGCCTCAAGTCCAGGCATGATGATCGCCCAAGCGATTTCCGGATCATCGAACGGTGCCCAACCGACATGGTTTGAGTTCAATGTCTTAATCGGTTCTCCGTTCGCATTTCGTTTCGCCTGACCATCTGCCCCTTCCGCGATTGCTTGAGCAGTTCCGGTTTTACCTGCAGCCGTCATACCGGTCTCCTGTAAAATGCGAGACGAACCGGACGCAGATTCAACCCCTTGACGATATCCTTCACGGACACGTTGAATGTATTCATCCTGGATATCGACTTTATTCAACGCATTCGGTTGGAACGTGCTCACGACTTGCTTATTGTTCTCATCAAGCGAACCCGGCTCAATGATTTCTTTCAGCAAGTGTGGTTGTACACGATAGCCACCGTTCGCCAATGCTGACGTATATTGCGCCAATTGAATCGGAGTATAAGAAATATACTGTCCGATCGACATATCCATTAGAAGCGTGACGCGGTCCGGGATGCTACGGAATCCGGTCGACTCAAACGGCAAGTCGATCCCTGTTTCGATTCCGAGACCGAATTGTTTATAGTAGTGTTCCATCGTTTCGAACGCCTGCGTGACATTTTCCCCGACAATTTGACCTGTCGAGTAATAATCAGCCAGACGCAAAGCAATTTGGAACATATAGATATTCGATGACATCGCGAGTGCATCTAAGTCGTTGATGTTCCCCATATTCCGGTAGGAAGCTTTCACTGACGAACCAATCCGAATCGGAGCATCATAAATATATTCTCCCGGTTTCACGACACCTTCTTCGAATCCATAGGCGACCGTCGCCCCTTTGATGGTTGATCCGATTTGGCTGGCGCGAAGAACCGTTCCGGTCGATACATCCTTGAATTCGTTCGTTTCCAAATCGAGTTCTTGTCCAGATAAGGCGAGCAATTCACCCGTTTGTGGATTCATGACGACAGCGAATGCTCGGTCGAAATGAGGACTTCCAGAGCGCCCTGCGCGAATCGCCTTTTTCAAGATCTCATCGATTTCTTTTTGGAACTCGATGTCGGTCGATAAGACGATGTCTTTCCCTGGATTCCCACTCACTCGTGTCGGTTCACCGACCGGCTCCCCTTTATACGTCGTGAACACATCATAGGCCGGCGTTCCCCGAAGGACGTCTTCATACTGTTGTTCCAAGTAGGAGGTACCAACCCGGTCGTTCAACCCGTAACCCTTCGCCTGATAAGATGCACGTTGTTCCGCCGGAATTTGACGATAACTTCCTAGGAAACTCTTGAACGTCTCATCATACGGATAATCCCGTTGATAGTAAGGTTCGACACTCACTCCAGGCAACTGCTCTAAGTTCTCTTCGATGACCGCCATCTCTTTCGGGCTTGCACCGATTTTGATGACCTGTGGGTCGAGTGCATAGCCACTCTCCATATTGTGTTTAATGGCGATGATTTCTTCTGTCGCATCATCAAACGTGATCTCTTCTTCGGTGATTGAATCAAGCAAGAGCCGGTCCACGTCTTGGTTAGACAATGCGGCTCGCTCCTCTTCCGATAATTCTTCCAATAACGCTTGAGTCCGTTCTTGCGCCAATTCCGGATTCGTTGCAATCCAGTAATCCTTTCGGTCTCGCTCCGTCATTTTACGGTCTTCTTTTGGAATGTCGACGATTTCCGCCAATTTTTTCGCGACGTCTAAACGTTCATCCGTCTTTGTCACTTGAGAGCGGCGATACATGACCGAGTAGTTTGAAATCGTATCCGCCAGCACTTGACCGTTCCGGTCGTAGATTTTACCTCGCGGCACTTCATATTTGATTTTACTCGACTCCGTTTTCTGTACTTCCCGAGCAATCAGTTCACCATTCACGATTTGTACGACACCCAATCGAAAAATGAGGGTCGCAAATAGAATGAAGACGATGAAAAATAGTAAATTTAAGCGTAACGGTAAGTGGTTTCGCCGTTTTTTCGGCACTTTTACCCGATTTTTTGCCAAGTCCGTTTACTCCCTCCACGTTCATTTCCTTCTATATTATAGAGGACAGGAATCCCTGTCGTTTTGTCCGAATTTCACTATATCATAATTTGTTTACAAATTAATGAAAACCACAAAAAAACCCGAGATTCGTATAAGAACCCCGGGTAAGACCAGTTTATTTTGCGTCAGCGTATAATTTCGCCACATAATCCCAATCGATGACATGGAAGAATGCGTTGATATAGTCAGGACGACGATTTTGGTAGTTCAAGTAGTAAGCATGTTCCCATACATCAAGACCGAGGATTGGCGTAACACCTTCCATGATTGGTGAGTCTTGGTTTGGTGTAGACGTGACTTCGAGTTTCCCGTTCTTCACGACGAGCCAAGCCCATCCTGAACCGAAACGAGTCGTTGCAGCTTTCGTGAATTCGTCTTTGAACGCATCAAAGCTACCGAACGACTCATCGATTGCAGCAGCGAGATCGCCAGACGGTGTGCCGTTCTCATTTTTCTTCAAGAGCTTCCAGAAGAACGAGTGGTTCCAATGACCGCCACCGTTGTTGCGGACAGCTGTTTGAATGTCAGCAGGAAGCGAATCGATTTTTTGAAGCAAGTCTTCGAGTGAAGAGTACTCCACATCTTTTCCTTCGAGTGCATTGTTTACGTTTGTGACGTAAGTGTTGTGGTGTTTCGTGTGGTGGATTTCCATCGTGCGTGCATCAATGTGTGGTTCGAGTGCATCATATGCGTAATCAAGTTGTGGTAATTCAAATTTAGCCATTACTAAAATCCCCCTTAAAAGTGTTTTGAACAACGTTCGTCTTAAATGTAACAGATATGTGACGGTCGACTCAATTGTAATGCTTTATTCGACATCTTCTTCTGGCAATGCCCAAACTGAAATCGACCCCGCCGACACTTTAAATACCCCAAATCCTTCTTCATCAATCTCAATTCGATCATTCAATGTATTCGTTAAATCGACCCATGTTTCACCGGCACGTTCTTCCCCGACAAACATTCTCTTTTCAGATTCATCAGAAGTTGAAATGAGGACGGCACATCCGGAACGTTCGATTTCCTCCACACCTTTTCGTACCCACCCGATGACGTTTGCATCATCAAAGTAATCATCCTGCTCCCCGTACGCTTTCTCTCGGCGCGCATATAGGAGCGTATCAATGGCGAGCTTCATCCCATCAGTCGGGTGAGGACCGTCTATACCGTAGTAATCGCCATAGAAGACACATGGATAACCATCTTTACGAAGTAAGACAAGACCATAGGCGATTTGCTTGAACCAATCTTTCACCCATGACTCAAGCGCCTCCTCGGGTTGTGAATCGTGATTATCTACGAACGTCACGGAATGAAGCGGGTGTGACTGAACGAGCGTATCATCAAAAATGGTTCGCATGTCAAACGCGGCCCCTTCCTCCGAGGCTTGATGTAATTTGTAATGGAGCGGGACATCGAATAAATCGACATGGTAATCGATATTATCGAGAAATTCACGACAGGCATCAAGGTCAGATTTCCAAAACTCGCCGACAAAATAGAATTGGTCACCTTTCTCTTCCCGCATCGTCTGACTGAACTCTTTTACAAAGTCATAGTTGATGTGTTTAATGGCGTCAAGACGGAATCCATCACATTTCGTCTCCTCGATGAACCATTTCCCCCAATTCAACACTTCTTCACGCACATCGGGATGGTGGTAATCGATGTTCGCAAACATTAAATAGTCATAGACACCGAATTCATCGTCGACGTTATCATTCCATCTTTTGTTTTCTCCAACAATAAAGAAAATACCGGAACGATCAGTCGCCGCATCATAATCCGTTCCGTTAAAGTGCGTGAAGTCCCATTTGAATGAAGAGTATTTCCCATCACGAGCTTCGTAATCAAATTTTGTCCATCCCTCGATTTCGAACGCTTCATCTGAAAGGACTTTCGTACGGTCGTCGGGATCTACTTCTAACACTTCAAACTTCTCGGTCGCATCCGCCCCGGCTTTATGGTTCATGACGACATCCATATAAATCTGCATCCCGAGTTCTTGTTGGCAATAGGCTGTCGCTTCAAGTAGTTCTTTTTTCGTACCGTATTTCGTGGCAATCGATCCTTTTTGATCGAACTCACCCAAATCATATAAGTCATAGATTCCATAACCGGTATCTTGATCACTTTGCCCTTTTGTGACAGGTGGTAGCCAAAGTGCAGTGATTCCTGCTTTATTTAAGTCGGCTGCTCTCTCTTTTAGTCGCTTCCAATGCTTTTGATCTGCCTCGACATGCCATTCAAAAAATTGCATCATGGTGTGGTTTCGTTCCATTTTGTCCGCCTCATTTCATATTTTTCAAAAAACAAAATGCTAACGAGTATTTACCCAGCAATTTTAGATTGAAAACAAAAAAGCGACGTTCACATTGTGACGTCGCTTACGAATGGACCCTGTAGGACTTGAACCTACGACCGGACGGTTATGAGCCGTCTGCTCTAACCAGCTGAGCTAAGGGTCCTTATAAATAGCGGCGGAGGGAGTCGAACCCACGACCTCACGGGTATGAACCGTACGCTCTAGCCAGCTGAGCTACACCGCCATGTTGTTATACAGTAATAATATACTGAATATGTCTTGGAGTGTCAAGGAGTATTCCTTGCCGAATAAGAAAAAGCACCCCAAATTTCATTTGGAGTGCTTCTGATTTATACGGTTACTTCGTTTGCATCTTCAAGTGTGATTTCCGTGATGTTCATAGCATGGTCACCGATTCGCTCCAAGTTCGAGAGCATATCGACGAAGAACATACCTGCTTGTCCATCGCAAGCACCTGTGTTCAAACGAACGACGTGGTTCTTACGGAATTGACGCTCGAGCATGTCGAGTTTCGCTTCCATTTCAATGACTTTACGTGCTTCAATCATGTCGCCGCTCCCCAACGTTTGAAGAGATTTCTCTAACGTCGCACGTGTGAGGTCGTACATTTCAGTCAATTCTTTTTGTGCATCTGCCGAAAGCGTCACTTTAGTAGCTGTCTTATAATCAATCAACTCGATGATGTTCTCAACGTGATCACCGATTCGCTCGATATCGTTGATGGCATGCATGAGTGTTTTGTGTTCTTGTGATTCTTGTTCTGTCAAATCAACGGCAGCCAATTTCACGAGGTAATCTGTAATTTTCGCATTCAACGAGTTCAATGCTTCTTCGATATGTGCCGACTTTTCAGCGTGCTTCTTGTCGCCAGTCGTCAAATAGTTGCGTGCTTCATCGAGACCGAGTTTTGCGAAATCTCCCATGCGGATGACTTCGTATTTCGCTTGCTCGACTGCAATCGAAGGTGACTGTTGAATGAAGATAGGGTCTAAATGTTGTGCTTTCGTATCGACGATTGAGTCTTCACCTGGGACCAATTTCGTCACAATCCAAGCAATCGTTCCGATGAACCAGAACTGGATCAATGTGTTGACGACGTTAAACGTACCGTGTGCAAATGCGATTTGCATCTTATCCTCAATCGCCAAGAGATCTGTGATCCAATAGATATAGTTTGTGAACGGAACTAATAAGATCATAAAGATTGTCGTACCAATCAAGTTAAAGATGACGTGTGCCGCTGCTGCACGACGTGCGGCAACTGATGCACCAATCGATGCCAAAATCGCTGTGATCGTTGTTCCGATGTTATCACCGAACAATACCGGTAAAGCAGCACCTAAATCGATGGAACCACCAGCATATAGTTCTTGCAAGATTCCAATCGTCGCAGACGATGATTGAACAATCACGGTAAATACTGTACCAACGATGACACCGAGGAACGGATTGTCACTCATTGATTGCGTCAAGTCGATGAAATATTCGCTTGAACGAAGTGGTTTCATCCCACTTCCCATCAATTCAAGTCCATAGAACAACATCCCGAAGCCAAAGAAGATTTGACCGAGGTGTTGTAATTTTTCTTTTTTAAAGAAGAACAACAATACTGCACCGATTGCAATAATCGGGAGCGCGTACTCACCGACATCGAATCCGATGATGAACGCCGTCACCGTCGTCCCGATGTTCGCCCCCATGATGACCCCGATTGCTTGACGGAGTGTCATGAACCCGGCGCTAACAAGTCCGACCGTAATGACGGTTGTACCTGAAGATGATTGAATCAATACAGTAACGATAATCCCGGCGAGTACCCCAAGGAATGGATTCGTTGTATACTTATCAAGGATGTCTCGCAGGCGATTCCCTGCAGACTTTTGGAGTCCGTCTCCCATCGATTTGATCCCGAAGAGGAAGATCCCTAGACCTCCAAAAAACATGAATAACATTTCTTGCAAATTGTATTCCACGATTTTTGTACTCCTTTTAATTAAGAATTGGTTGGATTTGCTTGGTTTTTAATGCCCTACTCATTATGCCTTCATCGGTAGTATCATGTAAACACGTTTAATGTAAAAGTTTTATTAAAACACTGTACCACTTCATGCATCTTATTGACTTCTGTAATATAACAGATTGGAGTTTTTAGTATGTTGTCCACTATTTTGACGTTCCTCCGAACAAGTCTTGTCCCATCTAAGCAAGTATTGCGTCTTCGTTTAGCCCCGCTCCATGCTTATATGGGAGCCACTCTCGTGTTGACGCTTCTGATCACTGTCTTGGACTTTATTGTGATTCGTCCTGATTTTTTCGTTCCGATGTGGCTATTCTTACACGGATTCGCCATTTTCTTTTTCTATTTACTTTGGGTCGCCATCATGGCTTTATATGTTCAGTTGGTTACAAAAGTCTACTCGAAAAACATGTGGGCCTACCGTCAAGCTTGGCCATATGCCGTGGCGATGACATTCGTCCCTACCGTTATATTAGTGGTGTTGTACCACATGAACCCGTCTCTTATATGGATTGGTTTCATCATTGGACTCGGATATATCACCTACCCTTTAACGAAAGTGCCAAAAAAAAAATAACGACAAGCGTCTTCGTAAACGCTTGTCGTTATTTTTATGCCGGAGAAAGTTCCTCGAGCGTCTGATTCAATGCTTCACTTTGGTCACTCAAGTCAGTACCTGCAGACTGTAAGGCAGACTGCACATTGGACCATCGTTCGACACCGTCGTTCAGCTCGAATAACTTTCGTTCGAGTAACGAACTGATTTCTCGCAACCGCTCATTCGATTCGATTAATTGCAAGAGCTGTCTCCCCGTATGTGACGTTTGATCCGAGATGGACTGAAACTCATCTAACTGAACTTTGATTTCATGGTCGATTGTTCCGATTCCAATCTCTACTCGATAAACAGCATCTTTTAATAGATGCACTTCTTTGATAAAGTCATTAACTTCAAACAACAGGTCCTTTCGTTCTTCGTTCAATGCTTCGATTGCATCTACCGCGAG
This sequence comes from Exiguobacterium profundum, assembly GCF_042652865.1. GTDB lineage: Bacteria > Bacillota > Bacilli > Exiguobacteriales > Exiguobacteriaceae > Exiguobacterium > Exiguobacterium profundum. Next base: position 1,054,275 of record NZ_JBHSHG010000001.1, read on the forward strand.
GAGTGTCGCTTCATTCGTCATTTTTGCTAACTTCCCAACTTCATTGGCAACAACAGCAAATCCTTTACCATGTTCTCCTGCGCGGGCTGCCTCAATCGATGCGTTAAGCGACAACATCTTCGTAGCTGTCGACACCGATAGGATACACTTTAGCGCCTCATCCGCTTTTGAAGAGTTCGACTCACTCTCTTCAAGCTTTTGTTGAATACTCTCCACTTGTTGCTCAACATAATCACTCGCCTCTTTCACAGAATAGAACGTTTCAAGTTCTTCATGTAATATGGATTTCAGTCGATTGCCACGGTCGTCCACACTCGAAATTTGATGTTCCAGCATTTCTATTTGTTGTGTCACTTCTCTCATTTTGAATGTAGAATCGCTTGTCACCGACTGATATGAATGACTCGTATGTTCTACCGTAACCGCAACTTCACGGAATTGTTCAATCTGATGATGACTGTTCATCAGTTCTTGTTGGAAGATTGGAAGACTTTGATGAAATGCACTCGCTGTCTTCCCCATCATATCCATGGACTGATTCCATAATTGAATGAACGTGTTGAACTCGGTTTCGAGTATATGGATTTCTTTGGATTTCGCTCCAAGTGCCACGTCATCGAAACGACGCGTTTCAACGGCACGGCGCAATGAATGGGCCAATACACTCAACGGTTTGACTTCACGATGAATCAATCGCGAAAAGAGGATGGCCATCCCAATCATCGCAATGAATAAAATGAACGTGATATATTTTCGCAGTTCAGTCATTGGACCAAGCGCAGATTCTTTCGTGACAACGAGAACGTAATCTGCTTTTAGCTCAGGGATCGAGACCGATGCTATAAGTAAACCATCTGTCTCTTCTACTTCAGATGTTGTCGTTTGTGAAACTTTCCCTACAATCTGCTCTGTTTTCATTCCTTTTGACCCACTCAATTGCTCAACAGACTCTCCACGTACTAAAAATTGCGCTGCTTCAAAATCATCTCCCGATAGAATAGAAGCTTGTTGCATATAAGTAGATTTTAATGACCGGTTGAGTTGCTTCTCGTTTGCTACATATGCACTGTACGACGTCTTCACCGATTCTCGCATGACCGTAACTTCTCGCATAAGGCGCTGCTCGATTTCTGCGGACAATAGTTGTTCAGACTTTAGGGCGAACCAGCTAAACGTCACGATAAAGACAAGTAATATGATTGGCATAAGCGTCCATTGGAGGCGGTGCCCTATTTTAAAATGACGATTTAGTCGAGCGTTTCGTCCCGTACCCTTCATTTGATTGCGCTTGAAATTCATCTTCACGTTAAGCCACCTCTTTTTCTAATCTCGCCTATATATCGGTCTTGAGACGGTGGAAAATTATGAAGTAGATGTTAAGATAGCGTTAGAGTTTGTAAAGAGCACACATCCGTCACGCATCCTAGATGCTTTTTCACATTCTTTTCGTTATGATAATGAAGAAACCTTATCATCTTAAATCGATTGGATTCTTTCCAAAAGAAGGAGATTACGTATATGTCAGAAATTTTGCATCGTTCATTAACACGTCCGGTCCGCGTCGGTAACTTGATTATCGGAGGATCGAACGAAGTCATTATTCAATCTATGACCACTACGAAAACGCATGACGTCGAGGCAACAGTTGCCGAAATCAAGCGTCTTGAGGAAGCTGGTTGCCAAGTCGTTCGCGTGGCTTGTCCAGACGAACGTGCAGCTGACGCACTTGCAGAAATTAAGAGCCGCATCAATATCCCGCTCGTCGTCGACATCCACTTCGACTACAAGCTTGCTTTAAAAGCCATTGAAAGTGGCGTCGATAAAATCCGGATTAACCCGGGTAACATCGGTCGTCGTGAGAAAGTAGAGGCCGTCGTCAATGCGGCGAAAGCAAAAGGGATTCCAATTCGAATCGGTGTCAACGCCGGATCATTAGAAAAACAATTCCTTGAAAAGTATGGATATCCGACCGCGCAAGGTATGGTCGAGAGTGCGATGCACCACGTGAAGATTCTCGAGGATCTCGGCTTCTATAACACGATCATCTCGCTCAAAGCTTCAGACGTAAACCTTGCACTCGAAGCCTACACACTCGCTGCGAAGACGTTTGATTATCCTCTTCACGTCGGCATCACAGAGTCAGGTCCACTCTTCTCCGGTTCACTTAAATCGGCTGCAGGACTCGGTGCGATTCTCTCTCTTGGAATCGGTTCAACAGTTCGAGTTTCACTTTCAGACGACCCGGTTGAGGAAGTAAAAGTTGCGAAAGAAGTGCTCAAGTCATTTGGACTTGCAGCAAATGCCGCGACTTTGATCTCTTGTCCAACATGTGGACGAATTGAAATCGATTTGATTTCGATTGCAAAAGAGGTAGAAGAATACATCCAAAACATCAACGTCAACATTAAAGTTGCCGTTCTCGGATGTGCGGTAAACGGTCCTGGTGAGGCTCGTGAAGCGGACATCGGAATCGCAGGCGCACGTAATGAAGGACTTCTCTTCCGTCACGGAAAGATCATCCGTAAAGTGCCTGAGGCGACGATGGTCGAAGAATTGAAAAAAGAAATCGATGCGATCGCTGCTGAAAAAATGGCGGAACGTGAGCGCGAAGAACAAGAGCTCGCAAACCAATCAAATTAATGAATCTCATGCCCGTACGGTTGCAACCGTACGGGTTTTTGATAGAATAGAGGGCATGTGAGGAGGAGTGATGAGATGCGAATCGGCATTGATTTGGATGGAACCGTTACAGATCCTAAAAGTTGTTTTATATATATGAATGAATCACTCGGCTATTCGATTGACTATCATCGTGCGACCGAGTACGAGTTGCACACGTATACGACGATGGAGCAACATGAATTTTGGAAGTTTATGATTGAAGAGGGGCATGAAGAAGCGATTTACCGTCGTTCACTTCCGCACTCTGATGTGTTGGATGTGTTATGGGAATTAAAGCAGCAACATCACCTGCATTACGTCACCGCCCGAAGTGAGGCGGTTCGACCGGTTACCGAAGAATGGATCAAACAGCATCGTTTGCCCCTTGATTCGTTGGTCATGACCGGTTCTCACGATAAAATCAATGTCGTCAAAGACTTGTCACTCGAACTGTTTATGGAAGACCGGTATGAGAATGCCATCTCGATTCATGAAGAAACGTCAATTCCAGTACTCCTATTCGACGCACCCTATAATCGTAAGACGTTACCTGAAGGCGTAACTCGCATTTCGACATGGCGTGAGGCGTATCACCATGTCGCGCAATTGGAGAAACAAATCGTTCTACAGCAACGTTAAAAGGCAAGCCCGACACAATCGGGCTTGCCTTTTAAATTCGTCCGAGCTCTTCGATTATATCGCTTGCGAGTACACTTGCGGGGTGTATACTCTGGCTAATCGACTTGGCAGCGAGCGCATGCCATAGCACCGCTTGCTCGTTCGGTGCCGAAGGCTTTTTTCTTCTAGCCCATAGCGCAAGTAGGATTCCGGTCAACACGTCCCCACTTCCACCTTTCGCTAACGCCGATGCTTCAACGGTATTGACGGCACCTGTTCCGTCAGGTGTAACGATGATCGTATACGTTCCTTTTAAAATCAAATGGACTCGGTGTTGCTTCGCGAACTCACAAGCGATGGAAAACCGATCTGCCTCGATCTCTTCAACCGATTTTCCGGTCAATCTTGAAAATTCACCTGGATGCGGTGTCAGCGTAAGCGGCCCCCGGGTTTCCAATCGTTTCGTCGATAGTGCCCCAGCGTCCAAGATGACAGGACAAGACTGCTGTTTTGCGTATTGCCAAATGAGATTCAACGCTTCCCCTTCGATCATACCGGGACCGATGGCAAGTGCATCGTACGGTTGTTCCACCACATCGGTGTGTTGCTGATACATCGCCTCAGGCAGTGTTGAGATAAGCGGGATCGCTTCACGTGGAATGGAGAGACGTAATAAGCCGATACCAGAACGAGTTGCAGCACGACCACCCAAGAATGGCGCACCGAGAAAATGACGACTCCCCCCGATAAGCATCCCGTGTCCATATGTCGTCTTATGACTGAATTGGTCGCGCTCCAAAAGAGATCGATCGAAATCAGTTTCGGTCAACACCTTCCAATCGGATGTATGTCGGAGTCCGATATCAATCCGTTCCACTTTGCCATAGAATGGAGCAGTCCGATTTAAGAATGTCGAACGTTTGAAACCGTGTAACGAATACGTATACGTCGCCCGTATCGCTATATCATCAAAGTCTCGAGCATGATCACTCGGTATGCCTGATGGTACATCAATCGAAATGACAGGCGTCGATTGACGATTCACCCATTCAATCACTTCCCGCGCTTGACCAGTCACGGGACCGGACAACCCAACGCCAAACAAGGCATCAATGATGATATCTGTTTGGATTGGCCGTTCCACAAGGCGAAGGAATGAAGATGCATAGGAAGCATGGATTGCAGCCGCCTCCGTTTGACTTTTCCCTAACGGTGACCACACGCTGACCTCATGCCCTTTCATAGCAATCTCTCGAGCTACGACCCAACCGTCCCCACCGTTGTTGCCTGTGCCACAAATCACCAAAATGGTAGACTGCGAATCGATTCGAATGTGAGGCACAATCGCCGAGGCCGCTCGCTCCATCAACACCTCTTCGGGCATCCCATTTTGAATCGCTGTGCGATCGATCTGCTTAATCTCAGCAGCTGTATAGATCATCTAACCTCCCCCTTCGATACAAAAAAGGGATTGAATCAAATCAATCCCTTTTGCTTACATTCTTTACAATACCCATATATCTCAAATTTATGATCGACCACTTCAAATTCAGGGTCGAGCGCCTCTACAAAGCGCATCGGACATAAATCGAGCAGTTTCGTCTTTCCACAGCTCCGACAAATCAAATGATGATGGTGATGTGCCGCACTGCAGGTGACTCGAAAGGATTTCTCACCATCGAGTTCCGTCGCTTCAAGTAATCCTTCCTCCGCAAACGACTTCAAATTTCGATACACCGTATCAAAACTCATCGTCGGATGTTTGTCTCGCATGTACTCGAGTACTTCCTTCGCACTGATATATCGGTCTTCTTCAGAGAGATAAGCATACATTTCAAGACGTTTCGGCGTCACTTTTAAAGAAGATGCACGAAGACGATTCAATTGTTCAGTCTCATTCATGTTGTACCTCCTTTTTCTTAAAACTCATGACTTTCTCGAACGCCATGACGGCTGCTAAAATACCGACTGCTATCAATACGATAACACCGCCCGGAGCGACATCGAGATCATACGCAAGGACAAGTCCACCGATTGTCGCGACCTCTCCGAAGATGATGGACCACATAATGGTCTGTTTGAAACTCGAAGTAAAGCGTAGCGCCGCTGCGACGGGTAACGTAATCAAACTAGATACGAGAAGTGTTCCAACAATTCGCATGCTGACGGCAATCACAAGCGCTACGATGAACATGAATAAAAGGTGAAGCATCGTACTCGGTAATCCTGACACTTTTGCCTGTTCTTCATCAAATGACAAGAACAGCAACTGCTTATAGAAAATAAGAATCACAAAGGCCGTCAAGACGGCTACACTGACAATCAATGTGATGTCCGATTGACTCACAGCTGAAATCGATCCAAACAAGAGTGTGGACAAGTCGACCGAGAATCCTCGTGATAGCGAGATAAAGATGGCACTAAGTCCCATTCCTGCGGACATCATAATCGGAATGGATAGTTCCTGGAAGTGCACATATTTACCTCGAAGCCAATTGAGTCCTAACGCAGCCAATACAGAGATGAGCGTTCCCATATACAGGGGGTTCAGGTCAGCGAATAGAGCGATATATTGTCCGAGAAATAAACTGAACGAAATTCCGGCAAGCGTCATGTGTGACAATGCATCGGCAATCAAGCTCATCCGTCTCACTACAATGAATGAACCGATGAGCGGTGCGGTAAACCCGATCACAAGTGCTGCAATGAACGCATAACGTAAAAAACTATATGTCCAAAGATCTGTGATCATGTCGTTCCCTCGTGAACAAGAACTTTGACAGGATAAGGTTTGATGGACGATGCGAGTTCTCCGAGCTCGCTATATTCTCTCAGTCCACAATTGCATGCTAATCGTCCGCGGTCGAGATGGACGACTTTCGTGACAAGATCGGTCACCACGTTTAAATCGTGGGTGACGAGGACGAACGTACAAGTCGTATGTTCACGAAGCATATGCAAGACTTCATAAAAATCTTGTAAGTGTTTTTGGTCCACGCCGACGGTCGGCTCATCGAGAATCAATAGATCAGGCTGGTTGACCATCGCCCGAGCGATAAAAACACGCTGTTGTTGCCCACCGGACAGATCTCCAATTTTCCGATGACGAAACTGCCACATGTTGACCGTTTGTAACGCATTTTGAATCGCTGCCTGGTCTTCCATTTTTAAACGTTTGAATAAACCGAGACGTCCATATCTGCCCATCGCAACAACTTCTTCGACGGTAACCGGGAATCCCGAGTTAAAGGAAGCCGCTTTTTGGGAAACGTAACTGATACGAGACTTGTCTTTAAACTGCGAAATGGGCTTGCCGAACAATTCGACCGACCCTTGTTGCGGGTTCAGTAATCCAAGAATGGTTCGAATCAAAGTCGACTTCCCAGAACCGTTTTCTCCAACGATTGCGACAAAGTCCCCTTGTCGAATATCAATCGATACGTTTTGTAAGGCTGGTGTCCCATCATAGAAGTAAGACACCTCGTTTAATTTGACGACAGATGTAGTCATCTAATCCCTTCTCTCATATGTTAAATCGTAATCATTTCTACTTTCTAGGCGTTTGTATTATACAGAATATCACGCATACCTTCAAGCAAGACCGGTTTCATCTAGCCAAATGGTGAACTACTCGCCACTTATCTGTTTCACAAATTGAAGTGGGAGCTTCTTGGGAAGACCGTACTTTTACTAGCCACGGTTATGGACCAAGCTCGTCGGGCAGTCCCTGCCCTGAAGGATTTGTCAGTCAGCCAACATCAATAGGTTGATGCTCGCATTGATGTCACGGTCATGATGCGCGCCACAGGCACACGTCCATTCGCGGACATCCATCGTCTTCTTCTGACCTTTCTCGCCACAAGAAGAACAGATTTGCGTCGATGCGAACCATTGATCCGCCTTGATGAGCGTCCGTCCGTAGAAGTTTGATTTGTACTCGAGTTGACGGACGAACTCATACCAACTGACATCTGCAATCGATTTGGCGACCTTGTGGTTTTGCATCATATGCTTCGATTTCAATGTCTCCACGACGATGACTTGGTTCTCGTCAACGATCCGTCTTGACAGTTTGTGAAGGAAGTCCTTGCGTTGGTTGGCAATCTTTTCGTGTTTCTTAGCCAAAAGTAATTTGGCTTTTTCACGATTCTTGCTACCGATTTTCTTACGTGACAGCGCGCGCTGCGCCTTCTTGACCTTCGCTTCGGATTGTCGGAGGAAGCGAGGGTTGTCGATCTTCTCCGAGACCATCGCATCGTTCGTCATGATGGCGAAATGTTTTAGGCCGAGATCGATCCCGACCTTGTTCTCGGCTGGGATCCATGGTTCATCGTCCTGTTCGACGAGGATGGAGATGAAGAACTTGCCCGTCCTCGTCATCGAGACCGTCGCCGACCGGATGACGCCCTCGAACGGACGATGTTGTGTGAACCGCACGAACCCGACCTTCGGCAGCCGAACCTTGCCCGCCTCGATGCGGATCGTTCCGTGCTGGTTGTTCGTCGTGGAGGAGGCGCGTGAACGTCGTCTCGATTTGAAGTTCGGGAAGCCGCCCGTCCCGGCGAAGAACTTCGCGAACGCGGTGTCGAGGTTCAGCTTCGCGTTCGCTAGCGCGAGGCTGTCCGCCTCGGCGAGGAACGGGAACAGGGGCTTGAAGGAGGCGGGTGTCGCCGGTTTCCGTCTCGTTCCGTTCCCCGCTTTCGCCTCCTCGCGGATGGCGATGCGGTCCTCGAGCAGCTTGTTGTAGATGAACCGGGCGCAGCCGATCGTCTTAATCAGGAACTCGGCCTGTGCCGGCGTCGGGTGGAGCCTGTATTTATAGCCTTTCAGCATGTCCGTCCCTCCTCCCTCCAGCAGATCGTGATATGTTCTCCTCATCCGATACCGCGGAGGGAGAGGGAGAATCTGACGTAATCACGAACTTTTGTTCGTCATATCTGTCACAAGGGAAAAGAGTTTTGGACCGGGCGATTCATCACCCGCCTACGCCGGGCTTCGCCCCGAGACGCTTAGAGGAGGGAGAATTCTCGCCTGATTTTGTTAAAATTAACGTAAATCGTATGTTCGTTCAAAACCTTGTCGATTACACTAGTATTATGAAGGGGATGGTTTTATGGAAAAGAAACTGGCAGTTATTGATATCGGATCCAACTCGATTCGAAACGTCATCTTCGAAGTGAACGAGGAAGGACAATACTTCGAACGGTTAAATGTGAAAGAAGTCGCGCGATTGTCCAGCCATATTAGTGATGCGAATGAAATGACTGAAGAAGGAATCGCTTCACTCATCGATACGTTACGTCACTTTAAAGAGTTAAACGACCATCATCACGTTACTGATGTGCTCCCAGTAGCGACAGCAGCCATTCGAAACGCAAATAACTCAGATGAGATTTTGCAGAATGTCAAACAATCTACTGGGATGACCATCCGCCTGTTGAGCGATTACGAAGAAGCATTTTACGGATATTCGGCCATCGTCAACTCTACCTATGTGGAAGATGGATATTCTGTCGATATTGGTGGGGGATCAATGGAAGTCACATATTTTCAGAACCGCGAACTCGTCTTCTATCATAGTTTCCCTTTCGGTGCCGTGACGTTAACGAAAGAATTCATGAAAGATGAGACGATGACGAAAGACGAGCGGAAAGCGTTGACCGCATACTTAAAGAAGGCATTCAAGGAAATTGAATGGCTCGAACCACACGGTGTCCCTCTTGTCGGTGTCGGCGGGACGGCTCGTAACTTAGTCCGGGTCGAACAGACCATATCGAACTTCCCGCTTGAAGGAATCCATCAGTATACGATTTCTGCTGAACAATTGGAGGACGTCATAGATGAACTCGTCGGAATGTCGAGTAAACAACTCGGGCGTTTGGATGGGCTATCAAAAGACCGGGTCGACATCATCGCGCCTGCCGTGACAGCAATCGGCGAACTCGCTAAATATTTGAAAGTGCCCGAGTTCACGATGAGTAACAATGGACTCCGCGAAGGACTCTTCTATGAAAACTATTTACATGAGCATGATAAAATTCGTTTTGCCGATGTGAAGGAAGAAAGTTTTCGTCATTTTGAAAAACAATATGACGTGAACCCGACTCGTCATCAACATCTCATCCGATTGGCTCGACAGTTGTATACCGGATTAATTGAAGTGAAGGCGATTAAACCGAAACCATTTGAGCCTGGTCTTCTTGAAGGTGCCTGCCGCCTTGCCTATGTCGGTGAATATATCGATCACAACAATAAAAGTGACCACACGTTCCATCTGATTACCACAAACGATTTCAAAGGACTAAACAACGAGGATCGACTCGCTCTTGCCCTCGTCACATCCTTCAAATCAAAACGAGTATTGGAACAACATATCGAGGCTTTCCCGAAATGGTTTGATCAAAAGTTATTGAAGAGTTTGGAGTTGCTCGGGTCGATTGTGAAACTCGTCGATGCCCTCGACTTGACGGAGCGTCAGATCGTGACGGACATCCATGTTGCTAGTACAAAGGACGGTCTCACACTTACGCTAGATACGAATGGTTCTGCACGTTTTGAGTTACAGCGAAGCACTCGCCATAAAAAGCATTTAGAACGCGCAATTGATCAATCGATTGAGATTGTCTTGAGCGAGGAGGAGTAACCATGTCCGAATATACGAATGAACATTTTAACAACCGTGAACTCAGCTGGCTCGACTTTAACGAGCGTGTCCTCGAGGAGGCGATGGATGAACGAAATCCATTGATGGAACGATTGAAATTTTTGGCGATTTTCAGTTCTAACCTTGATGAATTTTATATGGTACGAGTCGGTGGATTGAAAGATGAGGTCCTCGCCGGGTTCAATCGTCCGGAAGACAAGACGGGCCTCACTCCAAAACAGCAGATCAAGTCCATTTCGATGCGAGCGCAAGAACTCGTCGAGACACAATATGCGACATATAAAAAAATCACGAAACAGCTATCGAATCAGCACGTTCGCTTCTTACGGACGAAACATTTGAACAGGGCTCAACAAGACTTCGTGAAAGAGTATTTTCGAACGCACGTATTCCCTGTCCTGACACCGATTGCAGTCGATGCCTATCGTCCGTTCCCAATGCTCTTATCCAAGTCACTGAACATTGCTGTCGAGATTGCCTCGAATGGCGAAGGAAAAAAACGACTCGCCCTCGTTCAAGTGCCATCCGTTCTTCCGCGGTATCTGGAACTACCTACCGATGATGAAGAACATACCGATTTGATTTTACTTGAGGATTTGATCATTCAATTCATCGACTCACTCTTCAAAGGATTTGTCGTCGAGTCCACGATGCCATTCCGAATTACGCGGAACGCGGACATGCCGTTTCACGAAGAGGGCAGTCGTGACGTCTTGAAACAAATCGAAAAAGAATTGAAGAAGAGAAGATATGGGGTTGCCATCCGACTCGAGGTACAGCAACGATCGTTACGAAAAGAACTTTTGTTCATGCTACAAGACGTCCTTGACTTACATGACCGGGATATCTTTATTGTCGACGGTCCGATCGACTTGACCTTCCTGTTTGGGATCTACAATCAGATCGGGATGGAATATGATGACATGATCAATGAAACGTTGATCCCATTTATCCCAGAAGGTCTTGAATCGGGCAAAGATTTATTCCAAAGTATCGCTAAACAGGATTATCTGCTCCATCACCCGTATCATTCATTCGATCCAATCGTCCGTTTTATCGTTCAAGCCGCCAAAGACCCGAACGTCTTGGCAATCAAGCAGACACTCTATCGCGTCTCCGGGGACTCTCCCATCATCAAAGCCTTGACTGATGCAGCCGAGAGCGGAAAACAAGTCACTGTCCTCGTCGAACTAAAAGCACGTTTTGATGAAGAAAAAAACATTCAATGGGCGAAGCAACTTGAGAAAGCCGGAGCTCACGTCATCTACGGCTATAAAGAACTGAAGACACACTCAAAAATCACCCTCGTCGTTCGCATTCTAGAAGGTGGTGTGTTGCAACGGTTCATTCATCTTGGTACCGGTAACTATAACGATTCGACCGCCAAGCTATACACAGACATTGGGCTCCTCACGACAAATGAAGAACTCGCTGAAGATGCAACGAACTTTTTCAACTGGTTATCCGGTTATGGGGAACGACCATCTTGGCATCAGTTCGAGACGTCGCCTGACGACATGAAAGACTTCTTCTTGAATAAAATCGATGATGAGATCAAACTGCATGAAAAGTACGGCAACGGTCGCATCGTCGCTAAGATGAACTCGATCACGGACCGGGCCATCATCACAAAATTGTATGATGCTTCGTCCGCGGGAGTGAAAATCGATTTGATTGTCCGAGGCATTTGTTGCTTACGACCGGGAATTAAAGGGGTCTCTGAAAACATCAAGGTCATCTCGATCATCGATCGATATCTCGAACATTCCCGAATCTTTTATTTTTACCAAAATGGAAAAGAAGACTTGTACTGTTCCTCTGCGGACTGGATGACACGAAATATGAAAAAACGGATCGAGATACTCTTCCCTATCTTGAACGCATCACATAAAACATACATCAAAGATATGATGGCCCTTCAACTCGTCGATAATGTGAAAGCAAGAAGACAACGTTCTGACGGCCGCTATGTATACGTGAAACGTGAGACCAACGAGGAAGAGATTCAATCTCAAATTATCATCCATCAATATACGGGTGGTCGATGGAACAACATACCTAGCGTATTCGAACGAGAACCGTCAAATTGGGCGGAACGCGAAGTGCTCCGCCTTCGGGCCGAGAACGAGAAAATGACAGATGACTGATGTTAGACTTCTCAAATAAGAAAACTCGTTGTATAATAAATTCGATTCAGTTATTATGAAGCGCTTTCATTTAGAGACGGAGGAATTATTTATGCAGGAGATTTTATTATCATTACTCGCCGGCTTGATTTGTGGTGCCATCTTCACCGCACTCAAACTGCCACTGCCTGCCCCACCGGTATTGCCAGGAGTTGTTGGGATTTTCGGGGTATTCCTCGGAATGAAGGTTTATCAATTTGCTGTAGCGAACTGGCCATTCTAATAAAAGATGCCCTCGAAAAAGGGCATCTTTTATTATTTAGTCTAATGTATGAATGGCTTTATGACAGGTCGGACAAACCCAGATGCCACGTTCCTCTGTCAAGTGATACTCAATCAAGTGATACGCCTCTTGCCCAAAGCGTTCAGCTAGGTCTTCATGACAGTTCGCACAAGTCGTCACGTTCGACTTTGGTGCTAGAAGTTTTTCTCGAAACAAGTGCGCCTCATATGACGCTTTCGTCCATTTAGACGATGGTACATGATAGCCGTCATTCCATTTTGTTCGAATCGACTCGTACGGTTCATCCCCCTCATACATTCCCACTTGCAAGAGCGGATGATGAAAATGAAGTTGTAACAGGTCGACTAAGGAATACAGCGCTATCCCTTCCTGTTTCTCTCCGAGCCAATACGGATCGTCTGGTCGCTCAATCGTCTCTTCAAGTAACACCTCTGCTTCCGCCACGATGCCATGCCCCATCACTTCGATAAATGCTGTCGGTGTCGTCACGGACCCCTTTACATAAACGGGACTTTGTTCAAGAAAATAAGTCGGGAATGCGTTCCAGACATCATATCGCTTTGGATCGACTTGTAGGACGTTCATCGCTTATTGATGAGCGAGCGTGAATCGTTCACGCCACTCGGCATCAAATTGATTGGCACGGAACATTTCAATCTCTTGTTTATATGGAGCGACTTTTGTTTTTTCGCTAATCGGGATATATGGCGTTTCTAGAATTTTCGGTAGATGCGCAAATGCCTCGTGATGAATGACACGATTCAATGTATCAAACCCGATCTCTCCGTAGCCAATGTTTTCATGACGGTCTTTTTTTGCACCGCGCACATTCTTCGAATCATTTACATGAATCACTCCGAGACGGTCGAGTCCGACGATGCGATCGAATTGTTCAATGACGCCGTCTAAGTCACCGACTAAGTCATATCCTGCATCATGGACGTGACACGTATCAAAGCAAACTGAGAGTCGATCATTGTGCGTCACGCCATCAATGATGGTCGCAAGCTCTTCAAACGTCTTACCAAGTTCGCTTCCCTTCCCTGCCATCGTCTCAAGCGCAATCTTCACTTTTTCATCACCCGTCAACACTTCATTCAATCCTTCGATGATTCGAGCGAGACCGACTTCTTCTCCCGCTCCGACATGAGCGCCTGGGTGAAGAACGACGTGACGAGCCACTTGGAGTGCTTCTGCCCGTTTTAATTCCTGAGTCAAGAATGAAACAGCCAATTCAAACGTCTCTGGTTTCGTCGTATTCCCGAGATTGATGATATATGGTGCGTGAACAACAATCTCTTCGATGTCATGTGCGGCCATATGTTTGAGTGCTGCCTCAATATTTAAATCTTCAATGGGTTTACGGCGTGTGTTTTGGGGCGCACCTGTATACACCATCATCGTATTCGCCCCGTAAGAGACAGCCTCTTCACTCCCTGCTAACAACATCTTTTTACCTGATACCGAAACGTGTGAACCTATTTTTAACATCCTCATCTTCCCTTCATTTGCTTCTCTCTCTAGTGTACACAAAAAGAAGAACCGACTCCAAGAAGTCGATTCTCCCAAACATTATCGTTTATTTTTCTTACGTGCTGCACGGCGATCCGAGCGTTGTTGTTGCATATGCTCGCGTGATGCCGTCTCTTTCAACTTATACTTGAATTTCTTCTTATAGCCAGGCTTCACTTTCTTCTTCGCCTTCTTGATTTCACCGGCCATGCGACTATGTGCCGTATGCGAGACTTTCATCTTCCGGTCTGTTTGACGACGACGACGTGTTTTAATCGGTTGAATCGAACCGTTGCGCAAATCGACGTGTGTAAATTCAAACCCACGTTCTTCGAGACGGTTAATCGGTCCATTCTCATGGTCCTCATATAGTGTGTACGCCTCACCTGATGCGCCCGCACGTCCCGTACGACCGACACGGTGCGTATAGAAATCAAGGTCTTTCGGAATCCCATGGTTGATGACGTGAGAGACTCCTGAAATATCGATTCCGCGTGCCGCCAAATCCGTGGCAATCACGTATTGGTATTTCGCGTCGTTAATATCTTTAATCGCCTGTTTACGGCGACGTGCCTGCATATCTCCGTGCAATGTACCGACGTTAAGTCCAGCCTCACGGAACGATGTCTCTAACTCATCCGCTTCTTGCTTTGTGTTTGTGAAGACGAGACAAACGAACGGGTTGATTGCTTTCGCAATCTCGACAGTCAATTCTTTACGGTCACGGTGACGAACGGGGATCACGTGGTGCTTGATTTTTGGTGCGACGCGATGCTCGGGGCTCGCCTCTGCAAAGCGTGGGTCATGAAGGTATTTCTTCAAGAACGGTTCAAGGTTCTCAGGAATCGTCGCTGAGAAGACCATTGTTTGCAGTTTTTCAGGAAGCGCCTGTGCGATGCGGTCGACCTCCGGCAAGAATCCCATATCGAGCATTTGATCGGCTTCATCGACGACAAAGTGTGTCACTTTATGGGGGAATAACGCCTGTGCTTTCATGAGATCAAGGATTCGTCCCGGTGTCCCGATGATCAATTGTGGTGGATTTTTCATCTTATCGATCTGACGTTCGCGGTCTGTCCCTCCGACAATCAAACTCGATTTGATGTAATCTGGGTTTTTAATAAGAATCGATTTCAATTCTTCATGAATCTGCCAAGCGAGTTCGCGTGTCGGTGCGACGACGATTGCTTGAACTGAAGCATCTTCTGGGTTGATCGCTTCAACGATCGGTAACAAGAACGCAAGTGTTTTACCCGTTCCTGTCTGTGATTTTCCAATAATATCTCGACCATTCAAGGCAGCCGGAATAATCCGGGCTTGTATATCGGTCGGTTTCGTAATGCGCTTTTCTGTTAACGCATCAACCATAAACGGTAGCAATTTGAACTGTTGGAAGCTGTTCAATCGATACACCTCCTGTTTCTTTCCACTTTTCCTAGCATAGCGGAATCAAATGATTTGTCAATCAATCTTTTGCCACACCTTCATATAAATAACTCGATGAATAATAGTGTTTGGCAATTTTCTTTCCATTTAAATGTTGTTCGAGTGCTTTGAAGCCGACTTCCATCATCTCGTTCGGTGACTGCACGACAGTGGCATTGACCTTCCCGTTTTGAATGAGCGGATAGATATCTGAAATCCCGTCGACCGACACGATCGTCTTGTCCGTCAAACCGTGACTTTCTAAAGCCCGGACGACACCGAACGTATTATCATCGTTATGTGAAAAGACTGCATCAAATGGAATCTCTTCTTCTAACCAACGTGACATCTCGATTTCGGCTTGGAATGTGTCATAGTTCCCGGTGATGGATGCGATGATTTGAAAATCGTCGCCATGTTGCTTCTCGTACTCTCGAATGCCGAGACTCCGGTCCATCGTGGAACGAACTTTCGGGGTTCCCCTCACTTCGACCACGCGAATCGGACGATCGAGCTCATTATACTTGGCAGCAATTTGTTCGGCCGCCATCCGACCGATGTCGACATTGTCGGATACGACAGATGTGAGCACACTCGGATGATCAATCATACGGTCAATCGCAATAATCGGGATGTTTTTGCGTTTTGCGCGTTCTAATGAAGGTTGAATGAACGTGTCATCGAGAGTCGTCAAAAAGATGGCCTCGACACCCCGGTCAATCAACGAATCTAATTTTTCTTTTTCAAGGACACGCGAATCTTCACTCGTAGTCGGAATCGGGATGAACCCTTTTTGGTTTGCTGTATGCACGAACGAGTCCAATAGCTTATTCGCATGCTCGTGTTTATCACTGACAAATACGAATCCGACTTCTTTTTCATTCGTCTTTTGCTCTGGGAGTTGAATCGAGGTGATAAGGAGAATCGTCATGGCCCACACGACCGGTAACCAAAGCCAATAATGTTTTAGTCCTTTCATGACGGTTGTCTCCTTGGGATTTTGATTAAAATCGCGGTCCCTTTGTTCATCACACTATCGATCTCCATCGCACCGTTAACGCTCTTCAAGTACTCTTGAATCATATAGATTCCTAGACCGTTTCCACTTTCCTTCGTCGTATTGAAGGCGGAACCGACTGTCTTGAGTTGTTCCTCACTCATGCCAATTCCGTTATCTTCAATCAAAAAGCGATATTCCTGCTCCGTAAAGAGTACCGTCACGACGACACTCCCGTCAGCGCCTTTTGATTCGACGGCATCGACCGCATTTTTGAAGAGGTTGTAGATAATTTGAACGAGCATATCAAAGGATGCATAAAATGGCGGCATGTCGTTCGGTACAAGTAATTCCCATTTTGTCGGTCGTTTATAACATTCGGCATCCATTAAAAATTCAAGTCGTTTCGCAAAGTCTAACATGTTGATCCAATCTTCGTTTTTACCAGCCTGATCGGGTTTGGCGAGCGTCAACATCGTTGAAATCAAATCATTCGCCCGCTCCAGTTCTTTGATGGCGACATCCACCATATCTGAGCTACCTTGACCCTCGCGCACCATTTGTAACGTGATGTGGACGGGAGTTAGAGGATTTCGAATTTCATGGGCAATTCCCGCGGCCAATTGACCGAGTGAGGCTAATTTTTCTTGATGCAAAATCAACTGTTGCTGACTCAACTGTTCACGTCGTGACGTTTCCATCCGTTGTGCATAATCGTTATACGTGTCGAGTAGCGTCTCCACTTCTTTCGAACCCGTTCGTTCCAACGAGATCGTTCCGAGCGATTGTTGTTGTTTAATTTGATTGACCAGCTCGACAAGCGGATTCGTTAACGTCCGGGAAAGCAACAATCCAACGAGAATGCTCAGGAAGAATGTAACGAGCGCAATCATCAAATACTGCCAACGCGTGTCGTAGACCGTTTCATAGACGGAGTCATTTTGATGTTTTGCGAGCATGCTCCATCCACTGACTCGTGCATCTGGTTCAAACATTACCGTATCTTCATCCGTACTCAAGATTGTCCGTTCGCTTCGATCTAATGCTTCGTCGATGACTTCACGCGATATCCGACGCTCTGCATCTGTGACCAAGTTGAACGAAGTCGTCAACACTTCGCCTTGCTCATCTAACAAGTATAGAATCATGTCATCATTCGCAGATTCCAACGAACGACGATACAAGTCAGAGTTCAAGACACTAATGCTTCCCCCAAAAATACCGATTGGTCGGTTCTCTTCGATGACCGGAACGTATAGGAAAGTTCCCATATCCCCACTGATCATCACAGGGTCACTCATATATAGTTCTTTTCCACTGGCAGTCAATACTTCCGTAAACTTCGGATCGCGTTTCAAGACAGAAGAGGCGACTTGTCGCTCCGAGTACCATTTAAATGAGTCTTGATTGACATCATAATAAAAGATGGACGTAAAACTCGTGCGTTGATTCAAATATCCTGTTCGGATCCGTTCTTCAATCCATGGCTCATTTCCAACGTAAGCGCCTAAGTAAACTAAATCCTCATACAATTTCCCAAGTCGGGACTCCACATTCTCAATACTGTCATCGATGGCGTAATCAAATTGCTCTTTCGCCAATTCTTCTGCTCGAGACACCGTGACGCGGTCAGCAGAGAAGGCAAGTGATGAAATGACAAGTGCTAAAATAATGATGATGATGAACGTAATTTGGAAAAAGTACGATTTTCTTAGTTCACGCAATGGTTTCATGCGATTCACGGCGTCCCTCCTCTCTAACCTAAAAATTATAGCATGAATACACGCAAATCTTTTCGTATTTTCGAAACAATGTTAGACTAATACGTATGAAAGCACTTCGAAAGGAGCCTTCGTCTTCATATGAAAGTTAAAAAAATTAGCCCACGCGGATATTGTTATGGTGTCGTCGATGCCATGAAGCTCGCAAATGAGGCCGTCGCAAATCCAGATTTGCCACGCCCGATTCATATACTTGGAATGATTGTCCATAACCGTCACGTCACGCAGGCGTTTGAGGATCTCGGTGTCAAAACCGTTGATGGAGAAGACCGCATGCAAGCGCTCGAAACCATCGATCGAGGAACGGTCGTCTTCACGGCGCACGGCATTTCACCACTCGTCCGGAAACGTGCCATCGAGAAAGGATTGACGATTGTAGATGCCTCTTGTCCTGACGTCTTGGTCACACACGATTTGATTCGTGAGAAAACGGCAGAAGGATATGATGTCATCTATATCGGAAAACACGGGCATCCGGAACCGGAGGGTGCAATTGGTGTTGCACCAGACCATGTTCATTTGATTCAATATGAACATGAAATCGATCAGTTGCCGAGTCGCTTGTTCGAACGAAAAATTTTGGTGACGAACCAGACGACGATGAGTCAATGGGACGTTTCCGCATTAATTGAAACGATTCAAGCCCGTTATCCTCACGTGGAAGTGCATAATGAAATCTGTAACGCGACGCAAGTTCGTCAAGAAGCCGTCGCTGAACAAGCGGGAGACTGCGAATTGTTGATTGTCGTCGGAGATCCTAAATCTAACAACTCCAATCGTTTAGCACAAGTTTCAAAAGAGATTGCCGGAACGAATGCATATCGAATCGGTGACTTGAGTGAACTTGACTTGAATTGGCTCGAGGGAGTCGAGACCGTCGCTGTGACGTCGGGCGCCTCTACTCCTACACCGATCACAAAAAAAGTCATCGACTTTTTGTCGCAGTATGACCCAGACGATTTAAGCACGCACGATAAAACGCCATTTCTTGAACTTCGGAGCATCTTACCGAAAGTGAAAGCTTTGCGTAAGTGAAGGAATCCCCCATTCTCTCAGAGGATGGGGGATTTTTAGGATTTACTTGAATTGAAACGGGTTCGTGTTGGCAACAGATTGAATCAAGTCGACATTAATTTTCGCTTTTTCAAACTTTTTGCTGAGCACATCGATTACACCTTGTTTCATGATACTCTCGACATGATGCCCTGGGTCTACGACTGCAAGCCCAAGGGCCATCGCATCATGAGCCACGTGGAAATATAAATCACCCGTCACATATGCATCTGCACCTTTGAAATGCGCAGTAGACACATATTTATTCCCGTCTCCACCTAATACGGCAACTTTTTCAATCGAACGCCTCGGGTCTCCGACGACTCGCACGCCCTCAACCCCAAAGCTTGTTTTCACGTGTTCGGCAAACTGTTCAAGTGTCATGGCCTGTTCAAGTCGACCGATTCGCCCTAGCCCAAATACATGACCGTCGATTTCATCGCGCATGAGGTCATACGCCACTTCCTCATAAGGATGGGCGTCTTTCATTGCTTTTAGTACACGCTTTTTCTGACTCTCCCGAACGACCGTTTCGATTTTTACTTCGTCCACTTGTTCCGTTTCATGTGGGCGACCGATGAAAGGGTCTGTCCCTTCGAGCGGAGTGAATTGTCCCGTTCCGGAAACACGGAACTGACAGTCCGCATAGTCACCGATATGTCCCGCACCCGCTTTTCCTAGAGCACGGGATACGTCTTGCGCATGCGTGGATGGAACGAATACAGATAGTTTATAGACCGGCTCTTCATAGGTCGGGACGAGTACTTTCGTATCGTGAAGACCGATCGCCTCACTCATCCAATCGTTCACACCACCGCTGCATACGTCTAAATTCGTATGGGCGACATAGACCGCGATATCGTGCTGAATACATTTCATCGTAATCTTCCCAGCCGTGGAGCGGTCATTGACTTGAGCTAACGGACTAAAGATGGGTGGATGATGCGCGATGATCAAATCAATCTGTTTCTCAATCGCTTCATCCACAACCGATTCGAGCACATCAAGCGTGACCATGACCCGTTTGACTTCTTTGTTGAGCGATCCAATCTGTAAGCCGATTTTATCCCCTTCAACCGCCAAATGTTTCGGAGCAAATTCTTCAAACAATTGAATCACTTGATTGCCGTTCGCCATTACTGACTCACCTCTCTCATTTTGTCACGCATCCGTTTGAACTCCACTTGTTTTTGAATCAAGGCATCCGATTGAATGCCAGCTGCCATCTGTCCAAGCACATAATCGAGCTTATCGGCTTCACGACTCCATTTGAGTTTAAATGGTTCCGGTCGCTCTTGAATAAGATATGGGCCGAATAACAACTGCCACATCCGCTCGTCCGACGCGTCGCTATAGATGGTCTCACTACCTTTTTCTCCGACTAGGATTTCGTAGACTTTATCATTTTCTTCTACAATTGCCTCTTCGACAAGGACATATCCATGTTCAAGCAGCCAGCTTCGTACGTGTTGCCCATCAACGTTCGGTTGAAGGACGAGTCGTTCGACCGCACCGAGCTTATCTTGACCCGCTTCGAGAATCGAGCGAATCAAACTGCCGCCCATCCCGCAGATCGAGATACACGTCGCTTCATTGGGCTGTAAGACAGCAAGACCATCGCCGAGGCGTACATCAATGGCATCACTGGCCCCAATCAAATCGACTTGTGCTCTCGCAGCTTCCATCGGTCCAACGTTCACTTCACCCGCGATTCCTTTTGAAATGATTCCTTGCTGAAAGGCATAGCATGGGACATACGCATGATCCGAACCGATATCGGCGAGCACACTTCCTTTTGGGATATAATCGACAACCTGCTTCAATCGTCGGTCTAACATGACACGTTCTTGCATACAGACAACTCCTTTGTTCTACTTCTTCCCTAGCGTATCGAATTCTCTACAGTTCGACAACAAAAAACGCACCCCATCACGGAGTGCGTCACCTCTTATTGTTCAATCAACCAGTTCGCAAGCACTTCTGCTTCTTCAGCTGATGCAAGACCTGCTGGCATCGCACCTTGACCGTTGACGATGATGTTTGCGATTTCTTCTGGTGAGAGACGATCGCCGACACCTGTAAGTGCTGGACCGACGCCACCTTCAAGGTTTCCGCCGTGGCAACCTGTGCAACCCTTCGCAGCATACAACTCTTCTGGGTTCATTTCAGTGACTGCTGGACCTTCAGCCGCTTGTTGCGCCTGATTCACCCCAAAATACGATAATGATACCATGGCAATAATTGCGACGATTGCGATTGCCGCAAACGGTAACAATGGATTACGCATTGTAGTTCCCCCTCATGTTCATTCCAAATTTCTATCCAACACTATTTTACTCAAAAAATAATAAAGAAGGAAGGAAAATCACTCATTTTCCTTCCTTTCTTCTAAAACTTCACACTTTATTCAAATATGAAATTAATCGAGGAAGTCTTTCAAGCGTTTGGAACGGCTCGGGTGACGCAATTTACGAAGGGCTTTCGCCTCGATTTGACGAATCCGCTCACGTGTGACACCGAATACTTTACCAACTTCTTCGAGTGTGCGTGTGCGGCCATCGTCTAGTCCGAAACGCAGGCGAAGGACGTTCTCTTCACGGTCTGTCAACGTATCCAACACGTCTTCTAATTGCTCTTTCAACAATTCATAGGCTGCCGCATCTTGAGGAGCCATCGCATCTTGGTCTTCGATGAAGTCACCGAGATGTGAATCGTCTTCTTCCCCAATCGGTGTCTCTAGAGAAACAGGTTCTTGGGCAATCTTTAGAATTTCACGGACTTTCTCAGGTGTGAGTTCCATCTCTTTGGCAATCTCTTCCGGAGAAGGTTCGCGACCGAGGTCTTGAAGCAATTGACGTTGGACACGAATCAATTTGTTGATTGTTTCCACCATGTGTACAGGAATACGAATCGTACGGGCTTGGTCAGCAATCGCACGTGTGATGGCTTGGCGAATCCACCACGTCGCATACGTCGAGAATTTGAACCCTTTCATGTAGTCGAATTTTTCGACCGCTTTAATGAGTCCCATGTTCCCTTCTTGAATCAAATCAAGGAAGAGCATCCCACGACCGACATAACGCTTCGCAATCGACACGACGAGACGTAGGTTCGCTTCTGCGAGACGTTTTTTCGCTTCTTCGTCCCCTTGCTCGATTCGTTTAGCGAGCTCCGTCTCATCTTTCGCACTGAGAAGGTCGACACGTCCGATTTCTTTCAAATACATCCGAACCGGGTCGTTGATTTTGATTCCAGGAGGTACTGATAAGTCGTTCAAATCGACTTCTTCATCCTCTTTTTTCGCAGGTGTTTCTTCTGCGTCAGCAGCATCTTCTGTGACACGGATGTCTTTAGCCTCTAAATCTTCGATGAAGTTATCGATGAAATCCGAATCCACCTCGAAGTGACTAAGGCGATCTTGGATTGCTTGCATTGAGACGACGCCTTTTTTCTTACCTAACTTTTCAAGTTCCTCTATGGCGTTAAATAAATCCTCTTTCTTCTTCTCTGCCATCTAGCAGTTCAACTCCTTCCAAACTTCATCCACGATCATCGTTCTCGAAGACGACGACTACGGGCAATCAATTCTTGTAGCTTGGACGCCTGGTCTACAATACTTTCGGCGTCTTGAGCGATTTCCCTTTTTGCACGCTCGATTTGACGTTGCTCCTCATAACTGTTTATCACCCGAATGTATTCGTCTAAAACCTCTTCAGACAGTTCATCCGGTCCAGCCATCAGACGGATCTCTGCAAAACGCATCGCATAATCAGGGCGTTGATCGCAATAACGCTCCATGAACGAAAGCGTGATTTGATCAAACTCATCCTGTGTCATCGTATCGGATACGATTTCATACAATGCTGACCCTAACATACGATGGGTTTCATCTTGATAACGAAGCCCTAAACGGTCGCGTACGAAACGGACCTGCTCCGGTCCCGTCAACATCGCACGCAACAAGTACTTCTCGGCTTTCATCCAACGAGGCTCACCTGTTTTACTCGAACGCTTCCGTACCGGCTCTACAGGTTCCATCGCACGGGTGGGAGTTGATTCACTTGACGTCGGACGAGGAATTCTCGAACGGAGCGTCTCTAGCGGAATCTCAAACTCATCCGACAGTTTCTTCACATATAAATCTCTTCGAATCGAATCATTTGTCTTCCCGATCTCTTCAAGCATAGATTCAATAAAGCGAATCCGTTCTCCTTCTCGGTTCAAGTTTTTTCCTCGCCGGTACATGCGATTCATAAAATCGAGAACACTCAACTGCTCAGTTTCAATAAACTGCTGCCAGTGAGTTGCCCCATGCTGACGGATATAATCATCTGGGTCCGTCTTTTCCGGTAGTGGCAAAACTTGTACATCGAGTGGAGACGCTTCTAAGAGGCGAATGACTTTTTGTGTCGCTTCTTGTCCCGCGTGGTCTCCGTCATAACAGATAATGACTTCATCCACGATTCGAGATAGCGCCCTCGCATGTTGAGGAGAGAACGCGGTTCCGAGCGATGCCACAACTTCTTGTGTGCCCGCTTGCGCGACTTGTAAAACGTCAACGTTCCCTTCAACGAGGAAGACACGCTTTTTCTTACGCATCGTCGCCCGGGCTTGAGAGAAGCCGAACAATAACTCGCTCTTATTGAAGAGTGGCGTCTCAGCCGTATTCACATATTTTGGTTGTCGGTCATCAATCGCTCGTCCACTGAAGCCAACGATGGTGCCGTCTCGATCCGCAATCGGAAAGACGACCCGTCCTTCAAATCGGTCAAAATATTCACCGGACTTCGACTTTGAAATCAAACCTGCCTCAACCATTACTTCTAAATCAAACCCGCGCCGCTCCAACAGCTCGACAGTAAAGCGTCGTTGGTCTGGGGCAAAACCGATCTTGTATTGCGCAATCGTCTCTTCAGCCAGATCACGATCCCGTAAATACGTTAAGCCCACTTCTCCAGCTTCTGTTTTCATCAACACTTCATGATACAAGTCAGCGACAAGGCGATGCGCATCACGCATCTGTTTGCGCCATACCTGTTCTCGCGTCAGTTCCTCGTCCCCTTGGATCCCGTCTACCGAAATATTCGCCCGTGTTGCCAAGCGTTCGACCGTCTCAGGAAACGACAATCCCTCGGTTTCCATCACGAACGTAAATACATTTCCGCCGGCGCCACAACCGAAACAGTGATACATCCCTTTTTCAGGTGAAACGGAGAAAGAAGGTGAGTTTTCGGAATGAAACGGACATAATCCGACAAGGCGGTGTCCTTGTTTCTTTAATTCGACACGTTCGCCAATCAATTCTACGATATCGGTCGCTTGTTTCACTTCTGCGATGACTTCATCTGGTATTCGTGGCATGTTGACCACTCCCTGTTTCCAATCTCGCAACGAAACGGAACGCTCATCACGTTCCGTTTCACTGTACTGTCAATACTCTATTATACCCTCTTGAAGCAATGATTACTAATTGAAACACTTACTCATTCAATCATCTTTAGACTGTTCAAGATGACGCAAGATGATCCCTGCCGTTTCTTCAACTGCTTTGTTCGTCACATCGATGACATCGCAACCGATTCGTTCATAAATACCACGCGCATACTCGAGTTCACGATTGATTCGCTCTAGCTGCGCATAATCTGCTTCCGGCTTCAAACCTAGCGATTTGAGACGTTCCATCCGGATTGAAATCAGCTTTTCCGGGGAGATGATCAACCCGACACATCGTTCAGCAGGCAAATCAAACAATTCCTCAGGCGGTCTCGATTCTGGAACGAGTGGCACGTTCGCGACTTTGTATCGTTTCAGTGCCAAATATTGAGATAGCGGCGTCTTTGACGTTCGAGAAACACCGACCAACACGATATCAGCTTTTTTCAGGCCACGTGGGTCCCGACCATCGTCATACTTGACGGCAAACTCCATCGCCTCGATTTTTCGGAAGTAATCATCATCCAATCGATAGATGAGTCCCGGCTTTTCACGTGGCGCTTCTTTCAATTGGCTAGATAATACATCGAGCAAATCTCCGAGCAAATCAACCGTTTTCACTTGATGCGCTTCACCAAGCCGCATGAGAAGGGCGCGATGTTCCTCATTAACGAGCGTGAACGCAATGATGGCCTGTTGTGCTTTTGCTTGCGTGACGACATCGATAATCGTCTGCTCATCTTCGACGAACGGGATGCGAAGGGTTTCGATCGCATTCTCGTGGAATTGGATACTCGCTGCGCGGACGACGAGTTCGCACGTCTCTCCGACCGAGTCACTTACAACGAACACGAGTTGTTTCGTAGTCAATTCGATTTCCTCCTCAGATCGACTCATCGTTCGCTAACGCAATGAGCACCTTCGTCATATTGGTCTTCGTCATACGGCCGAGTACAATCAATTTCCCATCTTTTTCTTCTACGACGGGCATGGCATCGATTTGTTTCTCAATCAATTTCATCCCAGCTCGAATCAACGTTTCTGTTTTCTCACATACTGTAATGTTCGGCATGCGGGTCATGATGACGTTGACGGGTAACTGGTCTAAGTCTTGATTTCCGATGGCCGCACGAAGGAGGTCTTTACGAGATAAAACTCCGACTAACTCCCGGTCACGTCCGACAACGAACAATGAGCCGACATCTTCTAAGAACAACGTGACAATCGCATCATATACCGTCATCTCATCCCGTACGACTTTCGCAGAAGACATGAATTCCCCTACGGTCAGCGAATCTAACTTTTCTCGTAGCATCGACGAATTCCGTTTGCCAACGAACGTGTAGCCGACACGAGGTCTAGCTTCAAGTATGCCTGTCATCGTCAAAATAGCGAGGTCAGGCCGCAGGGTCGCACGTGTCAATGAGAGCTCTTGTGCGATTTGTTCCCCTGTGATCGGCCCGTTCTCCTTCACGATCTCGACGATTTTTTGTTGGCGTTCATTCAGTTGCATAGCCAACCCCCTCTAGTTTGTTTAGAGTACGAGCGCGTTGAAATCTGCGACACGCTTAATCGTCGTTGCAAGTCGGTTCATTTCATGGAGACGGTTTTGGCGGACCGCCTCATCATCACTCATAACCATTGTATGTTCGAAGTACATCATAATCGGTGATTCGAGTTGTTGTAGAAGGTCGAGCGCTTTCTTGTAATCTCCCATCTCGACAGCTTCGGCTGTTGCAGGAGCGGTCTGTTCAATCGCATCATGCAATGCAATCTCATGATCGTTCTCAAACAAGGAAGGATCGACATCTCCCGCTTCACCTTTTTTCGAAATGTTCACGACGCGCGACAATTGCTCAATCAACGCCTTCGCATCCGTCGATACAAATTCTTGAATCGCGTCTGCGCGAGCATCGAGTCGCACAACCGTCAATGAGGTCGTCAATACGGCGTCAATCACATCATAACGAACCTGCTGTTCTTGCAGGCGATATTTCAAGCGCAATTTGAAGAACTCATCTAGTTGTGCCTTAACTTGTTCTTTATCGGCTTCATAGAGTCCTGCTTCCAGTTGTAATTCGACAACTTTTGAAAGCAACGTGTCGATTGAGAGATCAATCTTCCAATCTCCAAGAATCTGAACGACACCTTGGGCCTGGCGACGAAGCGCGAACGGGTCTTGTGAACCGCTCGGAATCATCCCGATGCCAAAGAATGCTGCAATCGAGTCTAATTTGTCGGCAAGGGCAAGAACGGCACCCGTTGCCGTCTCTGGAGAAGCGTCCCCAGCAAAGCGTGGCATGTAATGCTCACGGATTGCCGCTGCCACTTCCTTGTCTTCACCTTGTTGGAGTGCATATTTCTCACCCATGATTCCTTGAAGTTCTGTGAACTCGTATACCATCTGGCTCACGAGATCAAATTTATGAATGGCACCGGCACGGCTTACTTTTTCAAGGTCTGCCTCGAACAACGGTGCAAGTTCCTGAGCGATTTTCGTCACGCGACGCGCTTTCGCACCAGTCGTTCCCAATTTTTCATGGAAGACGATGCGATCGAGACGTTCGAGCTGATCATCGATTTTCGTCTTTTTGTCTTCCTCATAGAAGAACACGGCATCCGCAAGACGGGCCCGGATGACTTTCTCGTTACCGCGCGCCACATTTTCAAGATGCTCGGCATTCCCGTTTCGTACCGTCACAAAATAGTTTTTCAATGTTCCGTCGAGATAGACCGGGAAATAACGTTGATGCTCTTTCATCGTTGTGATCAACACTTCCTCAGGCAATTCAAGGTACGCTTCATCAAATTCCCCAAAGAGAGCGGTCGGCCATTCGACTAAGTTTGTCACTTCCTCAAGCAAGTCGGCGTCGAGTGGAATCGTCCATCCTTGTTTCGTTGCAAGCTCTTGAATTTGACGTTCGATTTCAGCTTTACGCATCTCGTAGTTCGCCATGACAAAAGCAGACTCTAATGTCTGGACATATTCGGTAGGTGATGAGATGACCACGTCCCCTTCACTGAGGAAACGATGCCCACGCGTCACGTTATTCGTTTTCACGCCTTCGATTGTGAAGTCGATGATGTCTTGACCAAAGAGTGCGATCAACCAACGAATCGGACGCATATACCGTAGGCTGCTCGTTCCCCATTTCATGTTTTTCGGGAACGTCAAGCTACGGACCACATCTTCAAGACCGTTCAATAGCGAGAGCGTCTCTTGTCCCTTTTCATGACGTTCCGCGAAGACATACTCGACTCCTTTTTCTTCTGCGAAATAGAGATCTTCTACTGTCAATCCGCGGCCACGTGCAAAACCTTGTGCCGCCTTCGACCAGTTACCTTCCGCATCTTGTGCAATCTTTTTGGCAGGTCCACGAAGAGTTTCTGCCAAATCCTGTTGCGTTTCAGCCACATCACGAACGATGACAGCCAAACGACGTGGTGTCGAGTACACTTCGATTGAGCCAAAATCAACACGCGCCTCTTTTAAGAACGCGTCAACACGTTCCGCCAACTGTTTCTCTGAACGCAAGACATATTGAGCCGGCAGTTCCTCTAATCCAATCTCTAACAGAAGGTCACGCATTCAAGTCACCTGCTTTCTCTTGTTTCAAAAGTGGGAATCCAAGGCGTTCCCGTTCTTCAATAAATTTAGCGGCACACGCACGTGACATGTTCCGGACACGCTGGATGAAGCCGGTACGTTCCGTCACAGAAATGGCGCCTTTTGCGTCCAACAAGTTGAACGTGTGCGAACATTTTAGAATGTAATCGTATGCAGGGAAGACAAGGTTTTCTTCAAGCGCACGCTTCGCTTCTTTCTCATACGTATCAAATAACGTGAATAACATGTCGACGTCAGACAATTCGAACGTATATTTCGAATGTTCAAATTCTGGTTGATAGAAAATGTCGCCGTATTTGAATCCGTCTGTCCAGACAAGATCGAATACACTTTCTACTTCTTGAATGTATGACGCGAGGCGTTCAAGTCCGTATGTGATTTCCACGGCAATCGGGTCACACTCGATTCCACCGACTTGTTGGAAGTATGTGAACTGTGTGATTTCCATTCCGTTCAACCAAACTTCCCAACCGAGACCTGCTGCTCCGAACGTCGGGTTTTCCCAGTTATCTTCGACGAAACGGATGTCATGCTCAAGCGGATTGATGCCAATCAGTTCAAGACTCTCCAAGTACAACTCTTGAATGTTGTTTGGTGACGGCTTCATGATCACCTGAAACTGATGGTGCTGGTAAAGACGGTTCGGGTTTTCTCCGTAACGACCGTCAGCTGGACGGCGTGACGGTTCGGTATAACAGACGTTCCACGGTTCTGGCCCAAGGCTTCTGAGGAATGTCATCGGGTTCATCGTCCCGGCCCCTTTTTCCACATCGTACGCCTGCATAGTCAAACAACCTTTTGACGCCCAAAAGTTTTGTAGCGTGAGAATGATTTCTTGCACTGTCATGTGCTTCATTAATGACACCTCCAATAGTATTGAAACGACAAAAAACGCCCCTATGTGCCTAGCACATAGGGACGGGATTGATTCCCGCGGTTCCACCCTACTTGCCCCAATAATGGGACCACTCTTAAAAGATGTGGGCGCTCTGGAATCGCCATTCGCTCTTCTCATGATACCCGGCTCACACCGCCCCGGACTCGCTTCATTCATGACAGGAAGAGTTACTTTTTTCCTTCATCGCGCACGCTATTTCATTTGTCTAATCGTACATCATCGTATCGAATTCACTATAAAAAGTCAATCCTCATTCAGATGAAGTCGAATCATTTGATCGAGCACCCGCTTCGTCTTCAATCGTAGTCCACTATACGATTCCATATAAGCATCAAAGAGCTGGCGCAAAAGGACTCTGGACTCATCCGATAGCGGAACGTTCCGAAACTCTGACAATTCGTGCTTACTCATCAAATAAAGTAGTTTCGCCAATCGTTCGGACAGCCGAATCACACCTTCTTCTGGATGTCGCGCACATAAAAAGCCACCGGACGCGACAGAGAAGTACATGGGATCCGTCACATCTCCACAGCGCACGCATCCCGTCAAGACTGGGGCGACGCCTAATAGATGCAAAATACGTAATTCAACATAGTGCGTGATGACATCTGCGTCCATGCCCGCATTCAGTGCCTGCAAGGCATCCCGTAATATTCGAAACAATGGACGATTTTGGACACGATCCTCGACAGACCGATCAACAAGTTCTAACCAATACATCGCATATGCCATCCGTTCGACATCTTTTCGGATTTCAGGATAAGACGTCATGACGTCAGATGATTTTAACTGAGCGAGTCCTCGGCTAGACGGAAAGATATAGACACCTTCCACAAACGGCTGACTCGAGGCGTGAAACCGGCTACCCGGTTTCTTTGCACCCCGTGCCATGATCGCGACTTTGCCAAGTTCCTCTGTAAACAATGTCACGACTTTATTCGATTCCCCATAATTAACGGTACGAACGACGATTCCCGTGACTTTTTGTAACATGGCTCAATACTCGTCGTCGCGGAAACCGAGGTCACGAAGCTGACCCATCTTGTTACGCCAGTCTTTCTGCACTTTTACCCATAGGTTCAAATAAACTTTAGTCCCGAGAAGCGCTTCGATATCATGGCGCGCGACTGTTCCGATTTCACGAAGCATAGCCCCTTTTTTTCCGATGATGATTCCTTTTTGCGAATCACGCTCCACCATGATCACGGCTTCGACATCAATCATCTCAGAGTTCTCACGTTTCTTGATCGATTCGATGGCTACAGCAATCGAATGAGGGACTTCATCGCGTGTCTTATGCAACACTTTCTCACGAATCATCTCTGAGATAATGAAACGCTCCGGGTGGTCCGTTACTTGATCGGCCGGATAATACATCGGTCCTTCAGGCAACAATTTCTTGATCTCACCTAAGAGCGGTTCGACGTTGTTGCCTTGTAGCGCCGAAATCGGGACGTACGCCGCGAAATCCAATTCGTTCGTATATTGTTCAATCACTTTCGGAAGTTCATCTGGATGGATTAAATCGATCTTGTTCATGACGAGAATAATCGGTGTGTCGAGCCCTTTGAGTTTCTCAATAATAAAGTCGTCGCCAGCTCCACGCGGTTCCGTCACGTTCACCATGAAGAGAATCGCATCAACTTCGCGTAATGCGTTCGTCGCCACTTTCATCATGAAGTCGCCAAGACGGTGTTTCGGTTTATGAATCCCTGGTGTATCGATGAAGATGATTTGGGAATCATCGGTTGTGTACACACCTTGCACCTTATTTCGTGTCGTTTGTGGTTTATCCGACATGATGGCAATCTTTTGTCCGATCACACGGTTTAAGAATGTCGATTTCCCGACGTTCGGTCGTCCGATAATCGAGACGAATCCGGATTTAAAATCTTCTTGATACATAATGCACCTGCTTTCTCTATTTCAGAACTATTAGTATAGCATGTTCCATAGCCGTGGACCGAATATTATGAGCGCCGTTACGGCAGCACCAAGTGAAGTAACTAAAACGGCTCCTGCGGCAACATCTTTCGCTTGCTTCGCGAGTGGATGGACGTCTTCTGTCACGAGATTAACCGTTCGTTCGATTGCCGTATTCATCATTTCCATGCTAATAACGGCAATCACCCACCCGAACAAGATGACAATCTCGAGTCTTGTCGGCTGTAACCAGATGGAAAAGACGAATACGAGAAAAGCCGA
The DNA here is from genome assembly GCF_042652865.1 of Exiguobacterium profundum. Taxonomy (GTDB): domain Bacteria; phylum Bacillota; class Bacilli; order Exiguobacteriales; family Exiguobacteriaceae; genus Exiguobacterium; species Exiguobacterium profundum. The sequence goes on from NZ_JBHSHG010000001.1 coordinate 1,085,580, forward strand.
CAGGAGATGGAGTCGCATGTTCCGTTCCGAACGAACGGCATGGAGGATTCCCTCACATGCTACACGGAACGGTCTCACACGTTGCCTCGCTTCAACTCAAAATGAGTGAGCACTTCTTCTTGCCTTGCCGTCATCTCCGCTTCTTCCTCAGGTGTCATATGATCATACCCAAGTAGATGGAGGAATCCATGAATTGCTAAAAAGCCGAGCTCCCGCTCAAACGAATGACCATAGTCAGCTGCCTGTTCTCGGCATCGTTCTACCGAGATGACGAGGTCACCGAGAAGATGTGGCTCATCTTCATCGAGCATGAAATCCATCTCGTCATCCCCCATCTCATCAAATGCGAAACTGATGACATCGGTCGGGGCATCTTTGCCTCGCCATTCTCGGTTCACTTCATGGATTTCCGCATTTGTTAAATACGTGACCGACAATTCGCTCGGCTCTTCCACCTCTTCTAGTTGGGCGGCATGTTGTAAAATCGACTCGACGAGCTCGATTTGAGATGTAGTTAACAATTCATGTTCATCGTTCGAGATGATTTGCATGTAATTCTCCCTCTTTCTTTAATTCTGGGTATTCGATTCGTTCGTGGAACAAGCCGGTCAGTGTCTCACACGCACTCTCTCCGACGCGCCAAATTTCTTTCGTCGTCAATTCACATTCTTCGAACTGCCCATCCGCCAACTTGTCGCGAATGATTGTTCGAACGAGCATTCGGATTTTTTCTGGCGTCGGTTGTTTCTGCGAGCGGACAGCCGCTTCGATTGAATCGACGATCATGACAACGGCAGCCTCGCGCGATTGTGGCTTTGGACCTGGGTAGCGGAAACGAGACTCTAACACCTCTTTATCAGGATCTTCCTTCGCTTTAACGTAGAAATATTTCAATAAAGACGTTCCGTGATGCTGCTCTGCTATATCGATGATTTCTTTCGGTAACTTATAACGTCGCAACAGATCCGCTCCGTCATAAGGATGAGCCATAATAATGTCTGCCGATTCTTCAGGCGTCAAGCGATCATGAGGATTCCCGCCACCTTGTTGATTTTCAATGAAATGAAGGGGACGCTCCGTCTTCCCAAGATCGTGATAATAGCTTGCGACACGTGCGAGAAGACCATCTGCGCCAATCGCCTCACATGCGGACTCTGCCAAGTTCGCCACCATCATACTATGATGATACGTACCAGGTGCCTCCATTAAAAGTTTCCGCAGCAGCGGATGCGTCGGACTCATCAATTCTACAAGTCGACCAGAAGACAAGACGCCAAACCACGGTTCCAAAAATGGCAGGAAGCCAAACGTCAAGACAATGGAGAGCAAGGCGCTAATGACGGCAAATCCAGAAAGATACATCGCCATTTCCCAGGAAACTTGCACGTTCCGAAGTAAGAGTAACGCGATGACCATGATGATGTTGACGAAACCGAGCAACACCCCTGATAAGAATAGTCGCTTCCGCTGAATTTTCGGTTCAACTAAAAAGACAGCTAGAAAACTACCCGTCGCCACATACACGAGCGTCATGAAATTCGTGCTCTGTCCGAATGTGACAACGACACTCCCGGCAATCATCGTAATGAAGGCCGAGGCGAGCGCAACTCGTTCATCGATCAAGATGCGTAGAAGCAATACGACGAACGCTGTCGGCGCTAAAATATAGGCATATGTCGTAAAATCGACACCGATGTATCCGACACCAAAAAAGATGCCGAGTTGTAAAAGTAGCAAGCCATAGACCGTCACTAAGATTTTCGGACTCAGTAACAGGTCTTTGATTTTCGAGCGGATGAGCATGAATAGAAACCCACCGGTCAACAATGCGCTGAGCAAGAATGACCCGAATAATGGTGCAAGGGAACGATTCGGATCGATGGCTCCAGATAGCTCTAATTTCCGATATATCTCTCGAGTCACCACCTCACCTTGACTGACGAGTAACTGTCCTTCTTGAATGATGACAGGATCGACAGCATCGACGGCCTCTTGTTCTTTTTGACGGGTCGCCTCAGAGTCAAATACATAGTTCGGTACGATGAGTTCATCGCTTAACGTTTTCGAAATGGCGCGGAACTCAAACGAGAGCGGCGATTGATCGATAATCGCTGCTGCTCGGTCTCGAGCCGCAGCGACCGCTTCATTACTCGTTTCAATCCGGTCGTCCATCACTTGTTGTAACGCGGTGACTGTGACATCTTCTACCGTTTGTCGGGTATCTTCACTCGCTTCAAGCAACGAATTCAACTCTTCATCAGCTAATACACCGTTCGCCTCTGTAGAATTTAGACGGTTTTTAATATCCGCCAGTTCAGTCTCCTCATCCGTTTGGTCGAATGCTGCGAACAACTGCTCGACTTTAGCGATTTGTTGGTCTGCAAATTCTTTTCTCAAGGAGAATTGACTGCCGACACCATTTGTCACTTCTTGTTTCAATCGTTCGGTCGCAACACGGTCCTCAACAGTGATCGGAGACCGAATATCCTGTTCGGCAATCCCAAGCGGTTCCACACTGATGATGGATGGGCGCACGGTAAAGTATAGAATGGCGCCTAATAAGAGAAAGAAAATCAACGAGATGGTCGCGACTGTCCAGTTTTTAGCTTGCTGCATTCGTGCCCCCCCCTTTTCACGATCTGGTGACCTCACACGTACATTTAAGTGAGGTCCGTACTATAGGCGTTGATGATTTTCTTAACGAGCGGATGACGGACGACGTCAGACGCACTGAAGTGTTCAAAATGAATACCATCCACGCCTTCTAACAGGCGTAACGCTTCCTGTAACCCCGATGCCTTGCCTTTCGGTAAATCGACTTGGGTCAAATCCCCTGTGACCACCATTTTCGATCCAAAACCGAGTCGCGTCAAAAACATCTTCATCTGTTCTTTTGTTGTATTCTGGGCCTCATCCAAGATGACGAACGCATCTTCTAACGTGCGTCCACGCATATAAGCGAGCGGAGCCACTTCAATCGTGCCCCGTTCTAACAAACGGTTCGTCTGTTCCACGCCATACACATCAAATAGGGCGTCGTATAATGGGCGGAGATATGGGTCCACTTTCTCTTTTAAATCTCCCGGTAAAAATCCAAGGTTCTCTCCCGCTTCAACGGCAGGACGCGTCAAGATGATCCGTTTGACTTGCCCTTCTTTTAAGGCACGCGCCGCAAGTACGACAGCTAGGTACGTCTTTCCTGTTCCGGCTGGTCCGATACCAAAGACGAGATCACGTCGTTCAATCGCGCGAACATACCGGCTTTGACCTACTGTCTTGGCACGAATCGGTTTCCCCTTATTCGTCGTAAAAACAACTCGTTCATAATGTTCGAGCAGTTCATCTCCCTTTCCGACTTGAATGTGCTGGATGACGCTAATGGCATCACTTTCATTTAGACGTGCACCTTTTTTCACTAACGTCTGCAAGGTGATGATCACTTGTTTCGTTAATTCAAGAGCCTCAAGTGTATCGGCTTGAATAATCAACTCCTCACCCCTTGGGATGAGTGCCACTTTCAATTCTGTTTCAATCGCCTGGAACACTTCATCTTTCGGTCCGAGTAAAGCTTGTGCTTCGTTCGCATGTTCCATGACGAATGGTATTTTATCAGTCATAATCAATGGATGCATTGCCCCCTCATTAAAATCGGTTATTCCTCTTTTACTTTAGCACTATCACGCCTATCGTGAAAGAAAGACCGCGTAATTTTCCACGCGCAAAAGGCAGTAACATGACGTCACTGCCTTCTGTTCACTTCTTCCGTTTCGAGATAGGAGGTTGTAATACCTCACTCCAAATGACAGCTTCCCGCATTCGCTTTTGTGAAACGTTCAGTTGTCTCGGTTTCTTTTCCTTTTGAATCGGTGGAATTTTAACCGCTTGTTCGAATTGCGCGCTCACTTTCGGCATCTCGACATGACGTTCACGTGGAGCCGGTCGTTCTTCTACCGTTCGAGCGACTCGACGCCTCACCTTTTGTGGTGTCGGTTTTTCGTCCGAGTCATCGAATGCCGTTTCAATCTCTTTCATGACGTCCCCTACCGAATCCAAATAGCGTTTCAGTTCACTGCTTTGAGGACGGTCTCCAGAGGACGATGATTTTTCGAGCCGTTTCATCACTGCCGAGGCAATTCCGAAGGCGGCTAACAAGAGTACCCATAGTCCATCCATATCAATCACTCATTATCTGATTCAGAATCGACAGGTGCCCCAATCGCTTTTCGCATTTCTGTATCCGCTTGAACGTTCAAGTAGTTCACGTAATCCATGACACCAAGCTTTCCGTTTCGTAACGCTTCTGCCATCGCGAGTGGGACTTCCGCTTCGGCACCGACAACTTTCGCACGCATTTCTTCTACTGAAGATTTCATTTCTTGTTCGCGCGCAATCGCCATCGCGCGACGTTCTTCCGCCTTCGCTTGAGCGATTTTCTTATCTGCTTCTGCTTGGTCCGTCTGCAAGACCGCGCCGATGTTCTTACCGATATCGATGTCGGCAATATCGATCGAAAGAATCTCAAACGCTGTTCCTGAATCTAAACCTTTTGTGAGGACAGTCCGTGAAATCATATCCGGATTCTCTAGTACGTGCTTGTGGTTGTTTTGTGAACCGATTGTCGACACGACCCCTTCACCGACACGGGCGATAATCGTTTCTTCCCCCGCACCACCGACGAGACGATCGATATTCGCACGTACGGTAATACGTGCTTTCGCCTTCACTTCAATCCCATCCATCGCGACACCCGCAATAAATGGCGTTTCAATGACTTTCGGGTTAACTGACATCTGTACAGCCTCGAGCACGTTACGTCCTGCTAAATCGATGGCAGCAGCCCGTTCGAATGACAATTCAATATTCGCACGGTGCGCCGCAATCAATGCGTTCACAACGCGGTCTACGTTACCACCAGCCAAGAAGTGACTTTCAAGTTGGTTCGTGTTTAATTCAATTCCTGCTTTAACCGCTTTAATCAACGGGTTCACGATTTTCGAAGGAATAACGCGACGAAGGCGCATTCCAATCAATGTGAAGATCGAGACGTGGACGCCCGCTGCAAACGAACTGATCCATAGTCCGACCGGTACGAACGTGAAGAATACGGCAAGTGCAATCAATCCTCCACCTGTAATGAGTAACGTTGTCAGTAATTCTGGTGTCATTCTGTTACATCCTCCTTCGGTTCTACAAAGCTTCGAACGACAATCCGTCCAGAATCCACTTTATAAACCTGAATTTTTGTCTGCTGATCGAGATAGCCACCTTCCGTCACGACATCAAGTCGTTCTCCGTCGATTTCGGCAGTACCTGCTGGGCGAAGTGGTGTCAAGGTGACTCCCACTTTGCCGAGAAGTTGTTTTCGATCTTCGTGGGACAAGTAGCCTTTTTCAGTCGATGTCGAATCCGTCAAAATCAACCCTTTATAAATGAGCGGACGATTCGTACTCAAGCGGCGGTATGCCCAAAAGCCGAGACCTGTTAGCACCGCTGCCGCGAGACCAATCGATAGCCACAGTTGACCGATCGTCGCACCAGCCATAATCAAACTCGCAACGACGGCTCCGATCCCAAGCAAACCGAACAATCCAAACCCTGCTACGAACACTTCAATTCCAAGAAGGACGACTCCGACAAAAAAGACTGTCAGAATCACTCCGAGACCAAATGTCATCGTCTTGCTACCCCCTTCCAAATTCAAAGCTATCTCCTATCTCTAGTGTATACGAAACAAGATTGAATGTGGTTTCAGAATACGCAAAAAAAAGCAGAAACTTTCGGTTTCCCGAAAAGTAACTGCTTTTTTCATCAATTCGTCAATTGTTGTTTGACGATTCGGTTCACAAGACCACCGTCTGCCTTGCCTTTGACTTGCGGCATGACGACGCCCATCACCTTACCCATATCTGATGGAGCGGCTGCATTCGTTTGAGCAATTGCTGCTTGGACGATGGCGGTCACTTCATCTTCTGAAAGTTGTTCAGGCATATAGGCTTCTAGGACGACAATCTCTTCTGCTACTTTGGAAGCAAGGTCTTCACGACCAGCGCTTTCGAATTCTCGGAGGGAGTCTCTGCGCTGTTTCATCTCTCGGTTGAGCACCGTGAGTTCCTCTTCCTCGGTAAGATCTTGACGACCTAGTTTGATAGCCTCATTTTGGAGCGACGCTTTGACCATCCGGATTGTCGTAAGACGATCCTTTTGTTTCGCGCGCATGGCTTGCTTCATGTCGTCCGTCAAGCGTTCTTGAAGACTCATGAGCCAACACCCTCTCTACAAATGAAACTGGAATCAGAATTTCTTACGCTTACGCGCAGCTTCTGATTTCAATTTACGTTTTACGCTTGGCTTTTCGTAGTGACGACGTTTACGAACTTCGGCAAGTGTGCCATCTTTCGAAACACCGCGTTTGAAACGACGAAGAGCGTCTTCAAGCGATTCGTTTTTACGGACACGAGTTTCCACTAGTTTTCCCTCCCTCCGAATTACACGACTAAGGAAACGTGTTTCACACGTCATATCATATTATAGTGAAATTAAGTCGTGTGGTCAACCACTTATTAATAGTCGCTGTCTGAACGTCCACCAGTGACAATCGCGATACCTGCTGAAGCACCGATACGTGTCGCACCAGCATCGATCATCGCTTTCGCACCTTCGAAGTCACGGACGCCACCTGAAGCTTTTACGCCGATGTCAGGTCCGACCGTCTCACGCATGAGGCGAATGTCTTCAACTGTCGCGCCACCAGTCGAGAAACCAGTCGATGTTTTGACGAAGTCTGCTCCAGCTTTCACTGAAAGTTCGGCAGCTTTTTTGATTTCTTCTTTTGTAAGCATGCATGTTTCGAAGATGACTTTGACGAGTGTACCGTTTGCCGCTTCGACAACCGCACGGATGTCACGTTCTACGAGATCGTAGTCAGCATCTTTGAGTGCTGCGATGTTGATGACCATGTCTACTTCATCTGCTCCATTGGCAATCGCATCTTTTGTTTCAAATGCTTTTACCTCAGGTGTGTTTGCACCAAGTGGGAAACCGATGACTGTACATACTTTGACATCATCATCTGACTTGAGTTGTTCTGCTGCATATTTGACCCATGTCGGGTTGACACAAACGCTTGCGAATTTGTATTCGAGCGCTTCTGCACAAAGTGTTGTAATTTGATCTTTTGTTGTTTCAGCCTTTAAAGCTGTGTGGTCGATATAACGGGCTAATTCCATGATTCATTTCCTCCTCTGACAAATAAGTCTGACATCTAACATATTACCATGTTTTGATGAGATGTAACAGCTTTCAAATCTAAATCAACTGACGACGTTTACGAGCGACGACCCAACTGTTCCAACTAAAGAAGAAAATAGCGAGCCAAATGCAGGTGAAGGCAAAGACATGGTATGCCGTAAACGGTTCATGGTACATGACGACCCCGATAATCAAGCTAAGTGTCGGTGCGATAAATTGAAGAAACCCGACAAGCGTGAACGGGATATGTTGTGCCCCGTACCCAAATAGGAGAAGAGGTAACGCCGTGACCACGCCCGTTCCAAGAAGGGCGATCCAAATGACAGGCGACATGTTATACGCAATATTGTCGGTGACAACTTGATTTCCGAGGAAGAGCAATGCCACCGGGACCACCGCCAGCGTTTCAATTCCTAGGCTGACCGTAGAAGCAAGAGGACGTCGTTTCTTCACCATTCCATAGAATCCGAACGTACTCGCCAAGACGAATGAAATCCACGGGAACGTGCCGTATCCTAACGTCAAGACGAGGACGCCAATTGATGCAATCCCAACGGCCATCCATTGGACTCGATTTAATGATTCCCGAAAGACGAGCACCCCTAACACCATACTGACGAGAGGATTGATGTAGTACCCGAGAGAAGCTTCAATGATATATCCGTGATTGACAGCCCATATGTATACAAACCAGTTGGCACTGACGATGAATCCGTTCAACATGAATGCGTTTCGTGTAGCCGGATGTCGAAGTGCGTAACCGAACTCTTTCCACTGATTTGTCCATCTCAGAACGAGCAGAATAAATAAAAATGACCAAACGATTCGATGTGCTAAAATTTGACCGCTCGGTACTTCTTGCAAAAATTTCCAATAAATCGGAAGGACGCCCCACATGACGTACGCCCCGATTGTCGTCCATACTCCCTTATTCACACGTTCACCCGCTCTCTTACAAGTTAAAGACAGTTTAGTCGATGAAAGACTCCCGATACAAGACTTTTGTTTCATGAAAAAAAGGCGCGAAATCGCGCCCTGACCGTTTATTGTTTCACTTGTTCAATTGCTGTTAATGCTTGTGCCAAGTCTTCGATCAAGTCATCAATGTCCTCAAGTCCGACCGAAATACGGACGAGCCCATCGGTGATGCCAAGTTCCGCTCTACGTTCGGCTGGAATCGAGGCATGTGTCATGCGTGCCGGAACACTAATCAAACTCTCAACCGCTCCTAAACTTTCTGCGAGCGTGAAGTATTTCGTCTTCGCTACCATCATTTCTGCCGCTTCCGCTGAACCGACATCAAATGCGATCATCCCACCGAATCCACGTGCCTGCGATAAATGAATCCGCTTCGCTTCCTCACTGGATACACTTGGATGGAGCACGCGTGATACAGACTCGTTCGACTGAAGGAATTCAACCAATGCTCGTGCATTCGATTCAATCTCTTCCATCCGAACAGCCAACGTCTTGATTCCCCGTACAACAAGGAAGCTATCTTGTGGTCCAAGGACTGCGCCAACAGAGTTTTGAAGAAACGCCAAAGCTTCGCCCTGCTCTTCCGTTCGCGCGACAACAAGTCCCGCTACGACGTCACTATGTCCGCCTAAGTACTTTGTGGCACTGTGAAGGACGTAGTCTGCACCAAGATCAATCGGATTTTGGAAGTAAGGGGTCATAAACGTATTGTCCACGACGAGTAACACATCTGCTTCATCGGCAATCGTACGCATCGCCCGAATGTCCGTCACGTTCAAGAGAGGATTTGTCGGGGTCTCGACATAAATCATTTTCGTGTTCGCTTGAAGCGCATCCCGAACCGCTGCTTCATCGGATGTATCGACAAAAGTTGCTTCCAAGCCTCGTGACTGAAATACTCGATTGAATACACGGTACGTTCCTCCATATACATCAGACCCGACGATGACGTGGTCTCCAGATTTCAATAACATAAGCACCGTCGAGATGGCTGCCATGCCAGATCCGAATGCAAATCCTTGCACGCCGCCTTCGATGTCGGCAATCAATGTCTCTAATGCCGTCCGAGTCGGGTTTGCTGATCGTGAGTACTCGTACCCTTCTCGCAAGTTGCCAATCCCGTCTTGCTTATACGTGCTCGTTTGATAAATCGGTGGCGTGACGGCCCCTGTCAACGGGTCCGTCGTTTTACCGCCGTGAATGAGTGCTGTCTTTGTACGCATGTTCTGCCTCCTTGACAATTCCTTGACTTAAATATCGTTCTGCACTATCAGGCAAGATGGTGACAATCGTGCCTTCCGTCAATTGATTCGCTTCTTTTACACATGCTGCAATGGCAGCGCCTGAAGAACTACCGATGAGCAAACCTTCCTGTTTCGCTAAATGTGCCACGTAGTAGAAGGCTTCCTCATCTGTAATGGTATGAATCGCATCGACGTAAGCCCTCTCCAAAAAGGGTGGCCATTTTTCGACGCCGATTCCTTCTGTTTTATGTGGTCCTGGTTCACCGCCATTCAAAATGGAACCGACCGGCTCTACGACGACAGTTTTCGTTCCAAGTGGCTTTAATGATTTGGCGACACCGGTGAATGTTCCACCTGATCCCGCTCCCGCTACAAATACATCAATTTGTGGCACATCTTTCAACAACTCATGTGAAAGGATGTCGACATAAGCATCCGGGTTATCCGGGTTCGAGAACTGTTCTGGGACATAGGCGTCATGTTCTTTGGCCAACTCAATAGCATGTGCGATCGCACCTTTCATGCCGAGTTCCGTCGGCGTGTTGACGACGGTTGCTCCGAGCAGTCGCATCAATGCCTGCTTCTCTTGACTGAATTTTTCAGGAGTGACCGTCATGAGTCGAATCCCGAATCGTTGGCAAGCGAGCGCAAGCCCGATCCCCGTATTACCTGCTGTCGGTTCGATCACCGTTCCACCGGGTGCCACATCGCCACGTTCGATCGCCCGTTCAATCAAATTCATCCCGAGTCGGTCTTTAACACTCCCACCTGGATTCATCATCTCGAGCTTCCCGTACACTTTGACATTTGCTGGTACAGGAAGCGTTCGAAGTTCAATGAGCGGTGTGTCTCCGATGAGTTCATAGACGTCACGGACAATCATCTTATGCCTCGTCCTTGAAGACGATATGCCATTCATCGCGTTTTGCGAGCATGTCTGCCGCTAATTTTTTGGCACCTTCGAAATCATGATGGTTCGCATTCCCACATTGAACAGGGTTTTGCGCAGGCAATTCCTCAGCGTTCATCGCATCACGCAACGTCGCTTCCACGAGGTCAAGCATTCGTTCGTAGTTCCCATCATTGAGCATTGTCCAATAGAAACCTGTCTGGCAACCCATCGGTGAGATATCGACAATGTCTTCGGAATGATTGCGACTGTTCTCGGCAATCAAATGCTCAAGTGAATGAACCGCGCGCATCGGCATGAGTCCTTCGTTCGGTTGAATGAAACGAATATCGTATTTATAAATCGTGTCAGCCGTCCCTTCTTTCACACCAGCTAAACGGACAAACGGCGCCTGTACTTTCGTATGATCCAAGTTAAAACTTTCAACATTATATGTTTTCATGAGTAATTCCTCCTCGTTATTTAGTGGCTATTACGAGCCAGACAAACTTGTTTTTCTGCGTCATCGTCACGTTGTATCCGTTCGCTTCTAACATGGAACGAATCGTTGACGTAAATGGATAGTATTCACGATTTAAATCTTCGACGAGGTCCGAGTACCCTTTCGCAGTCGCCCAATCGATGATGTCCTGACGAGCTGCTGGTGACTCAAACATCGTATCAAGCAACACGAACTTCGGGTGTTCCCAGTCTTCGACGTATCGACCAATGGCCGTGGCCTTTTCAGAATCTGTCAAGTGGTGAAAAGCATATGACGATACGATCGTATCTACATGTGATAACTTCGGATATCGGAGAAAATCACCTTCGAGTACTTCAATCCCCAACTTTTCAACAGCAATTTGTCGCATTTCCGGCGACGGTTCAATCGCAATCAACGGATGCCCTTTTATAATTCGACTGCTCAAGTTTCCTGTTCCGACACCAAACTCAAGTACCCTTCCTTCGACATGTAGGGCAACCTCATCGAGCATTTGCTCATAACCGATGAAGACTTCGTGATATTGCTCATCATGCCCCTCGACCGTCGTATCATAATCCTTTGCCCAATCCTTAAAGATGTCCATGAATGGTAAGTTCATATCGCTACCCCAATCTTAATTCTTACTAATTTGATATGTTTTATTGGTATTTAACTTTAACGTTACATTAACAGGTTTTTTTATTCATTTCAAGTCATTCGCTAGATTCACGCATCATATGCAATTGGATATAGGTCTTATGTGTTAGGTCTTTAGTAATTGTCAGAACATTAAAATTTGTGCAAAAACACTTACCTACTTTACAAATAAATCCACTCTTTTTTATCTGAATAGCGATATGATAATTCTCAATGTAAGTCTATGCTTTATTTTTTACAGGTAATAACAAATTTTAGGGGGTCCATACGTTGTCACGAAAAAAAATCTATTTAAACGCTTCACTCGCCACATGTATAGCCTTGTCACCTGCACTGATTCAAGCTGGAACAACTTCTGTTTCAGCAGAAGCTTCCGTTAAACCGAAATTGGTTCTTGAGAAAAAACAGAAAAAAGTTCGGGTCGTTGTAGAGCTCGTCGGGGATCCTGCCATTGCCGAAGCCGCTCAAAAAGGGAAGAAATTTAATGAATTGTCGAAATCAGAGCAAAATAAGGCACAACAATCTGTTCAATCGGAGCAAAAACGTGCCAAGTCTGCCTTGAAGAAACAAGGCGTAACCGCTACACCGATTGAAGAGTTCACGACCGTCTTTAATGGCTTCTCTACATTCTTATCTACAAGTGAAATCGCCAAAGTCGAAGCATTACCTGAAGTGGCGACCGTTCACATTGTCAACGAGTACGAGCGCCCTGAAGTCAAACCGGATATGATCACGAGTAACGGCATGGTTCAAGCCGAACAAACGTGGGGAGATTACGGATTTGCCGGAGAAGGTACTGTCGTCGCTGTCATCGATTCTGGAATCGACCCTGAGCACCGGGATTATAAGATCACCGACGCTAAAACGGCAGAGTTGACTCAATCAGAAGTCAATCAAGCCATCACATCGTTCGGTCTCCCAGGCGAATACGTCAACGAGAAAGTTCCATACGCATATAACTACTACGATGAGAACGATGACATCAAAGATGATTCACCTGGCGCTTCAATGCACGGACAGCACGTTTCCGGTACAGTTGCCGCAAACGGTGACCTAGAAAACGGTGGGATCAAAGGTGTCGCACCGGAAGCACAAATTTTGGGATTGAAAGTATTCAGTAACGACCCGAACTATGCGTCTACATATGGAGATATCTACATCAAAGCAATTGATGATGCCATTAAACTCGGTGCTGACGTCATCAACATGAGCCTCGGATCAACAGCCGGTTTCGTCGATGCCGATTCTCCAGAGCAACAAGCCGTTCAACGTGCTGTCGACAACGGCATCTTTATGTCGATTTCTGCTGGGAACTCCGCATACTTCGGTCACGGATTTGACTTGCCGACTGCTTCAAACCCAGATACGGGCGTCGTTGGGGCGCCGAGTGTCAGTCAAGCATCTACATCGGTCGCCTCTCTTGAGAACGATCAAATTCAATTGGATGCATTCAGAGTCGGTGATGAGAAGATTGGATGGAAGAAACAAGACGGCCCTGCCTTCAAAGAAGGAACATACGACATCGTATATGTCGGAGACGGACAACCGGAGAATTATGAAGGAAAAGACGTAAAAGGAAAACTCGTCCTTGCTGTTCGCGACGGCGGTTACTTCTACTCGCAGATCCAAAAAACAGCTGAAGCGCAAGGCGCAGCAGGTGTCATCGTACGTGGTGCGGTCGGGCACGGCGATTATGTCTCGATGGCTCTCGATCAACCTCAAATTCCGATGGCTTCACTCAGCATCCAGGACGGGAATGAACTGAAAGACAAGTTAGCAGACGCTCCGCTTCAAGTGACGTTTGCCGGTGACCGCATCAGTGTCAATAACCGTTCAGCCGGTGCGATGTCTGATTTCACATCGTGGGGCGTCACACCGAACCTTGACTTCAAGCCAGAGCTTTCTGCTCCAGGTGGCCAAATTTTCTCTACGTTCAACGATAACCAATATGGGTTGATGAGCGGAACATCGATGGCAGCACCACACGTTGCCGGAGGGGCGGCCCTCGTCCTTGAGCGTGTGGACCGTGACTTCAAATTGAGTGGAAAAGCACGTGTCACGATGGCGAAAAACTTGTTACTCAACACGTCGAAGCCTGTCACAGATATCGGACCTTATAACCAAGAATTGAAACAATCACTCCCATACTCACCACGTCGGGCCGGAGCAGGTCTAATGCAATTGCATGCAGCCGTCACCTCTCCTGCTGTCGCATATGAGAAGTCGACAAAAGAAGCAAAAGTCGCTTTAAAAGAGTTGTCGAAGAGCAAAGCATCGTTCACGATCGTCGTCGAGAACACGTCGACTGAATCGTTAACTTATGATGTAGCCGCATCGTTGCAAACGGATCTCGCTGTCAAAAACAAAGACGGAATCGTTCAAAATGCGATGGAAGCGCAAGCACTTCAACAAGCGATCATTAAAATTAACGGATCAAACACAAGTAAAGTCACGTTGAAAGCAAAACAGAAGAAGGAAATTAACGTTTCAATCGATGTCTCGAAAGCAAAAGTGTTGAATCCTGAAACATTGGAAGGCACTGTATCCGCTAAATCTGTCTTTGAGAACGGCTATTTCGTCGACGGATTCCTTCGTTTGACTGATCCGCGCGGTACAGACGGTCATCCATCTCTCGTCGTTCCAATCGTCGGATTTGAAGGGGATTGGGGCAAAGCGCCGATCTTTGACGAGACAATCTATGGAGAAGGCGCATTCTATGGCGTCTCTGGATTGGTGGATGCAGAAGGAAACTACTTAGGTGAAAAACTAGATGAATCTGTGGCTAGCGAAGCGGTTGCCATTTCACCGGACGGAGACGGGTCGAAAGATACGGCTACTCCAGTCTTCTCGCTATTACGCAATGCGAAAGACATCAAATATCGCGTCGTAGATGAGAAAGGGAACGTCCTTCGCACCCTCAAGATGGAAGACGAATTGAGAAAGAACTACTTCGATGGCGGAAGTGGTGATTATTACTATTACGCAGCGGATAACGCTTGGGACGGAAAATTGAATGGGAAGATGGCGCCAAAAGGCACATATTACTATGAAATCGAAGCAAGCATCGATTACATGAAGAAACAAGCTCAAACGATGCGCATTCCTGTCAAAGTAGATTACATAGACCCACGCTTCACGCTTCGTTGGGACGACAACGTAGCAAGCGTCAAAGCGTCGGATGACTTTGCTGGAATCAACGGTATCGAATTCCTCATCAACGGGAAAGTCGTGGCAAAAGAAGCGAAAGCTTCAGCGAACTTCACACTTGAACAGCCGCTCGAGACTACAGATCAGCTTTCAGTTCGTGTGTCAGACAATGCCGGGAACGTGATCACTCGAAATGTTTCAACAGAAAATGATGCGGCCAAACCTGGTATCTTTGTCGATGCACCACTCGCCTTGTCTCCTTACGGTACATCCATCGTTCCATTGATCGGTCAAATCAAGGATGCCTCTGAAATCGCATCGTTCACGGTAGACGGGGTCGACGTACCACTCAAATATGACGCGTCAGCGAAACAATATACGTTCAATACGACACGCACATATAAGGATGGTTTCCACAAAGTCCGCTTTGTCGCAGAAGACACTGCTGGGAACGTGACGAACTTCGTCCGTCCAATCTTTGTCGACTCTACGAAAGCAACATTGTCGGTGACAAACGTACCGAAGAACGTATCGGCTAAACAGAAGTCTGTAAACGTGAAAGTTCAAGTAAAGGATAACTTCGACGAAATCAAGCTTCGGGTCAACGGGGACTTGAAATGGAACTATACGTTGAAAGAACCATACGCGATGCGTGCATTCTCACGCACGGGAACAATCACACTTCCAGTGACAGCGAAAGGAAAGAATACCTTCACGTTCGAAGTGACCGACCTTGCCGGGAACGTCACGAAAAAAGTAATTACAATTAACAAAAAATAAGCGATACAAAAAACGGATGACCTCAATCAGGTCATCCGTTTTTCATGTCATTTGTTGAGTTCAAGCGCGAAAGAAATCGCAGATAATGCATAAAGCGGCGCCGTTTCAGACCGAAGAATGCGTGGTCCAAATGCACATGCAGTCGCTCCAGCCTGAGTCCATTGATTGATTTCATTCATATCGAATCCACCTTCAGGTCCCGTGATGACGAGAACGCGTTGTTTCGGTTTCAGTTGAGTCAACAGTTGTGCGAAAGCAGACTGTTCCCCTTCTTTTGCCGACTCTTCATACGCGATGATGACGGCATCATAGCCCTCCATTTTCTGATGAATCTCTTTCGGAGAGATGTAGGAACACGTCGGTACAACGGCACGATAGGCTTGTTCAGCCGCTTCTTGCATAATCTTTTGAATCCGCTCCACTTTTTTCGGAGCTTTTTTTCCATCCCATTTGGCGACAGAGCGCGCTGATTCGAACAGCAACAGATGGTGGACGCCAAGCTCCGTCGCTTTTTGGGCGACGAGCTCGACTTTGTCCCCTTTCGGGAGTGCATACGCCAAAGTCACCTCGATTGGCAACTCAGTCGTCGCCTGTCGCGATGACGTGACTTTCGCTTCCCCGCTCTTCTTCTCAAGCGATGTCACGACACAGGCATACTCAACACCTGTACCATCCAACAGGACCATCTCATATCCAGGACCTTGTCGTAAGACTGTACCGATGTGGTGGACCACATCTGAAGGAAGGGTCACCGTTTCGCCTTTAAAGGCTTCTTTTGTCAAAAAATAACGTTGCATAACTTACCCCTTCTTGGCGATAATCGCGACCCAGTCTTCCATCACGCGCGTCTCTTCAATCTCAAATCCAGCAGCGACCAAAGCATTCGTCACTTCAGCCCGCTTCTCTCCGATAATTCCAGAGGTGATGAAGCGCCCACCTGACTTCGTACGTGCATAGGCGTCTTCGATGAAAAGGAGAATGACGTCAGCAAGAATGTTCGCTACGACTAAATCGTACTCGCCTTCCACACCTTTCAGAAGATCACCTGTGTCCACTTGAACGAGTTCGCCCACTCCGTTCGTCTCAACGTTTTGACGAGCAGCTTCGACTGCGACCGAGTCTAAGTCTAGTGCCTTTACCTTCGTTGCACCAAGTTTTGCTGCTGCAATCGACAATACACCCGATCCTGTACCGACATCAATGACACGGTCACCTTCCTGGATGTAGTTCTCAATCGCTTGAATGCAGAGCATTGTCGTCGGATGCGTTCCTGTGCCAAACGCCATACCCGGGTCAAGCAAAATCACATTCTCTTCCGGCTGCGGGGTGTACTCTTCCCATAAAGGAACGATGGTTAGTTGTTGCGAAATCTTTACCGGCTTATAATACTGCTTCCAAGAGTGTGCCCAGTCCTCTTCATCGATTTCAGCGACCGTGACGTCTCCAGATCCGATGTCGAGCATCGTGCGAAGTCGTTCGATTTCTTTTTTAAGATTCGAAAGTAAATCTTGAAAATCACCTGAGGCCGGGACATACGCTTTGACGTGTACGCCAGAAGTTGGATACGTTTCACGATCCGAAACGTCCCAAATTTCTCCGAAATGGTCCTCCGCCATCATTCTGTCGAAATCTTCCACGTCCTCGATGACGACACCTTGTGCCCCCACTTCGTGTAGTAAATTGGATACTGCTTCTACCGCAAGTTGTGTCGTGTGGACACAAATTTCAGACCATTTCATCGTTCGTACACACTCCTTTTAGTGACTAAAGAACTTTTTCATTTTTTGGAACATGCCATGTTCCTCTTCGACACCGGACTCTCCGCTAATTTCTTCAAATTCACGCAGTAACTCTTTTTGACGGTCTGTCATGTTTTTCGGCGTCATCACGATGACACTGACATACTGGTCACCATTTGCACCACCACGAACACTCGGCATTCCTTTACCGCGTAAACGGAATTTCGAACCGGTTTGTGTCCCTGCAGGTACTTTCAAGCTCACATTCCCGTGAACTGTTGGTACTTCGATTTCCGCACCGAGAGCAGCCTGGGCGAATGTAATTGGCATATCCATTGCGATGTGTTGGTCGACACGTTCAAAGATCTCATGTGCTCTGACACGAACGACGACGTATAAGTCTCCTGCTGGACCACCGTTCACGCCTGGACCACCTTTACCAGAGAGACGAATCTGTTGACCGTTATCGATACCGGCTGGGATTTTGACCTCGACGGTTTGTTTCTTCTTCACATGACCTGAACCATGGCAAGTCGGACATTTTTCTTTAATCGTCTTACCACTTCCGTGACACTGGCTACATGGACGCTGATTGACCATACGACCGAGAATCGTGTTCTGTTCGACCGTTTCGACGCCGCTACCGCCACATCGGTTACACGTTTCCGGTTTCGTGCCCGGTTTTGCTCCGCTTCCCATACACGTGTCACATTCTACTTCGATTTCGAGTTCAATCGTCTCTGTTTTACCTGTGACACTTTCCATGAAGTCGAGATCGACGACGTACTGGTAGTCTTCACCGCGACGTGGTGCATTCGGATCTTGACGGCGCCCACCGCCTCCAAAAAACATGTCAAAGATATCTCCGAAGCCGCCTTGGAAGTCACCTCCACCGCCGAACTGATTGGCCCCTTCGAAACCGAATCGGTCATACTGGGCCCGTTTCTGTTCGTCTGAGAGTACTTCATACGCTTCACCAATCTCTTTGAACTTGTCGGCAGCATCTGCTTCTTGGTTGATGTCCGGGTGATATTGACGGGCTAATTTTCGATATGCCCGCTTGATGTCTTGTGCTGAGGCCGACTTGTCGAGCCCGAGCACTTCATAATAATCTCGTTTCGCCACTATTCTCGCTCCTATCCTCACTAACTACGTATCGATTTTACCGATTCTACCTTAACATGGAAAGAGCCAAAGCAGAAACCTGCTTTGGCGCTCTCCTTTACAACGGCTGTTTATTTACGGTCGTCGAGATCCTCAAACTCTGCGTCCACGACATTATCGTCCTGTTTCGCTTCCGCCTGTGGTTCTGCGCCTTCAGCACCTTGCTGTTCAGCCATTTTAGCATATACTTTTTGCGTCAACTCTTGAACGACAGCTGACAATTCGTCTTTGGCTGTACGGATCGCCTCAAGGTCTGAACCTTCGAGAGCAGTTTTCGCTTTTTCTTTCGCAGCTTCTGCTTTTTCTTTGTCCGCCTCTTCTACTTGCTCACCAAGATCTTTGATTGCCTTGTCTGTCGCGAAGACGAGTTGGTCTGTTTCGTTGCGAAGTTCTGCTTCTTCTTTACGTTTGTTATCTGCTTCTGCGTTCGCTTCTGCTTCTTTCACCATACGCTCGATTTCCGCCTCATCGATACCTGAAGAAGATTGGATTGTGATCGATTGTTCTTTGTTCGTACCGAGGTCTTTCGCCGATACGTGAACGATTCCGTTTGCATCGATATCGAATTTTACTTCGATTTGCGGCACACCACGTGGTGCTGGTGGGATGTCCGTCAATTGGAAGCGACCAAGTGTCTTGTTGTCTGGTGCCATCGGACGTTCCCCTTGAAGGACGTGGATGTCAACAGCAGGCTGGTTATCGGCTGCAGTCGAGAACACTTGTGATTTCGATGTTGGGATTGTCGTGTTACGATCGATGAGTTTCGTCATCACGCCACCCATTGTCTCGATACCGAGTGAGAGTGGAGTCACGTCGAGAAGAACGACGTCTTTCACGTCTCCGGCAAGAACTCCACCTTGAATTGCTGCACCAAGTGCAACAACTTCATCCGGGTTAACCCCTTTGAACGGCTCTTTCTTCGTGAAGTCGTGGATTGCTTTTTGAACAGCAGGGATACGTGTCGAACCACCGACGAGAATGATTTTGTCGAGGTCAGATGGTGTAAGTCCTGCATCTTTTAAAGCACGACGCGTCGGTTCCATTGTGCGTTCGACAAGGTCAGCCGTCAATTCTTCGAATTTCGCACGTGTGAGTGTCATCTCCAAGTGGAGCGGACCTGCTTCACCTGCTGTGATGAACGGAAGGCTGATGTGTGCGCTTGTGACACCTGAAAGGTCTTTCTTCGCTTTTTCGGCAGCATCTTTCAAACGTTGAAGTGCCATCTTGTCTTTGCCGAGGTCAATGCCGTTCTCTTTTTTGAATTCTGCAACGAGGTAGTCGATGACTTTTTGGTCGAAGTCATCTCCACCGAGACGGTTGTCACCAGCTGTAGCGACAACTTCGAATACACCGTCACCAAGTTCAAGAATCGAAACGTCGAACGTACCGCCACCGAGGTCATAGATCAAAATCGTGTGGTCTTCACCTTTATCTAAACCGTAAGCGAGTGCCGCAGCTGTTGGCTCGTTGATGATCCGTTTGACATCAAGACCAGCAATCTTACCAGCATCTTTTGTCGCTTGACGCTCCGCGTCGTTGAAGTATGCAGGAACTGTGATGACGGCTTCCGTGACTGATTCACCGAGGTAGTCTTCAGCATCTTTCTTCAACTTCTGCAAAATGATTGCCGAGATTTCTTGTGGTGTGAATTTCTTACCGTCTACGTCAACTGTATGTGATGTTCCCATGTGACGTTTGATTGATTGGATCGTATTCGGGTTCGTGATAGCCTGACGTTTCGCGACCTCACCGACTTGACGCTCTTCTCCTTTGAATGCGACAACCGAAGGAGTCGTACGGTTACCTTCTGCGTTTGAGATGACGACGGCTTCGCCACCTTCCATTACTGCCACACATGAGTTTGTAGTCCCTAAGTCAATACCGATAATTTTACCCATCGTTTATTCCTCCGTCTCGTTAAGTAGTGTTATTCTGCGACTTTTACCATGCTCGGGCGAATGACTCGACCATGCATCGTATATCCTTTTTGAAGCTCCATCGTCACGATACCTGACTCGAACTCATCGCTCGGTTCTTGCATGACTGCTTGATGGAAATTCGGGTCGAACGGCTGTCCGACTGCTTCAATCACTTCGACTTGCTCAGCATTTAATACGTCAAGTAGTTGACGATGAATCATGTCTACTCCCGATTGAATCTGCTTCGCATCTTCTGAAGTTGCGTTTACTTGAAGTGCACGCTCAAAGTTGTCAATGAGCGGAATCAATTTTTCAATGACAGACTGTGAAGCAAACTTGACGCGTTTGGCATTCTCTTCGTTCGTCCGACGACGGAAGTTGTCAAAGTCGGCACGAATGCGGAGCTCGCTCGCTTTCAACGCTTCGATTTCTTTTTGTAAGTCCGTCCCCTCAGAACTTTCTTCCACAATCTCAGCATTTAAAACCTCATCTTCATTTGATTCAGTCGACTCATTCTCTTCTGTTTGTGCCGAGTCTACAGATTTTTCTTCAAGCACGTCATCTTGCTCGTGCCCGTTTTGGTGATCTGCTGTCATAATAAAACTCCTTTCCGTCACTCATCTAGTTTCGTTCGTCGCAACGCTTCGATAATTTGTCCCATCATTTGGACACCATGACGGTAATTCATACGCGTTGGACCAATCATAGCGATTGTACCGAATGTTTTTCCGTCTAGTGTATAATCCGAGGTGATGACACTACAATTTTGAAGGGCGACAATTCCGTTCTCGCTCCCAATGCTCACATAAATCTCACGATTTGGCAACGATTCGAGCCAGTGCGTCAATCGTTCTTGCTCATCAATCCATTCTAGGAATGGGCGTAACGTGTCGAGCGTCTGAAACTCGGGTTGATTGAAGATTTTCTTCTTGCCCCCGAGATAAAGCGAAGACGGCGTTTGGATTCCGAGCGTCGATTGAATCAGTTGCATCATGTTCTCGTACTGCTGTCGCTGAGCGAGTTGCAATTTGGCAACTTCCTCCCCAATCCGGATTTTCAATTGTCCGATTGGCGTTCCGACAAGGCGGTCGTTCAACAGTCGAATCGTTTCCTCGATGACGTCAGGAGCGACACGCGATTCAAACATGACGGTACGATGCTCGACGTGACCTTGATCCGTGACGATGAGAACGACACCACGCCGCTCGTCTAATGGCATAAAGTCCACACGGGCCAACGTTTCCATTTGGCTGTTCGGACCGAGGGCGACCGTCGTATAATTGGTCAAATCAGAAAGGAGATCTGCAGCTTGTCGAATCAGGATTTCAGACTCTTTTGAAGATTGTTTCAAACGTTCTTCTAGTCGACCTGTCTCCCGTTCGTCGATGATCTGCTTCTCGACGAGGTGGTCCACGTAATATCGATAGCCGACCTCTGACGGGATGCGACCTGCAGAAGTATGTGGTTTTTCAATCAGCCCCATGTCTTCCAAATCGGCCATATCATTCCGAATCGTTGCTGAACTAAACGTCAAATCGTCCCGTTTCGACAACGTCCGCGAACCGACCGGCTGAGCCGTCTGGATGTAATCGTCAATGATGGCTCGAAGAATGAGCAATTGTCGATCTGTCAGCACAACATCACTCCTCTCTGAAAAGGTTACCCCGCTTTATTAGCACTCATATTTAACGAGTGCTAATCACACTTCAAATATTATCATGTTCTCACTATTTGTCAATTCATACACTCGGATTTTTTCACCTTTTTTCACGATAGCAAACCTACGAAATGAAAATAAAAGCCCATTTCGGTAGAATAGATGATGAGGTGATTAAATGTTTACAACAAAACAATTTAATGTATTTAAACAGGATGGACTCGACGAACGAATGTCTGGCATCCGTTCGGATATTCAACCGCTCTTCCATCGGATTTATGACGAGGTCGGGCCAGGGCTTGAGGCTGATGTCGGTATCCCCCTTTATTTGCATGTGGCGAAGCACGCTCGTCGGACGGTGAACCCACCGAAAGATACGTGGATGGCGATTTGTCACGACAAACGCGGGTACAAAAAACATCCACACTTACAAGTTGGGCTTTTCGACGATCGTGTCTTCATTTGGCTTGCGTTCATCTATGAGATGCCGAACAAAGACGCCATCGCGAAACACCTGCAACAAATCGATTTGAAATCAACATTCTCTGATTTCCATATCGCGGGCGACCATATGAAAAAAGAAGCGTTTCTTGTTGAAGATACGTCAACTGAAGACATTCAATCGCTACTTGAGCGATTCGGCACTGTGAAAAAGGCTGATTTCTTGATCGGCCGTCAACTTCCTGCCGATGCGTCGATTCTTCAAAATGAAGACGCATTTCTCGCGTTGGTCGAAGACACGTTCGGTCGGCTTACACCGCTCTATCGTGATCTCGTCTTGTAATATAAGAAAATGGACAAATCCTCACGAGGGACTTGTCCATTTTTTTATGAATCAGCATGTTCAAGTTTTGCTTCTCCAATAAAGGCTGCAAAGGCTTCATTGGCGAGTGGCAAACCGGATGCCGTTAGACGGATATGTGTGTCCGTCCGTTCAATCAGTGACTTCTTCACCAACTCTTCGATGACGTGACCGAACACATCATCGAGCGACACTCCGTACTTTTGTTCAAACGTCTGAAGCGAGACCCCGGAACGCATACGCAGGCCGAGGAATAACTCTTCTTCCATCTTTTCCACTTCTTCTAGTTCGGTCACCCGTTTCACAGGGATGCCTTCTGCTTTAATATAGTGAGGAATTGGAGCGATATTGGCGCGACGTGTCCCATTCAAATAACTATGCGCTCCGGCTCCGAATCCATAGTACTCTTCATTGCGCCAATACACTTGATTGTGACGGCTCTCCCGACCAGGCAAGCCATAGTTGGAGATCTCATATTGTTGGAGACCATGGCGTTCAAGCGTCTCCATCACTTTCAAGTACATTTCGACTTCGACATCTTCTCCCGGTAAACGGAGCTTCCCTTTTCGATCTTGAATCGCAAAGACGGTATGCGGTTCGAGAATCAACGAATAAGAGGATACATGTTGAATCGGTAATTTAAGCGCTAGCTCTAAATCACGGTCAATTTGTTCAAGTGTTTGTTCCGGAAGACCAAACATCAGGTCAATCGAGATATTGTCAAAGCGTTTTGCCGCTTCACTTACCGTCTCGAACACATCATCCGCACGATGCGTACGGCCGATGCGCTCCAGTCCACCATCATCAAACGTCTGGACACCGAAACTGAGTCGGTTGACGCCACCTGCTTTCATCGTATCAAGCTTTTCCGCACTCACAAAGTTCGGGTTCGCTTCGACAGAATATTCGAGGTCATCTGACGCGAGTGGCAGAAGGTGTTGGCGGACCATATCCATCAGGCGCGCCATCTGCTCCTCATTGAGCGCGGTCGGTGTCCCGCCTCCGATAAAGATGGTATCAATCCGCTCTGTCGGAAACGCCTCGAGCGTCAATACCATCTCTCGCTCTAATGCATCTAAATAAGCATCAACAGGCTGATTTTTTAAAAACACCTTGTTGAAATCACAGTAATAACAAATATGTTCACAAAATGGAATGTGAAGATATACGGCTTTAGCCAATTTCGGCCACCCCTTTCTTCTCATTCCATTTATAACGCTTTTCGTCTGTTCTTTCCAGCCTGCGCCATCAATCGAATCGATGAATGAATAAACCACTCTTCAATTTCGGCTCGAACCAGGTTGATTTTGGAGGCATCTGGCCACCATCATCCGCCACGCGCATCAGTTGTGACATCGTTGTCTCATGGCACGTGAAAAGCAATCGATCTGGTACTTTAGTCAGCTTTTCTAATTCCGAGGCCGTCTTGTTCCCACCGACAAAATCGACTCTCGCGTCTGTACGAATATCCTCGACGTTGAAGTACGGCGTTAGTATATCTCGTTGTAAGATGGCAACGTCTAGCGCCTTGTCCTCTTGCCGTTTCGTCAACTGATAATATTTCCCTCGATAGGCGACTCCGAAGACGCCATGTTCTTTCGGCAGGACAAGACCATCCTCCTCATTGATTATGTATGAAAACGAGAGTCCGTCTAACATATTCTCTACCTCTTCTGGACTAATCGCTGTCAGCACGCGATGATACGGCAAAATCGTCAATTCGTCACTCGGGAAGAGGACACCTAAGAAGTGTGTACGTTCATTATTTTGAGAACGATCCCCACTCATCCCGGAAACGACCGTTGCCGCTTTCGCACGGTGATGTCCATCCGCAATGTAAATCGCCGGGATGGTTGCGCCAATCATCATGACACGAGCGAGTTCACGGTTTGGAACCATGAATCCTTCATGCATGACGCCTCGTTCATCCGTGAACGAGAACAACGGGTTTCCGTCTGTCGCAGCATGTAAGATTTGCTTCAAGTTTGCATGTGGAGGATGACTGAGGAGAATGGGACCGGTGTGCGCTCGTGTTGCCCGGACATGCTCGACACGTTCCCGCTCCTTCGCCTCCCGTGTATGTTCGTGAATCTTGATTCGACCGGCTTCATAATCCGCGACTGAAAAGGTGGCGACTAAACCGGTTTGCTGACGTTGTCCCGATGTCAATCGATAGACGTAAAATCCATTCGGACGTTCCGTCAACTCCTTCTCATAGAGACGTTCTAGCTCATGACGCGCCAAATCCCCCCACTTCTCAAGCGAAAGGTCGGATTGAAGTGCTTCCGGCTTATCAACTGCTAAAAAAGAATCAGGATTTTCTGAAATGACGGCTTGCGCCTCTTCAATCGATACGACATCGTACGGGTCTGCGGCGACACGTTCCGGATGCGCTGGCATATAAGGGCTGAACGGTTTAAATACGACCATAAGATCCTCCTTAAAATTCCCGGACGCGAATGACGCCCTGTATTTCATACAGCGCATGAATCGATAACGGTTCATGCTCGCTGTTGTCTAAATCAATCAACGTATACGCCATCTCCCCGCGGCTACGATTGACCATGTTATCGATATTCAATCCATGTGAGGCAAGTTCTCCCGTGATTTGACCGACCATGTTCGGGACGTTTCGATGCAAGATTCCAAGACGGCGTTTACCGGTGTAAGGAAGCTCGACGTTCGGAAAATTAGCAGACGAACGAATATTCCCTGTCTCGAGATACAACTTCAGCGTCTCCACTGCTTGAATGGCACAATTAACTTCCGATTCTTTAGTCGATGCACCGAGGTGAGGCAGTGCCATGACTTGCGGATGACCAATCAACGTGTGACGGGGGAAGTCGGTCACATACAGTCCCACATGATGATGCAACGCCTTCAATAAGTCATCATCTTTCACGAGCTCTCCTCGCGCAAAGTTCAAAACAGTCATCCCCGGTTTCATCCGTTCGAACCAACTCTGGTCAATGCTGAATCGAGTCTCCTCAGTCAAAGGCATATGAATCGACAATAAGTCAACATTTCCCAGTACCTCACTTAAATGTTTGGCACGCGTGACGTGTTTCGAAATATTCCAGGCGGCATCAACCGAGAGATGGGGATCGTATCCGATAACATCGACCCCAAGCTGGAGAAGATCGTTGGCTAGCGACGCACCGATGGCTCCTAGACCGATAATCCCTACTTTTTTGCCTCGCAACTCCGCTCCGAGGAATTGTCGTTTTTGCACTTCCATCGCTTCTTCTAATTGCGATTGCGATGCGATAGTCTGTTCATTCACCCAATTGAGTCCTTTCACAATGGGTCGTACCGAGAGGATCATGCTCGCAAGGACGAGTTCTTTCACCGCATTCGCATTCGCACCAGGTGTATGAAACGCGACGATTCCTCGCTTCGCAAGTTTATCGAGCGGAAGGTTGTTGACACCGGCCCCTGCTCTAGCGATGGCGAGAAGATAGGGAGGGATATCCTCTTCGTGGACTTGATGACTTCTCAGTACCCAAGCATCGGCTTGATCCGATGCATTGATGACGTACTCGCTTGGCTCAAATCGTTTCAGACCAGCGGCAGCGATTTGATTAAATGTTTTGATGTGATACATGGGTTTCCTCCTCGAATGCTCTCATGACGTCGACGAGGCGTTCTGCCCCTTCTAGCGGCATCGCGTTATACAGACTTGCACGTAAGCCCCCTACCGAACGATGACCACCGAGTTCGAGCAATCCACGTTCTAAAGCGTATCGTTCAAATCGCCGATCCATCTCTTGATCTCCCGTTGTAAATGGGATGTTCGTCAATGAACGACATTCCCCCGAAACAATTGGAGAAAAGCAGGTCGACTCTTCAAGATAGGAATAGACCCTGTCACTTTTCTGATGATTCAATCGTTCCATCGCTTCGACGCCTCCGCGGTCTTCCACCCACTTCAATACACGCTCTGCTACATACATGCTGAAGGTCGATGGTGTATTGAATAACGTATCGACATGTGACCCATACTGAAGATAACTCGGCAACTCAAGCGACTGAATCAAATCCCGACGGATGATGACGACCGTCAGTCCTGCAGGTCCGATATTCTTTTGGGCTCCGGCATAAATCACCCCGAAGCGCTCCACATCGATTTGCTCGGCTAGAATGTTCGAGGAAGCATCTGCAATCAGCGGGACATCGATTTCAGGGAGATGTGTAAATCGAGTCCCTTCAATCGTGTTGTTCAGTGTCACATGGAGATAGTCCACCTCTTGGACAAGGCTCGATTCAAACGACATCTTTCCCGTCGCATCTACCAATGGGTGAATGACATCGACCTCTCCAAAGTGTTTCGCATCTTCCATCGCTTTTTTAGACCAGATGCCCGTATCCACATAAGCGAATCGATTCCGCTTCCGTAAATTCATCGGAATCATTGAAAATTGTAACGTCGCACCGCCTTGTAGCCAAAGCACAGCGTAATTCTCAGGGATATGCATGAGTCTTCTCAATCTCAATTCAAGAGAGTCGACCACACGTTCGAAAGACGCTGAGCGATGACTCGTTTCGATAATCGAAACGCCTTCATACTCAAACGTCAAAAGATGTTGTTGAATCTCTTGCATCACTTCTGTCGGTAGCATGCCAGGACCCGCAGAGTATGTATACGTCGACACGGTGTTTCCTCCTCTATAGTCTGTCTAAGGGTTTACTCTTCCTTATATGAAAGGGCATTTCCTGCCTGAAATACAAAATCGCCCTGATTCGAAAATCAGGGCGACTCAAACTCATTATTCTTCGTCCATAGAGAGAACAGACATAAACGCTTCTTGCGGGACTTCGACGGACCCGACCATCTTCATGCGCTTCTTACCTTCTTTTTGTTTCTCGAGGAGTTTCCGTTTACGTGAGATATCTCCCCCATAACATTTAGCCAAAACGTTTTTACGAAGTGCTTTAATCGTAGAACGTGCGACGATTTTAGTTCCAACGGCCGCTTGGACTGGAACTTCGAACTGCATCCGTGGAATGAGAGCTTTAAGCTTCTCAACAATGACCTTCCCACGTTCGTACGCGAAGTCACGGTGAACGATGAAGCTGAGGGCATCGACGATTTCGTTATTGAGCAAGATATCCATCTTCACGAGACGCGATTGACGGTAGCCGATCAACTCATAATCGAGAGACGCGTAGCCTTTCGTGCTCGATTTCAACTGATCGAAGAAATCATAGACGATTTCACTGAGCGGAATCTCGTACGTGATTTTGACGCGAGTCGTATCGATGTATTGCATATCGATGAACGTTCCGCGTTTCTTCTGGCAAAGTTCCATGATTGCACCTACGTAGTCGTTTGGTGTCATGACAGCCGCCTTGACGTATGGCTCTTCAATCGAATCGACTTTTTGTTGCTCTGGCATCTTCGATGGGTTATCGACGTGAATTACTTCGCCTGAAGTCGTCGTCACGTGATAAATTACCGATGGTGCCGTCGTAATCAAGTCGATGTTAAACTCACGTTCAATTCGCTCTTGAATGATTTCCATATGAAGCATGCCGAGGAATCCACAACGGAAACCAAAACCGAGCGCTTGCGACGTCTCTGGTTCAAACTCGAGTGCGGCATCTGAGAGCTGGAGCTTTTCAAGTGCCTCACGAAGATCATTGTACTTAGCCGCATCAATCGGATACAAACCACAGTAAACCATCGGGTTCATCTTGCGATAACCAGGTAGCTGACTCGTTGCCGGGTTTTTAGCAAGTGTGATCGTATCCCCGACGCGAACATCTCCTACTGTTTTAATGGATGCAGAAAGCGTACCAACGTCTCCTACGTTCAATTCTTTAACAGAGATCGGTTTTGGCGTCGACACACCGAGGTCCGTCACTTCGAACGTCTTGCCAGTCGCCATCATTTGAACTTTGTCTCCTACTTTGACTGAACCGTTCACGATACGAATCGATGCGACGACACCGCGGTAAGCGTCATAGTATGAGTCAAAAATCAGTGCTTGCAATGGTTCAGACGGGTCACCTGTCGGCGGAGGGACAAGTTCCACGATTTGTTCGAGAATCTCTTCAATCCCGATTCCGGCTTTTGCAGAAGTCGGGACCGCATCACTCGCATCGAGTCCGATGACGTCTTCAATCTCTTGACGGACCCGCTCGACATCCGCTGACGGCAAGTCGATTTTATTGATGACCGGAATGATTTCAAGGTCGTTATCGAGTGCTAAATAAACGTTCGCAAGGGTTTGCGCTTCAATTCCTTGCGCTGCATCGACGACGAGAATCGCACCTTCACATGCCGCAAGCGAACGTGACACTTCATATGTGAAGTCGACGTGTCCTGGCGTGTCGATCAAGTGAAGAATATACTCTTCTCCGTCTTTCGCCGTATAGTTCAATTTGACGGCGTTCAATTTGATTGTAATTCCACGCTCGCGCTCCAAGTCCATCGCGTCAAGCGTCTGCTCTTTCATCTCACGAGCCGTGAGTGCACCAGTCTTCTCAAGAATCCGGTCAGCGAGCGTCGACTTTCCATGATCGATGTGCGCGATGATGGAAAAGTTGCGAATCTTCTTCTGACGATTCTCTAATTCTTGTTTGTTCATATATGGGTTCACCTATCCTTCTCATGCATACCGTGTCATTATATCAAAATCCTAAAGTAATGTGTACGACCTACTACAACAATACCACAGATAGTTTTCAGAATAATCATCAAGTGGTTGCTTTTCATATAACCGTTTGCTACAATTGTGCTTGTTCTGTTGAATGATTACTTGAAGTAATAAGAACATACACTTTCTTGTTTCAGGAGGTGACAAACAATGGCAAACATCAAATCAGCAATCAAACGTGCAAAAACTTCTGAAAAACGTCGTGTTGCGAACTCACAAGAGAAAGCGGCAATGCGTACAGCAGTAAAACGTGTTGATGCTCTCGTACTCGAAGGAAACAAAGAAGCTGCTCAAGAAGCTTTCGTCCTCGCTACGAAGAAGCTCGACAAGGCTGCATCAAAAGGTCTTATCCACAAAAACAAAGCAGGTCGTGATAAATCACGCCTCGCAGCTCGTATCGCTGCTCTCTAATTAGAGATCACACGAAACAGCCGCCTCCTATTCGGAGCCGGCTGTTTTTTTGTATACCATGACGTAGTGTGGGCCAATCCCAGGGATGTCGAACGGCTCCCCGATTCGTGTAAGTCCATTTCGTTCATAGAAACGGACAGCCACTTCTCTCGCATTACACCACCATGAACATCCCAGCTCATCATGGAGTGCCTGTAAAAATCGAGAGCCGATTCCTTGTCCCGAAACATGAGGATCCGTCGCCATGCCACGGAGTTGGAGCGGAATCTTCACACCCTCGATTTGTTTCGGGGACAGCATGACTGTAGCGACCGACAGCACTTGATCGCCTTCAACCCAAGCGAAGTGTCGCGTCGTCGGCGCCTCATCCCCTTCAAAATAACACGTCTCAACGTCTTTTCCTGGTCTGAGCACAACATGACGGAGTGGAATCACGTCTTGAAGCGTCACTTGTTTGAATCCCATTCCCTCACCTCACAATAAGGCCAGTTGACAAACGAGCGTATCGAAAACGATCTGTTTGTCACCTCGTCCTGTTTTCATGGTCTCGTCCGCGTCTGCAATCAATGTCAACGCACGTGCGAGCTGAGCCTCTGAAAAGCCGCGACTCGCTTGTGTCGCCAATTTGATTGTATACGGGTGGGCCCCGATTTTCGATGCGATTTGCTTCTCTCCATAGCCTGCCTCTGTCAACTGTTTCGACAGGTACATGTTCCGATATTGCCGAGCAAGCAACCCGAGTAGTCCAATCAGTTCTTGCCCTTGTTTTTCTAAATCCCGAACCAATCGAAGCGCTGCATCAGCTTGTCGTTTGACGAGAAGCTCCGAGAGTTGAAAGACGTTATCTTCTAATGTACGTGGAACTAAATCATTCACAATCTCAATCGGAATCGTCGCACCCGTTCCCGCGTACAACTGTAGCTTCTCTAGTTCGCGAACCAACTTTCCCCAATCATCCTGACATAGGAATAAAAGACGCTCCATCGTAGAGCGCTCCATCTTTTGTTGTTCACGACTCAATGCATCGTTCACGTATCGCATCAGTTCATTTTGGCTCGGCTTTTTCGCTTCGAGGACGATGGCACGCTCTTTCAGACGCTTCACGATTTTCTTCCGCTCATCGAGTTTTTCTGACTCGACAATCAAGACAAGAACCGAATAGGTCGCCGGTTGTACGACATATTCCGCCAGACGGTCAACATTGTGCTTTTGCTTCTCTTTCGCACCCGTTAAGAACTGGGCATTTTTCACGATAACCGTGCGATACTCACTAAAGAAAGGGACCGTCTCCGCTTCATCAAGCGCCGTATCGAGTGACGTCTCTTGAAGATCTAGTTGCATGACATCAAATTGATCACCGGATGGATTGGCCGCTTTCACGATTTCACGTTCCCACGTCTCTAACAAATATTTTTCGGTGCCATGGAGAACATAGACGCTCGCCAGTTTTCCATTATGTAACCACGGTTCATTCAAAACACACACCACTTTCACAATTTATTCTCATCTAAACATAGATTATCTTCCCATGATTCGCTATACTTATAAAGGAAGTATGATAAGGAGGGACCTAATATGCAAATCAACTCAGTACGCCCACCGAGTGAAAACCCGTTTGAAAATGACGTTCAATGCAAACGTAATGACGCCATCGACTCTGCGATCGGCTTCATCGTCCCATTTGGCTTTTTCTTCACGATTTTCTTCATCGGTGTCATCATCAAGTTCTTAAGTCTATAAGTGTTCAAACGATTGCCCCGGGGGAGCAATCGTTTTTTAGTGTATCACATTTTATGCCGTGCTACTCGATGATCCCCCGACACATGTTCTCTTCACAGACAATCATCCCGTTCAAATCGGTTCGTAATAGACGTTTCCCCACAACCCGTCGTAACGTCTCCTCGTGCGGATGTCCATACCGATTGTTCGAACCGACACTCGCAATGACCCATTCTGGATCGATTCGCTCAAGCAGCTCTTCTCCCGACGACGTATCGGATCCGTGATGCCCTAGTTTAAATACGTCGACGTCAAGCGTCGGTAACTCGGCTTCTCCTTCTATCGGCAAATCTCCTGTCAATAGATACCGCATGCCACCTACGTTCATGTACAGGCTGATCGAATGATCATTTTCATCTTCGTGTGGGCGATTCGGTGCCACAATCCACATCCATGGCGTCGGCCGATCGTCTGCCTCGAGATAATGGACCGATACATCATAGGCCGCTGCTAAGTGTAGCAGTTCTTCTCGTTTTTCAGCATTCGCCACTTCTTTTGATATCCAAAGTTCTTCCACCGTCACCACTTTCAATAATCCTTCTAATCCGCCGATGTGGTCATGATCCGCATGGGTCAACAGGACAAAATCAAGCGAACGCTCCCCACGCTTCCATAAATAAGGGGCCA
Organism: Exiguobacterium profundum; assembly: GCF_042652865.1. Classification (GTDB taxonomy): domain Bacteria; phylum Bacillota; class Bacilli; order Exiguobacteriales; family Exiguobacteriaceae; genus Exiguobacterium; species Exiguobacterium profundum. Next base: position 1,117,764 of record NZ_JBHSHG010000001.1, read on the forward strand.
ATACATCTTCCCCCGGGTCAAATGTGCTTCGCTTTTGCTCGTTTGGATCTTGAAATACGCCTCCTACATCAATGACACCAATCGTTCTTCCCGATTCTACGACGATTGCATCACCTTGCCCGACATCCAAAAAGGTCACCCTGGAGGATTCCGACCATTCTGACCATCCCGCAATCAACCCACATGTCATGATGGCCGCCCCCCATCCGATCCATCGTTTTCGATTCATCAGCGTCAAGCTCCCCCACAATCCTAGCAACAATGCGATTTGCGACGGCAATGCCAGATCGTGCAACGGAAGCCAAGGTCGTAAATCATCGTGGAGGGCGAACATTCCATTGATCTCATCCAACACAATCATGAACAACGGGGCAATTGAAGGAATCATCCATGTGACAAATGCGAGTGGCATGATGATCCACGAGATACAGATGGCCATCACGAGATTCCATATCGGTGCCGCGACGGATAGAACCGGTTGTACTTGCCATAGTACAATCAGCCCAAACAGCTGTGCGAAAACGGACAACTCGATTAGTCCTGTCCAGATTTGTCTCGTGACTAACAAAAAGAAGGTCATCCCGACCGTCAATTGGAAACCCAGATTCGTGAGAAGGAACGGTTGAACGGCCAACATGCCCGCCGCACACCAACTCAAGAGCCGAATCGGGTCTCGAATCGTCACACCGAAAAGAGAGAGAAAGAGGATCGCATCTGCGACGACGACAGCTCTTGCAACAGGTGGGGAAAAACCAGTCATCCATCCGAACATCGTAATACTAAAGATCATCAGTACCGTCTTCGTTTCACGTCGAATAGGGATTGGCTGCATCAATATGCGCATGGCCACGATCAACATGGCAATATGTGAACCGGAAATCACAAGAAGATGAAGAAGGCCCGTCACACGATAAGAAAATGAGGTCTTTTCATCTAGCATTCGACTCTCTCCGAACAATAATGCCTCCATATATAATGCGACATCCGCACGATGACGATGCTCAATTTGTTGAAGTTGTTGTTCTTTCCAACGCAACAACCGACCGTCCCACCCTGCCGTCGGACGACACGTGTCGATTCGCTTCACCTTCCCTTTAAAGGATACGTTTGAACTCCGTGCCCAAGCCCGTTCATCAAATCCCCCGGTGTTTCGTAACGGTTGAAACGCCTCTACTTCGATTTGCACGAGGCACGTCTCTCCAGGTCGTCCGTGTTCTAATTCGCGTCCTCGTAAGACGCCCTGAAGATCGTCTACGTTCCCGTATAGTCTTACCGATTTCCCATTCTCTTTTCGACTTTCGATTGAGAAGGCAATCGTGTCTGACGGTAACGATTCTGTAGGGGTCGTATGGAACGATGCGATACAGATGAGTCCAATCACTCCGGCTTTCGCATACAGGCCTTGCCCACGTCGTGTGACCAGATAAAAGACAATAGCGACCACAGAGACCAAATAGAATCCTTCTTTCAGACCGGTTACAATGAGTACCGCAAACAATGGAAACAGCGGCATCTTAAGGTACCAATAAATATGGCTTCATACTTTCTAATGTCTTTTCGCCGAACCCCTTCACATCACCTAGCGCTTCATATGTTTTAAATGGGCCGTTCGCTTTCAGATGATTTAAAATCGCCTCGGCTTTGGCTGGACCAATTCCTGGAACCGTCATCAGTTCCTCTTTCGTCGCACTGTTGACATGAACACCGTTCGTCTCCATCTCGGGACTCGCTGAGTCTTGCGAAATCGGTGTTTCTCCTTTTTTCGGCACGATGATTTTGACTCCATCAACTAACAACTGTGCTAAATTTAACTGCTCTGGGTCAGCTTCATCTGTCAGGACTGCCAAAGAGAGCACATCGCCCACTCTCGCCCCTTCTGGTACGGTATATACGTTCGGAGATTCAACCGCACCTGTCACATACACAACGAGCTCCATACGCTCTGGGGTCGTGGTCGGCGTGACCTCCTCAGGTTCCATGACGAACTCGTCCACCATTCGTTGCTCCGGTTCCTTTTGATAAAGCAAATAGCCCACTCCTAAAAAAAGAACGACTAGGAGACCGATGACGAGTTGTTTCCATCTTTCCAAGCGAATCACCACCCTGTTCGACTGTTACGTTCAGTATGGCGAATCAGCTGTTTCGAAACACGTCTCATTCTTCCCCACAATCTTAACTTTAGGAAATGATTTGTTTGCATGTTCCATATCGCACTCGTACATGTAACGATATTCATCGACACAATTTCTATGAACAGGTTATAGAATGACGGAAAAAACGGAGACCATCACGTGGCCTCCGTTCCTACTGTTCACTGTTCGATTATTCTTCTTCGAAATGCTGAACCTGGTCAGCGAGTGCCGCTGCCTGTCCTTCTAACTCTTGCATCAATGTAAAGATTTGATCGAAGCTTGCCTGCTGTTCTTTCATCGAGGCTGCCACTTCTTCGTTTCCTGCGGCCAACTCTTCCGTCACCCCAGATACTTCTTCAACCCGACGCAAGACGTTGTTTACCTCGTTACTCGATGTGCGCATCTCTTGTTCGATCGTGCGTACGAACGAAGCGACGTGGTCTGTCCGTTCATGGATTCGGTTGAATGCTTCTTTCGTCAATCCGAACGCTTCTAATTGCGCCTCTTGCTCGCGTTTTGACTCATTCACCGTTTCCGTCAAACGGACGACTTCTTGCTGGATCGTCTCGACGACGTGGAAAATAGAGCGAGTCGCTTTGTTGCTCTCTTCCGCCAACTTCTTCACTTCACTTGCTACGACAGCAAATCCTCGTCCTGCTTCTCCCGCACGGGCTGCCTCGATTGCCGCATTGAGGGCAAGTAAATTCGTCTGAGCCGCGACGTCTTCGACAAGCTTCGCCATCGCCTCAATCTCAGCCGTTTGTCGTGCAAAGTGGTCCATTCGCGTGACAAGCACTTCATTCCGTTCGCTTGAACGATCTAAAATGTGCTCCTGGTCCGTTAATGTTTCAATCCCAGCCGCTACTTCACGTGTCATTTCTGACGTTTCTTCCGTCGTTTGTTTCGTCTGGTTCAAACTCGTCTCAAATGAAGTCGCCATCGTATGCACTGAGCTGAGCGTTTCTTGCAACTCATTTGCAATCGACTGTGCTCCGTGTGCCATCTCATCAACCGCGTTCGTGATGTTAGACGTCGTACTCACGACCGCTTCATTTTCGGCCGCGGCCGTTTCGGTCATCCCGTTCACTTTCATTGATGTGACTCGGATTGACCCGATCACCGTCTGAAGAGATGCCGTCATGTCACGCATGGCACGTTCAAGACGTCCGATTTCATCATTGCGCGTCGACTCAGGCAACGTGACGAGACGTCCGGCTGCAATCGCTTCTGCCACCTTGACATTTTTTTCGAGTGGTCGAGTGATCGAACGGGCAAAGAAGAAGTTGTAGATTCCGAGCGCTAGGATGACGAGAATCGTCAAGAGGACTGAGATCAACAAGAGACGTTCCGTCTCATTTGCCGCCTCTACTTGAAGCGCTTCATAGAATGAACCGTTCTTTGCAATCAACGTATTGATATCATTTAACAAACCTTCCAGTTTAGCTGCCTGGATCCGAGCTCCGATACCACCTTCAAGTGCCGACTCGACATCTTCGTTCACCTGTTCGTACTTCATCGTGGCACGGTCTAAATGATTTGAAAATGCCGGAATCAAATAAGACTGTTTTAAATCATCGAATGTTTCCGCGTTCGTCACACGGATGCGCTCTAATTGAGTCAATGTAGATTGGTTCGACTGTTCACCAAGTGACGTCCAGAGGGATTGTTCTTGTAGGAGTGACGTTTCAAGTTGAGACAATTCAATCATTTGACTTCCATACTGCTCGTTATATGTTTGCAAGCGATTCAACGTCGACAAGACGTAACTCATCATCAGTACGATCAAGACGACAGTGAAGACGGTTGAGAAGATAAAACGTTTACGTAAACTCATTTAAGTGTCCCCTCCTTCAACTGACGTTCTACCGATTCATACTCTGATGTTTCTTTCTCATCCCATTGAATGCGACGAAGTGGGGCCAAGCCGACGCCGCCCTCTTCAATTCCAAGGATGACGTGTTCATTAAATGGTTTTTCGGTCACACGACCCGCGATTTCTACAATCGCCAAATCAACTTGTTTCAACATCGACGTCACAACCGCATCTGGTGCAATCATCGATTGATCACTATCGACCCCGATTGCCTTGACGCCGTATTTTTCAGCCGTCTCGAGTACACCGACTCCTGTAAGTCCAGCTGCAGCATACAGAACATCTGCTCCCGCTTTAATTTGTTTCTCAGCGAGTTCGCGACCGAGCTCTGGTGAAGCAAAATCATTCGAGAAATCAACGAGCATCTCGACATCTTCGTTCACCGCTTTAGCGCCACGTTCAAATCCTGCTTCAAATTTTTGAATGAGTTCCATATCCATCCCACCGATAAATCCAATCGTATCGGACTCTGTCTCAAGACCAGCCACGGCGCCGGCGAGCGTACTTCCCTCTCCCTCTTCGAACGTGATATTCAAGACGTTTGGAAGTTCGGACACGCCATCGATCAAAGCAAATTGCTGTTCCGGATGTTCAGCCGCTACGGCCTCTAAGTCTTCTTGACACGCAAAACCGAGACCGACAATTACGTCATGTCCCTCTTTTACCAATTCTTCAAAACCAACTTTGTATGTCTCCGTTTCGGATAGTTCACGATAATCAACGAACCAATCGCCCGTTTCACGTAGCTCACCCATCCCACGCATAGCTGCGTCACTGAACGATTGGTCCCCGAGACCAACGTCAGATAAAACAACTCCCATCGTCTGTCGTTCTTCGACAGTGGCACTTGGATTGTCGATAACTGACTGACAACCGGACAACCAAAGGGTGCAAGCCGTGATTGTACTGAGCATTATACTTTTCTTCATATATTCAATACTCCCTCTCTCTAATGGTCTGACAACACTTATATCGACCGAGAAAGGGCTATTCTACATTATTTTTTTTAAAAGTTGTGGCAATAAAAAAAGCCATAGACATCGTCCATGGCTTCGTACACTTATTCTTTTGAAGCAGCGACCGTCGTATCAGCTAATTCTCGCTCCGGTGTAGGAGCTGTTGCAACGTTCCCTTTCCCCGCAAAGTTCTCGAGCAAGTCTTTCATATCAATGCCCGAAGAAGCTTTTAATGTTTGTTGAAGCGACGCCATGAGGTCGGTTGCGTAACCTGTCACTTTCCCGGCACCGCCGTTTTGACCGCTCCCCGTGTCGACGACCGTAATCTGATCGATGTTTCCAAGTGGCGATGCAATTTCTTTCGCATAATCAGGAAGCATCTTGACGACCATATCGAGAATCGCAGCCTGCCCGTATTGCGCGAAGGCTTCGGCAATCTTCTCTTTCGCTTCCGCTTCGGCAAGACCGGTCAAGCGGATAATTTCAGCTTCTGCCTCACCTTTCGCACGTTCAGAATCCGCTTCTGCAAGACCTGCCAAACGTACGCGTTCCGCATCGGCTTTCGCCTGTGCTTCAATACGATACTTCTCTGCATCCGCACTTGCGATTTGACGTGCCTTATCCGCAGCGGCAGACTGTTCAATCGAGTATCGATCCGCATCGGCTTTTTTCTTCACTTCTGAATCATATTGTTTCTCACGACGCATGATTTCTTTCTCTTCGAGCTCGATTTGCTTTTGACGCTCGATGATTTGAACTTGCATCTGTTGTTCAGTGACTTCTTGTTTCGCACGCGCTTCCTCAAGCTCATACGCTTGGTCGGCCCGCGCTTTGGCAACATCTTGCTCACGGCGATAAGCCGCAATCCGAAGTTGGTTCTCTTTCTCAGCTTCCGCGATTTCAGACGCACGCTCAAGCTCGGCCTTCTTCGCATCTTTCATTGCTTCCGCCTGTTTGATGCGCGTCTCTTTATCCGCTTCTGCTGTCGCGATATCAGCATCACGCTTCACTTGGGCGATACGCGGTTTCCCTAGCGATTCCAAGTATCCGTTCTTATCTCGAACGTCTTTGATGGTGAATGATACGATGACTAGCCCCATCTTCGCTAAGTCTTGTGATGCAACTCGTTGAACTTCTTGCGAAAACTTGTCACGGTTCTTATAGATTTCTTCAACGGTCATAGAACCTAAAATCGAGCGCAAATGGCCTTCTAACACTTCTTTTGCTTCATTTTCACGTTCAATCTTCGGTTTTCCGAGGAACTGCTCAGCCGCTGTCGCGATTTCACTGATCGATCCGCCGATTTTAATGATGGCTGTTCCGTCCGCCATGACCGGGACACCCTGTTCTGTATACACTTCAGGTGTCGTGACCTCTAATTTGCTTGAGAGCAAGCTGAGCGGTTCTGCTTGCTGGAATACTGGGAAGACGAACGTCCCGCCGCCACGAATGATTTTGACGCGGTTACCGGATGTATCGCTATGTACATTTTTCTTGCCTAAATAACTACCTGTCACAATCAGTGCCTCATCTGGTCCGACTGTGCGATATTTTAGTACGAATACAAACACAAGTGCGAGGATGATGACCCCGACGATAATGCTGACTAAAATAGCCGTATTCATGTGTTATATCTCCTCTCGAATTGTAGGTTCGTCATATGGCATGACGATTGCGATATTGCCTTTTACTTCAATGATAACTACCCGACGATCTGTCGAAATCGATGTACCGTCTAAGCTTTGAGCCGTCTTTAAAAGCGATCCCGTCACTGTCTCAATCAAGACTTCACCGTATCCGCCTTCAGGAATGGGCACGGTCAATCGTCCGACACGTCCAACTAATGCCTCATCCGTCAAACCAATGGACTCTTCCGCATTTGAGAGCGGTAAGAGAACAAACAAATAGAGAAGCGTCGTCAGAGCAAGAGACCCGATCAATGCGACAGCGAGCCCAATCATCGGGGAAACGTGAGCCAATGCGTTTAAGATGAGCCCAATTCCTGCCCCTAGTGCTAAGAAAGATAGGATGACTGCAGGGTTGAACCAACCTTCAAACATATCGAACGCATCGGAAAACATCATGTAAATAAAGGTTCCAAGACCAGCGATGATCAACACCCACCAATAAAGTTGATCGATTGCCTCCATTACCACCCCTCCTGTCGACGTTTTTGTTCCATCATCAGTACGCGTCGAAGTTGTTCGACTTCTAATGCAAGCCGATCTTCAATTTCATCCCACTCCGACAGTGATGAAGTGGATAAGTCGTTCACTTCTCGAACTCGACCAATGGAACGTTCAATCCGTCGCCGATTGTATATGTCGACAAATTCTTGTCGTTCGAGTCGCATCCTGTTTAAAAAATATTCCACTTCTTTTTGAACTTGAACGACTTGATCCGTCACGCCCTCAGAAGAATCTTGCATCAGTAGCCGACGCACTCTCACTTGATGAGCTACTAATTTAGCAATTCTCGCCTCGAGTTCGAGAATGTGCTTGTATAATTCCTCTACCTCATCTCGTTGCGTGTCATCGCGCCACCACACGTCCACCTCACCTCACTTTTCTCTACTCATCTCCATATACGATAAAACCTCATCTTCGGTTTCAAAAAATCATAAAAAAATGTAAAATGAATTTGCCAGACAGAAAGGAAGTGCTCATGTTGGGCAACCAAGTCATCAAGCTATCATCCGCATCACAAGAAAAACTAAAGAAAATGTATCATGAGTATGCAGTCGCGCCACCACCATATGCGACATTCAGCGCCAAGACACCGGGATTTGTCGTAACGGTTTATCAATCAGGGAAAGTGATGTTCCAAGGAAAAGATGCTGAGACCGAGGCAGTGAAATGGGGACTACCTGCTGAGAAGAAACAAGCATCCGCACCGAACACCCTCTTACCTGAAGGATTTTCAAGTTGGTCTGTCATTGGAAGCGACGAGGTCGGAAAAGGAGACTACTTCGGACCACTCGTCGTCGTAGCGGCTTTTGTCTCACGCGATCAAATCGCACTCGTCAAAGAACTCGGCGTGAAAGATTCAAAACAGTTATCCGACCCTGAAATCATCCGGATTGCGAAAGATTTACACGCTACGATTCCCTATCAAAAAGCAACACTGCATAATCCAACATATAACAAAATGCAACGGACGATGACACAAGGTAAAATGACCGCCATCGCCCATAATGCTGCACTTCGAGCGTTGCTTGAGAAAATCGGACAGAAACCCGATGCCATTCTAATCGATCAATTCGCAGAGAAGTCGGTATACTATCAACACTTGCGGGCAGAGCGGGATATCGTGCGCGACGATGTCTACTTTTCAACCAAGGCAGAAGGTCTTCATGTCGCCGTCGCAGCTGCTTCCATTTTAGCTCGCGCCTTCTTCTTAAAAGAAATGGACAAACTAAGTAAACAAGTAGGATTGACCCTCCCGAAAGGGGCAGGAGCAAAAGTCGACCAAGTCGCCGCTCAAATCATTCGAGGTCATGGACAGGATTATTTACAAAAGATTGCTAAAGTCCATTTTGCGAATACAAAGAAAGCCATCAACTTGAATGAACGTCGTTTGTAGAGCTTCGACATCAAGTATGATATACTCGTTTTACGGTTAAATGAACTTAAAATTTTTGGAGGATAGCGTTCATGTTGCATTATAAAACCTACACGATTAGTGATGACCATCCTTGGGTCATCTTTATACATGGGGCCGGAGGAAGTTTATCGCATTGGTATCGCCAACTTCGTCCCTTCCGTAAAAAATATAATGTCCTGCTCGTCGATTTACGCGGTCATGGCGGTTCATACGATGCTGAACAGTCGCTCAAACAACCATTGAATGCCTATACGTTTGATGTCGTTGCCAAAGACGTGATTGAAGTCATGGATCACTTAGGTATCGAAAAAGGGCACATGGTCGGTCTTTCTTTAGGGACGATTGTGATTCAGGCGATGTTTGAGCACTATCCGGATCGAATCGCATCAGTCGTCCTCGGCGGAGCCATTGTAAAATTTAATGTGCGCTCCACGTTGCTCATCCGACTTGGTAGTCTCGTGCAAAACTTCGTCCCCTATATGTGGTTATATAAATTATTCGCATGGATTTTACTCCCGAAGAAGCGTCACAAGAAGTCTCGGATGATGTTCGTCCGCGATGCGGCGAACTTATGTCAACGTGAGTTTATCCGTTGGTTCAAGATGACGGAAAATATTAATCCTTTATTGAATCAGTTCACTTCGATTCAAACGAACGTCCCGATTTTGTATATTATGGGTGATGAGGATTATATGTTTCTTGAAGCTGTCGAGCGGACAGCGAAACATCAACCGACAGCCAATGTTGAAATCGTTGCAGACTCTGGTCATGTGGTCAATGTAGACCAACCCGATCAATTCAATGCATTGTCGATGAATTTTATCGACGATCAGATTCAAGCACGCTCATTACAAATGAGCTAATTCAGGACGCCACTGGGCTTCCTGAATTTTTTTGTGTTTATTTTCAGAAAATATTGATTATTACAAAAATAGATGGTATTCTTTAGCAAATCCAACGAAGAGGAGATGCTCGAAATGTCCAATCCCGTACATATGAACAGCCTGCTGATTATTATTCGACTGAGGGACTGAAATCGTTTTGTTTTCAAAAAACGACTTTTCAGGCCCTTGTTCCCGTGGTAATCGGACAGGCGCCTGCAGATTGAAACCGCGCCTATCCTTGATGGATAGGTTTTTTTGTTGACATAAAGATATAGAGGAGATGATGGAAGTGAAGCAGTATATGATGGATCGAATGGTAAAAATTTCAGCAGGTATGGCAAATGCCGTACTCGTCACGCTCGGTGTCGGTTTATTGATTGAGACGATTGGTAATTTGAGCGGAATCGCGATGCTCGTACAGATTGGACAAGTCGCCAAATCATTGTTGGCACCTGCTTTAGGCGCTGGTGTCGCGTTTCAACTCGGAAGCAACACGCTCATCCTATTTAGCGCCATGATTGCTGCAACCATTGGCGGTGCAGCTTTAAAAGCGTCAGAAAGCGGACTCGTCCTCGTTCCAGGTCAACCGATTAGCGCACTGATTGCAGCGGCTGCCGCTGTATGGCTCGGAAAACGTGTCCTCGGCAAAACAAAGTTTGATATGATGGTCGTCCCGGTCACAGCCGTTTTAGGTGGTGGAATCGTTGGGGTTGCTGCAGCAGCGGTCACGACTCCTCTTATCAACTCAATCAGTCAAGGGATCACCGCATCTGTAGAAACGTCGCCGATTGCCACATCTCTTGTCATCGCACTTGTTTTCAGTGTCATGCTCATGTCGCCTGCATCATCTGCCGCACTCGCCATCGCGCTTCAACTTGACCCTGTCGCTAGCGCCGCTGCCTTGATCGGTTGCTCTGCTCAATTTGTTGGATTTACCTTAATGGCATATCGTCAAACCGACCCAGGTGGATTGGTCGCTTCCTTCTTTGTCACACCGAAAGTGCAGTTCCCGAATATTATCAAAAACCCACGAATCGTCGTTCCACCGTTTATTGCCGCGATGATTTCTGCACCGATTGCTACTTTGATGTTCTCACTCCAAGTTCCTTATGAAATTGCAGGTCTCGGTCTCAACTCCCTGATTGCACCGCTTCAGATTTTAGCGGTCCAAGGGTTGGATGCCTTTCTCATCTTCACCATGACCGGCGTCGTACTCCCTGCACTCATTACATGGGCTCTTTATCGTGTGACGAGTCTTGTCGGATGGACCAAGTTCGGCGATCTCGCACTCGAGATTCAATAATAAAAGGAGCGTTGTCACATGTGGACAACGCTCCCTATTTTTTACGCTCGAAGTTCAGCTCCGTGCGTCGCACGGACCGCCTCGACGATCGTTTCATATGCTGCCGTTACTTCTTCGTCTTGTAACGTTCGTGACGGGTCTTGGAACTTGAGTGAGAAGGCAATCGATTTCTCATCCGCTCCAACATTCTCCCCTGTATAGACGTCAAACAAGACGAGGTCAATCAAGAGTGGACCAGCCGCTTGGCGGATCGTTTGTTCCACTGTCCCAGCTGGAATCTCACGTGATAAGACGAGTGCCAAATCTCGTGAAATCGATGGATAACGTGGTACGTCTTGATAAAGAAGTGTCTCGTCTCCATGAAGTGCCAATAGGTCGAGTTCGAATACATACACTTCCTTCATACCGTAGACGTCTTTTGATGTTCCTGGATGCACTTGTCCGACATATCCGATGACCTCTCCGGCCATCAAGATGTTCGCTGTGCGACCTGGATGCATGTCAGGCATCGATACGGCCTCATACGTGACATCTAGGCGAAGCGTTTGGACTAACGTGTCGACAATCCCTTTTGCGACGAAATAGTCGACCGGGACCCGTGTTTCTTGCGAACGATGGTCCATCCAAAGACCTGTGACAACGCCGGCCACCCGTTCTTTCTCACGCGGTAACGTTTCTCCGTGCTCCGTATAGACGCGCCCTGTTTCATAAAGTGCGACGTTCGATTGTTGACGCGCCGTGTTGTAGCGCGCTGCCTCCAACAATCCAGGGATGAGCGACGTACGAAGGACAGAGCGTTCTTCACTCATCGGCATCGCCAATCGGACGAGCTGATCGTCTTTTCCACCGAAACGTGTCGCATGCGCCTCACTCGTTAACGAGTAAGTAATGGCTTGTGATAAGCCGACTCCTTGTAACAAACGACGTGTCTGTCTGCGCAGTACGTTGATTGCTGGCAAATACCCTTTCGATTGTGAGGCAGGTAACGTCGACGGGAGACTATCATATCCGTATAGACGTGCCACTTCTTCTGTGATGTCAGCCGGAAGCTCTAAATCCGGACGGCGCGATGGAATGTGTACTGTCAGCACGTCATCCCCTTCTGTCGCGAGACCGAGACGCTCTAAGATGTGAACGATTGTCTGACGATCGAGTGTCATCCCTAAACGCTTGTTTATATAGTCAATCGACACTTGGATTTCTCGGGCACGTGATTCGGCTTCACCTGAACGCACCGCATCATGAATGGCTCCTCCACCGAGTTCGACAATCAATTGCGCAGCACGGTCAAGCGCGAGCATGACACGTTCTGGGTCAACGCCTTTTTCGAAACGAGCGCTTGAATCTGAACGAAGACCGAGCGTACGGCTCGTCTTGCGTACGGATGCCGGATCAAAGTACGCTGACTCTAAAACGATATCTGTCGTTGAAAGATCTACCTCTGTATTGGCACCACCCATGACGCCTGCGATGGCGACCGGGGCTTGTCCGTCCGTGATGACCATCATCGATGAATCGAGCGTACGCGTCACGTCGTCGAGTGTGACCATTTCTTCTCCATTTTCGGCTTGACGGACCACAATCGAGTTGCCGAGTTTCTTCGCATCGAATGCGTGAAGCGGTTGTCCGATTTCAAGCATCACGTAGTTCGTCACGTCGACAATGTTGTTGATTGGACGGACACCTTCTGCGATCAAGATATTCTTTAGCCATTGTGGCGACTCTGCAATCGTTACCCCTTTGACTTCACGAGCTGCGTAATATGAACAGTTCGGTGTCGCAAGTTCGATAGATACCTCCGATGGTGATGATGACGTGACATCTGCCGTCGGCAACGTGTATGGACGTTCTAAGATGGCCGCAACCTCATGAATGATTCCATAGAGGCTCAAGCAATCTGAACGGTTCGGAGTCAAACCGAGTTCGATGACTTCATCGTCCAAGTCGAGTAAATCGAGCACATCTGCTCCGACTTGTACGGATTCACGGAATGTGTGGATCCCATCCTGCTCGTCTTCCCGAATTTGTTTCTTCTCAAAGCCGAGCTCTTCGAGTGAACAAATCATCCCTTGTGATTCGACACCACGAAGTTTTGCTTTTTTGATTTTTAGTCCTGGTAAGCGTGCGCCAACTTTGGCCACGATCACATGTTGCCCTTCGCGCACGTTCGGTGCGCCACAGACGATTTGAACAGGGTCACATTCTCCGATGTCCACTTTCGTCACGTTTAACTTATCCGCTTCCGGATGTTTCTCACATGAAAGGACCCGTCCGACGACGATCCCAGAAAGTCCTTCCCCACGATTTGTCACACTTTCGACTTCGATTCCGTTCTTCGTAATCAAGTCACCGAGCGCTTCGCCGCTTAAATCGGATACATCAATATATTGATTCAACCATTTTTTTGAAAGTAACATCTGTCTTCCTCCTTAGAATTGCTCGATGAAACGTAAGTCATTTGTGTAGAAATGACGGATGTCATCGACGCCGTGTTTGAGCATCGCCATACGCTCCACTCCGATTCCGAATGCGAATCCTGACACTTTTGATGAGTCATAGCCAGCCATCTCTAAGACATGAGGATGGACCATTCCGCCTCCGAGAATCTCGATCCAACCGGTTCCTTTACAGACGTTACATCCTTTCCCGCCACATTTGAAGCAAGAGATATCGACTTCGACCGATGGTTCCGTGAACGGGAAGAAGCTTGGACGAAGACGAATTTCGCGCGTTTCACCGAACAACTGCTTCACGAACACTTCGAGTGTCCCTTTTAAGTCAGCCATCGAGATGGATTCATCGACAACCAATCCTTCGATTTGCATGAATTGATGCGAATGCGTCGCATCGTCTTCATCACGACGATACACTTTACCTGGACAGATGATGCGAATCGGTTTTCCGTTCGCCTCCAACATCGTGCGAGCCTGTACGGGAGATGTATGAGTACGAAGCAACGTCTCTTCCGTGATATAGAACGAGTCTTGCATGTCTCGTGCAGGATGATCTTTTGGCAAGTTCAGCATTTCGAAGTTATAGAGATCGGTCTCGACTTCAGGACCTTCAGCAATCGTATATCCGAGTCCAACGAACAAATCTTCCATCTCGTCGATGATTTGTTGCAAGAGATGGCTATGGCCAGGAGTCGATGTCCGTCCCGGGAGTGTCACATCAAGCGTTTCCGCTTTTAACTTTTCCTCTAATTCAATCGCCTTCACTTCTTCGATTCGAGCATCGAGTGTGCTTTGAATCGCGGTACGAACGGTATTGGCCAACTCACCGATGACCGGACGTTCCTCGGCAGATAATTTACCCATGCCACGGAGCACTTCAGTCATCGGTCCTTTTTTCCCTAAATATTTGATGCGGACGTCATTCAATGATTTTTGTGTGGATGCCTGTTTGATTTCTTCTAACGCTTCCACTTGTAACTGTTCTAATTGTTCTTTCATGTGTTCGCTTCCTCCTCAACATAAAAAAGTCCCTTCAGTCGTTGACTGAAGGGACGAATCATCGCGGTACCACCCTACTTGGCCAATTCATGGCCCACTTGAGAGCATCGTTATCGTGATGCCAAACCGGTGTTGTCTCCAACACGACTCCAGAGTGAATTCAGCGACGAATCCGGCAAAGGCTCTCAGTCACGGCCCTTGCTCCCTGAACGGAATCGGTCATTCGCTTACTATGTTCTTTCAACGTCATATCTTATTCATCGATGTGTTTAACCTATCACGTTTTTCACGTGCTGACAAGATTATTGTAAAGCGATGCGATACATTAAAATACCCGCAGCGACCGCCGCGTTGAGCGATTCCGCGTCGCCGAGCACCGGAATATGCACACGTGTGTCACAGAGTGCCAATACATCAGCATGAACCCCTTGTGCCTCATTCCCGATGACGAGGGCCACTTTGTCTTCGAATGCAACTTGCTCATACGATGTTGCCTTTGAGAGAGCTGTGCCGTAGACGTGGAATCCATCCTCTTTCAGCTCAGGTAACTTTTCAAGCAAGTCGACCGAGGTCACGTTCACGTGAAACAGTGAACCTTGTGTGGCACGTACGACTTTGGCGTTGAACGGATCGACCGTACCTTTCCCGAGTAACACCGTATCGAATCCGGCAGCATCTGCTGTCCGAATCATCGTACCGAGATTACCCGGGTCCTGTACTCGGTCTAGTACGAGTACTTTCTTCATTTTTCGTTCCACCGGTGTCATCTTGACAACGGCAAACACGCCTTGGGTCTTTTCCGTTTCGGAAAGAAGGTCCGCAACGTGGTCGGATAACTCGAGGACTGGCATATCTTCAAGTCGCCACGTTCCTTTTGGTGAATACGACTCAGCCATGATGAGTTGGACGAGTCGACCGGCACGAATGGCCTCGTCCACCAAATGCTCTCCTTCTACTAGGAATTGACCCGTTTCTTGACGACCTTTTTTCGTCATCAATCGTTTTAATCGTTTAATCGTCTCGCTCTTCGTAGACGTAATCTTCGTCATATTATCCCTCTTTCAACCATTGGACCGTTTCGTGGTCTAAACGTTTCGTCAATGCGACAACGAGTTGTACCGCTGCCTCGTAATCATCCTTATGGATGATGGACACGTTCGTGTGTAAATAGCGGACCGGTACTGTCAATGCGATGGCCGGCATCCCAATCCCAGAAAGATGGAATCGCCCAGCATCTGTGCCACCGCCTGGCGTTAAGTCCAATTGATATTTGATGTCTTGCTCTTTGGCCACGTCAACGATGAGGTCGACAAGGCGTGGGTTCGTGACGGTAGTCGCATCAAAGAAGATGACTTGAACCCCGTCCCCGAGTTTTGACAACCCTTCTGCCTGGGTCATCCCCGGCGTATCACTTGGAATGCCTGTATCAACAGCAATCGCGACATCCGGGCGAATCAAGTTGGCAGCGGTCACCGCTCCACGTAACCCGACCTCTTCCTGTACTGTCGCTCCTGTATACACGACGCCTGGGAACGATTCTTCCTTCAGACGTTTTGCTGCTTCGATGGCAATCGCACATCCGATTCGGTTGTCCCATGCCTTCGCCATCAAGAAGTTCTCATTTTTCATGACAGTGAATTCACAATGGGGCACGACCGTATCGCCTGGACGAATTCCCCAATCAGCCACTTCGTCTTTCGACGTGGCACCGATATCTAAGAACATATCTTTGATTTCAACGGGTTTTTTTCGTGCCTCGAGCGGTAGGACGTGAGGTGGTTTCGCACCAATGACACCGGGAATCTTTTCACCAGACCGTGTGACAACATCCATTCGCTGTGCCAACAGCACTTGGTTCCACCAGCCACCGAGCGCTTGGAAACGAAGGAAACCGCCTTCTTCCACACGTGTCACCATGAAGCCGACTTCATCCATGTGACCCGCAATCATGACACGCGGACCTTCAGCATCTCCAGTCATTTGACCAAATAAACTTCCGAGTCCATCCTGTTCAAACGACTCGACATGCGGCTCGAGGTATTCACGCATCAATTGACGGACTTCTCCCTCATTGCCCGGGACGCCTGTTGCATCCGTCAAACGTTTTAACATATGTAACGATTCATTCATACCAATCCGCTCCTTTTCATTAATATCCTTGATTTTGTCGCTCATGGTTTACTTCATTTTTATTCATGTATGCCAGCAAAATGAGTTGCTCATTAAAACCGAGCGTATAACCAAGTTCGAGATAAGCTGCCATCAGCGTCTCGTACATGGCTTCCGTTTTTGAAAGACCAAAATTCGTCACTTTTCGATAAATATCTAAAAAAGCATCAGTCGCATCAAGATATGAACTTCCCGCAGGAAACGCATCTCGTTCATACCCAAGCGCAAGACCAAGTGACAGTAAGAAATGAATGCCGTCTACATATTCTTCTAAGATCACATCTTGAGGCGACGGTCCTTTCTTCGACCAAAACTTAAAGCTACGTGTTTCGTTAGCCAGTTCACCGAGCTCGACAAGCAGCGCCAGTAACCGTTCATCGAATTGATTGCCGGATAATCCATGTTGTGCTTTGATCCGCTCGTCTAATTCGCGCTGCCGATCAAACAATGTTGTCCAGTTCACCGGATGTTCCTCCTCTATCTCCACTTATAGCAGTACTAAAATCATTAAAGACCAGCCCACTGCTAAAATCAATACTTGTAATTGAAGCAGTTTTGGGGCATGAACAGCCTTCTTCCGAGTCAAATGAAGACCGAACAAGGCACCGATGGCTCCTCCTGCATAGGCGTATAGGACATTAAAGTCACCTTTTCCTTGCGCATACTGTTTCGCTTGGATATAGGTGTAAACGTTCAAGATAATGAGCGCTAAGGCGACGATCGCAACAACCGATTGATTCATACGCTTTCCTCCTTCTCTTAATTCTAAGAAATTCTAAAGAAAAAAGAAAGCGCCGAGAGAGTGTCTCGGCGCTGTCGATTGAACGATTACGCGTTCAATTTTGATTTAGCTGTTTCAGCGAGTGACGCGAATGCCTGTGCATCTGTCACAGCAAGCTCAGCAAGCATCTTACGGTTGATGTCGATTCCTGCAAGCTTGAGGCCGTGCATCATACGGCTGTATGAGAGACCGTTTGTACGTGCTGCCGCATTGATACGTGTGATCCAAAGACGACGGAAATCACGTTTCTTCTGACGACGGTCACGGTAAGCGTACATGAGTGACTTCATGACCTGTTGTTTTGCTACTTTAAATAGAATGTGTTTCGAACCAAAGTATCCTTTGGCAAGTTTAATTTGCTTTTTACGACGTTGACGAGTCGTATAACCGCCTTTTACGCGTGGCATATGGATTCCCTCCTAAATTGTTTCTGTATTACTTCGCGATCATGTTGCGAATGCGTTTGAAGTCTCCAGCTGATACGATAGCGCCTTTACGGAGCTTACGTTTCGCTTTAGTCGATTTGTTTGCGAACAAGTGACTTGTGTAAGCGTGTGAACGCTTGAGTTTACCTGATGCTGTACGTTTGAAACGTTTTGAAGCACCGCGGTGCGATTTCATTTTCGGCATGAGTATTTCCTCCCCACTGAGAATCGATAATTAATCTTCTTTGTTCGGAGCCAGCACTAAGAACATGCTGCGTCCTTCCATCTTCGGCTTTTGTTCAACTGTTGCCAAATCGGCACATTCCGCTGCCATTTTGTCCAAAACACGTTTCCCGATTTCCGAGTGTGTGATGGCACGTCCGCGGAAACGAATCGAAGCCTTCACTTTGTTTCCTTTTTCAAGGAACTTGCGTGCATTACGCAATTTTGTTTGGAAATCGTTGTCCTCGATTGTTGGACTGAGACGTACTTCTTTCATTTGGATGACTTTTTGGTTTTTACGCGCTTCTTTCTCCTTTTTCTGGAGTTCGAAACGGTACTTCCCATAATCCATAATTTTAGCGACCGGTGGATTTGCTTTATCCGCGACTAAGACGAGGTCTAGTTCCGCTTCTTCAGCTAAACGTAACGCATCGTTACGTGATGTCACACCGAGTTGTGCACCGTCTGCGCCAATGAGACGTACTTCACGGGCACGAATGTTTTCGTTGATAAAGAGCTCTTTGCTAATGGTTAGCACCTCCATCGTGCGATTGCACGAGATTTAGATTGACAAGACAACATGGCAATAAAAAAAGCGTCGGCAGTTTCCCACCCACACATCAGTTGAGGTCATAAAACGGCAGACGATGCCGAATGAACCAAGAACTTGATGGACCTGCCTGATGACTCTCAGACGAGGTGAAAAGCGGGTGCTTCTGCTTTGTTGTTTTTAATCACTATGTCATCTTAGCACTAGCAGGAAAAGATGTCAAGATATCGCGCATGAATAATTGGTAGCTCACACTTTTATGATGATACCAGTCATTCTCTCGTTTCGCAATACCTTTTCAAAGGGAATAATGAAATATCAAAGGAGGGATCGACATGAACTGGCGAAAAGATGTATCGCGAGAGCATGACTACCATGATCAAGTCCAGCAGATTGTCAGTAAGACGATGCAAGCACATGGGCTAGAAGACGAAAAATTACAGGCGGTATTAACAGACCTATTAGAAGAAATGAATCGCATTACTTTAAAAATCGTCGATGACCATGAGTCGGCTCAAAATTATATCCATAAACGGTGGTACTGAAACAACCCCACACCATGATCTTTGCGATGATTAAGACAAAAACGATAGAAGACGCCTGTCTCAACTTGATTGAAACAGACGTCTTTTTTAATTACTTCGCATATACCATTTGACCACCTAGGTGACCTGCATAAGCAAGTAGTCCGGCTCCGACGAGGGCAACGACAAAACTCAGTGTAATCCACAGCTTCCCTTTTGCACGATATCCGATTGCGAGCAAGACCACTGTGATGCCAAATGCAATCAAGCTGTACAGGGCAAAATGTTCATGGTTTTCAATCATCGCTTCTGTCACCGATGGCAGATTCGCTTCCGCATACTCTTCCGCACTATCCCCTGACAAGAAAGCTACTGCACCGGACAATAATCCTGCAACCAATGTGATGAGCGCAAACAATCGAAAACTTGTCCATTTGAAACTGATCAAAATCAATAGTGTACCAAACAACAGTAGACCGATTGGTGCGTGCACGAGCAATGGATGTAATGGGACTCCACCGAGCATAACAATTCCTCCTAAGATGTGATCAACTATTATGAAAGTTGTATACCCGATTCCATCATACGTTTATCCACTACTCCACTATTTCATCATGTCACATCATCAATTTGTAAGCGATTTGAAGAAGTTACCAATGGCCTCAAACAATCGGGCAAAGAATCCCTTTACTTCTTCTTGTTCGAGGAATGCCTGCACATCTTGACCCGCATCTTTCAATCCACTACTGATCGCTGACCAATCAAGATTTGCTTGCTGCATGTTTTCGAATAGCGTCGTCAGTTGAGCGAGTTGACCCTCAGACAACTGAACGTTATTTTGATTCAATACTTGAATGACGATGTCACGAATCTCAATATTTGTCTCTGGCATCTGATTTGCGATTTCCGCTTTAATCTCGTTCATGAGACCTGCTACGTCCTCTTGTCCGACTGTCTTACCGATTTCAGACGTGACCGCCAGCTCTTCTTGCGCCAATTCTTTTCGTTCATCCGACAGTTCAATCCCGGTCTCGGCCGCGGTCTGATCATATGCCTTCATAATTCCCGTCAAGGCCGAGGTACCCGTCACGTTAATCGGTGACGTGATATAAATATCGGCATCCGTCACACCCGCCGTGACGAGGGCGTTCGCATACATATCTTTCGTGACCCACGTCACGTTTTCCGTCTGAATATCAAGACCAGTCCCGTTCGTCAACTTGATTCGGGCAGACGAGTACATGCCGCCTCCACGCTGTGCTTGCGGGACCGAATCACCTAAATATTTTTCTTCATCTGCGGCAGTCGCGATAATGGGTTCGATTCCTTCTGGGGCATCCATACGCTCAAGTACCCATTTTTGTTGCTCTGAAGATAATGATTCACCAAGGGTTACAATCGTATCATTAACGATTGCCTCCGCTCCGACTTTCGGAAGCGCTCCTGTGAACGCAACCGCTCCAATAGTAAGTGCCAATACTGGCTTCATATAATTCATTAAGTATCACTCCTTACGTTTACGATACGTGTAGATGACCAAATACACATCCGTCTATAGACCGAAAAAAACCACCTTTCTGGTTGGAAAGGTGGTCCCTCACTTAACGTGAACGGTTCGCAATCTCATCTGTGAGCGATGCGATGAATTCATCAAGTGAAGCAGAAACTTGTTCCTGCTGACCGTAGCGGCGAATATTGACCGCACGCTCATCTCGCTCTTTATCGCCAAGAACGAGCGTCATCGGAATCTTCTTCATTTGTGCTTCACGAATCTTATAGCCTAGTTTCTCGTCACGGAGATCCGTTTCGACACGAACACCACGTTTGACAAGTTCTGCTTTCACTTCTGCGACGTATTCGTCGTGGACGTGTGAAACCGGGATCAACTTGACTTGGACCGGTGCGAGCCATGTCGGGAACGCGCCTTTATACTCTTCAATCAAGTAAGCGACAAACCGTTCCATCGTCGAGACGACACCACGGTGCAAGACGATTGGACGATGGTCCTTACCGTCTGGCCCAGTGTATGTCAAATCGAAACGTTCCGGAAGCAAGAAGTCGAGTTGGACAGTCGAGAGCGTCTCCTCTTTCCCAAGTGCCGTCCGTACTTGTACGTCAAGTTTCGGTCCGTAAAATGCCGCTTCGCCTTCTGCTTCGAAGTACGGAAGTTCGAGCTCGTCCATCGTTTCCTTCAACTGACTTTGTGCCATTTCCCAAATGGCATCGTTATCGAAATACTTCTCTTTATCAGCAGGATCGCGATACGAGAGACGGAAACGATAATCTTTTATGCCAAAGTCAGCGTATACTTCTTGAATCAAATGAACGATGTCTTTGAATTCTTGCTTCATCTGTTCAGGTGTAACGAACGTATGTCCATCATTCAATACCATATAACGAACACGTTGTAGACCTGTGAGCGCCCCTGACATCTCGTAACGGTGCATCCCGCCAAGCTCAGCGATTCGAAGTGGAAGTTCGCGGTACGAACGTGGCTCATGTTTGTAGATTGTCATGTGGTGCGGGCAGTTCATCGGACGAAGGACGAGTTCTTCGTTGTCCATCTCCATTTTCGGGAACATGTCGTCTTGATAGTGATCCCAATGACCAGATGTCTTATACAAGTCGACCGAACCGAGAACCGGTGTGTAGACATGTTGATATCCGAGTTCGAGTTCTTTATCAACGATGTAGCGCTCGACCGTACGACGAATCGCAGCCCCTTTCGGAAGCCACATCGGAAGCCCTTGACCGACTTCTTGTGAAACGAAGAAGAGGTCGAGTTCTTTCCCGAGTTTACGATGGTCGCGTTCTTTCGCCTCTTCAAGAAGACGCAAGTGTTCAGCGAGTTGTTCTTTCGTCGCCCACGCTGTCCCGTAAATACGCTGTAGCATCTTATTGTCTGAGTCCCCGCGCCAGTAGGCACCAGCCACGCTCATCAATTTGAAGATTTTCAACTTCGATGTTGACGGGACGTGAGGTCCACGGCAAAGGTCAAAGAACTCACCTTGATGATAGATTGTAAGGGTTTGATCAGCAGGAATGTCCTCAATCAACTCAATCTTGAGCGGATCTCCCAATTCTTTATAACGAGCGAGCGCCTCGTCACGGGAAACGACTTCACGTGTGATTTCTAAGTTTTCGTCGACGATGCGTTTCATCATCTTTTCGATTTCAGGAAGGTCTTCCTCATTGATGCGACGATCCATCTCGATATCGTAATAGAACCCGTTCTCAATCGTCGGTCCAATTCCGAGATAGATGTTGTTGTCTTCTCCGTATAACCGTTTGATCGCTTGAGCCATCAAGTGCGCTGACGAGTGACGCATCAAATCAAGACCATCTTCCGAGTCCGGCATCACGAGTTCGATTTTGCCGTCATGTTCGATTGGACGACGATAGTCGATGAGTTCTCCGTCTAGTTTTGCTGCGATTGCCTTTTTACGAAGTCCCGGACTGATCGAGCCCGCGACGTCTTCTGCTGTGACGCCTGCATCAAATTCTTTTACCGCGCCATCTGGAAATGTTAATTGAATCATGTACATCTGTCCCCTCTCAAAAAATGAATATAAAAAAAGCCCGTCCCTCAAAAAGGGACGAGCTTTGATTCTCGTGGTACCACCCTCGTTCCCAAGCAATCTGCTTGGCTCGAACACACGATAACGAGTGTGAATCGCCGCACGATTGACCCGTACGGTGCTCTGAGGGAGTAAATCCATCGTCGTCGTTAGGAAGCTTCCACCGCCCTTCCCTCGCTAAAACTCGTCTCGATGATCCATATCCTCTTCTATGCATCCTTTATATGTTTCTTAGTATAGTCAACTCACCAAAGAAAAACAATCCTTTACCGACGGCGATTTTCACCCTTTAACTCAATTTGGGTCGTCGTCGTGGAAATACGTTGCATGAGTCGCTGTGCCTTCATTTTATTTTGCGGCGAACCATCGATTGAAAAGTGCGTCTCGAGTTCTTCTCCGCTAAAGTTTGAACTGTAGAGCGTCGGCAAGCGATGCATCATCCGATACTGAAGAATGATCCCGAACAATTCATCTCGTACCCACGGACTGATGGCTTCAGCTCCGATGTCATCAATCAGTAAGACTGGCACATGTTGAAACGACGTCAAGAAAGAGTCGAACGACTCGGTACGAATTTTGCGTTTCGCCTCCGACACAAAGCCCGGAGCATGGACTAGAATCGTCTCGATGTCCGCCACCTTCAACTCATTGGCGATTGCGGCGAGTAAATATGTCTTCCCGACGCCAAAACTACCATGGAGATAGAGGCCGTTCACTTTTTGACGAGACTTCATCCCTGTTACAAATCGCATCGCTTCACGCAATGCGATTTTACGCGCGTCGTCGCCCCAATCGAAAGATTCGAAACTCGCCTCGCGAACTTCTTCCGGTAAAAACAAACTTTTGAATTTACGGTCCATTTCTTTTTGTCGTCTCGCCTGGCGATGTGCGACCGTTTCTTCATATCGAATTGCAATCTGTCCTAAATCGACATAAAGTACCGGTTGATGGCCTGGGATGACGGCCTGATCTTCTCTGAACGTTTTTCCATCCATCTGTTCCGCGTACTCACTCAGTTTGGTAAACCCGATTTCAATCGCCTTCTCCTCTAACTCTGGATGAGCGTTCAAAAATGCGATGACACCCGGGTGGTTCAGTGTACGTCTGCGAATCGACTCGTACGCCTCCCGAACTTCTTTTCGGTTCATCAACTGAGACAGCGACTGATTGATTCGTTCCATCCCCTCACCCCTTCTCTTTCAATTCATTTAATAGTTTCACAAGTTCCGCGTCATCCGGTACGGACGACTCGAGTTCTTTTTTCCTCGCTTGGTCGTATGAGCGCTGTTGTTTCGCCTCGTCCTCGAGCCATTTCGGCATATCCCCTTGTTGGGGTTTCCGTCGTGACCCGACTGTGGTGCGTTGCACACTCTCACGTTTTTGCTGTTTCTTCTCGATGAGCGCATCTTGAGATTCTTCACGCTCTAGCGCTTCTTTTGCATTCGTATAGCCCGCTGTTTTCCAACTCGTCGCAATGCGCAAGACATAGTTCTCGCTCAGCCTCGTCTGCTTCTTCACTTCGATACAGTAATAGAAGAGCGCATTGATGACCCCTGGCGCGAGACCGAGTGTGTCGACGAGTTCAATGACTAACTGTTCATCACTTTTTGAAAGTTGCGGGGTCTTCCGAAGCGTCGAGACATATTGATGTGGGTGTGCGGACTCCATCACTTCGGGATCATGCAAATCTCCTAGTTTCGTCTGTTCAAGTTCGACGGTCTTCTCTTTCCGGTGGCGCGTCTGTTTCTTCTTCAACTGCAGAACCATTTGACGACAACCGTCCCGCTTCTCTTGTTCGCTGAGTGGCAGGTACGCCTCATGTACGAAATATTCTTTCAACATTTCCGCCATCGTCTCTTCATCGAGTTGTGACACGTAGGCCAATTTTGTGATCGTTTCGTCTAATTTTTTCGTGAAAAATCCAACTGGAAAATTCGTCAGTTTTTTCACAATTTCCATATCGAACGAATAGTTGATCTCAATCTTAGCCCGGTCCGGCTTTTCATAATTTTTTTGTGTGAACGCACGATGGTTCACTCCTTTGACATCAAATACTTCATTGAAATCCTTTGTCACTTCGACGATGCCTGCGGGCAACGGATCAATCGTAAAACGCCCTTGCAGTTGTTTGAATCGTACTTCCCCGACTTTATAGAAGAGGAAACTCGACAGTAACCCATCATTCAAAAACGTGTGCGGTGCAAGCGGAACACGTAACTGATAAACGTATTGTGTCAATCGAGCGTCTTTTGTTTTATAGGTGCGCACTAATCCGATCGCTTCTAAGCGGAACAAACTGTCCATTAACTCATTGATAGAGAACTCCAACATCTCACACAATGCACTATGGGACATATAGTTGGATTTCATTTTGCCCGGTTTTAGTTCGCTCCATAACGTTTGATAGAGTGCGAGCGCCTTCACCCCGATGACAGGTTGATATAAGTGGTAAAGGGACTGGTACGATTCACGGTCGACTAGACCGGTACTCATGATTAACAATTCGTCCGTCCCAAAGATTGTACGTTCTTTCTCCATGGCTCTCTCCCTTGAAAAAGGGCGACCAGCAGGCCGCCCTTTAGTTGGTCGAATTTTCTTGCTTCATTAAATCTTCAAGTTCTTTAAAGAACACCGTGATGTCTTTGAATTGACGATAAACCGATGCAAACCGAACATATGCGACTTCATCGACTCGTGCAAGTTCATTCATCACAAGCTCGCCTACTTGTTCACTTGGAATTTCTGACTGGGCGAGGGCACGGAGTTGCTGTTCGACTTTCGTCACAACTCCTTCAAGCTGTTCAAGTGTGACAGGTCGTTTCTCGCACGCCCGAATAATGCCGCGAAGCACTTTTTCACGACTGAACTCTTCACGATTTCCATCTTTTTTAACAATGATGAGCGGTGTCTGTTCAACCGTCTCAAACGTTGTAAACCGATACCCACATTTTTCACATTCACGACGACGTCGAATCGAATAATGGTCTTGCACCGGACGGGAATCGAGCACTCTCGTTCCATTATGATCACATTTCGGACAACGCATGCTCAAACCTCCTTATCGTTCGACTGTTTTATTACCAATGGCACGTAACGGGAATTGTTGCGTGAGCGCCTCGTAGTAGTGCGATACAATTTGCGAGAGGTCTGCACCGAGTCGCTGTTCACGGTTTAATGTAAAATCGACAGCCGTCCGGCCGCCATCCACTTGTACAATCGTGATGAGCCCGTCCCAGCCTTCTCCGAGAAACGAAAGTTCTCCTCGATTCGCATCGATTCGACGAACCGTCTGACCGTTCTCTTGAATTTTTCCTTCTAACCATTGCAACATCGCATGTGACGATGCCGCATAGTAACGTGTTTGGAGCATTTCATTTTTATGTGTATCTTTCGTTTCAATATGTGTTTGTAACTTATCTAACAGTCCCATAATCCACCTCAACGCCTGAGTTATATACGTTAAGCATATCAAAATTAAGGCGACAACAAAACAATTAAAAGGGCTGACCGTTAAACGGTCAGCCTCAAAAGGTCAATCTGATTTATTTGCTGATTGCCACTTGCGCTTCCGGAACACGAATTGGTCCCATTCCACGCTCAAGTTTCACATCTTCACGTACTTTTGCATCCAATCCTTCAGCAATATACTGCGATGCTGTAGCCGGATCGATTCGATCTCCACATGTAAACACGTCAACTGACGCATAGCCATGTTCTGGGAAACTGTGAATCGTTAAGTGTGATTCTGAAATGATGACGACTCCACTTACACCGTGTGGCGCAAATTTGTGGAATGCAACTTCGCGGACTTCAGCGCCCGAACGAAGAGCAGCATCGACGAACAAACGCTCGATGTAGTCGATATCATTTAATTTGTCGGGATTGCACTCCCAAAGTTCTGTAATAATGTGACGTCCCATAGTATCCATATTAGTGGATCCCCCTTTACATCAATGGTCTCAAAGTAGTTGATGATCACTCACTTTGTGCCTGAATCGCCCACAACCACGGGGGCAAGTTAGTCCTAAGAGGTCCTAACCCTTTAAGTTGCGTTTGTCAGACCAATTGAAGTTCACGAAATTGAGTGTAACGTGTTTGGGACGTCGTTACAAGACATTTGATAAAAAAATCTGAAAAATATTTCTCCGCACGTAATATTTTTTTAGGCGTGTGTTTCTTGTTGCCCGATTTGAAGATAGCTGGCCACCATATCCAACAAGTCCACGACACGGCATGAGTAGCCCCATTCATTGTCATACCACGCGAGTACTTTGACATGATTCCCTCCGAGTACCATCGTCGAATCCATGTCGATAATCGACGAGCGATCGTCCCCGTTAAAATCGATAGAGACGAGCGGTTCGTGAGAAACGCCTAAAATACCCGTCATTTCTCCATACGCTGCCCGTTCAAACGCTTCATTGACTTCATCGACCGTAACATCTCGGTGGAGTTCGACGACCAAGTCAACAAGTGATACGTTCGGAGTCGGTACACGGAGTGCCATTCCGTTTAACTTCCCTTGTAGTTCCGGCATCACCAGACCAATCGCCTTAGCCGCTCCCGTTGATGTCGGGATGATGGAACTGCCACACGCACGCGCGCGCCGCAAATCTTTATGCGGGTTGTCAATATTGTTCTGATCGTTCGTATAGGCGTGTACCGTCGTAATCAGTCCCGTCTCAATACCGAACGTCGAATGCAAAACCTTCACGACAGGTCCGAGACAGTTCGTCGTACACGATGCGTTTGAAATGATATGGTCTTCCTCCGGGCGATAGTCACGATCATTGACCCCCATCACGATCGTGCGTAAGTCCCCTTTACCCGGTGCGGTCAAAATCACTTTTTTCGCGCCTGCCTCAAGATGAAGTCTTGCCCCGCTATCGGAGTTAAACTTTCCGGTCGCTTCGACGACGATGTCGATTTCAAGGTCTGACCAAGGCAACCGTGATGGATCACGTTCCGAAATAAGTTCAATCCGTTTCCCATCGACTTCGAGCGCATCCCCATGCGCACGTACTGTCAATCCGAATGGACCGTGAATCGAGTCATGTTTAATAAGATGCGCAAGTGTTTCCGCCGGATAACTTGCGTTAATCGCCACCACTTCATGACGTCCCTCGAGCATCAATTTTCGAAATACCATTCTTCCGATTCGACCAAATCCGTTAATTGCCACTTTTGTCCCCATGATAGATCCCCCTTTTTCTACATTACGGTTTCATTATAACGGATAGCTGTAAGCGTTTTCACTATGATTCGTCACATTTTTTTCGTTTTTCTTTGTTTATTTTTTGAAAATGAGGGAAATTTCTTGGCGTAACAGACAAGAGAAAGGAGGCGTCATGATGTTTGATTGGGGAGATATCGATAAATTCTTTATTTCGTTCTTTATCATTTTACCGATTGTGACGTTAATTCATGAGCTTGGTCACTTCTTCTTCGCAAAGTTGTTCGGCGGCTCACTCGATATGCAAATCGGTACCGGGAAGAAAATGTTTAAAGTAGGTCGTTTACAAGTAAATCGTGTTTATTTTTACGATGCATGGTGCCAGTTCACTGATTTAAAATGGAGCAACAAGGTCACCCGTACGCTAGTCTATGGCGGTGGAGCCATTTTCAATTTAGCGAGCATCTTAATCGTCAACGCGTTCATTCTTCGACGAGATATTGAACCGACACTCTATACGTATCAGTTCGCCTATTTCTCGTTCTACTATATCTTCTTCTCACTCTATCCCATCTATTATTCGAACGGTCATCCTAGTGATGGACGTGCGATTTATGATACATGGAAAAAAGGGTCTCCAGAATCCGATCCATTAAACTAAAAAGAAGGCGATATCAGTCGCCTTCTTTTTGTATCGTTTGAAACTGTTCGACCAGACGATTGATTTGTGGAGGAAGGTCCCCTAATGCCCCATTATTGTTTATGAGGAAATCCGCCTGGTGCTTTTTATCTTCAATTGGAATCTGTGAACGAATACGGGCTAACGCCTCTTCTTTCGTCAATCCATTCCGTTCCATGAGACGCATCAGTTGAATCTCTTCACGGCAATAGACGACGACGGAATAATCAACCAGATCGAGCATCGTTCCTTCAAACAGTAACGGAATATCAAAAATGACGACAGGTTCCCCCGATGCCTCATACGTTCGCATTTGCTCATTCATTTCTTCTCGAATCGCTGGATGCATCAATTGATTCAATTGCTGACGTTTTGCTTCATCATGGAAGATTTCCCGACCGAGCGCAGGACGGTTCAGCACGTCGCCCACAAAACACTTTGGAAATGCGGCCCTTACCCCTTCAATCGCCTTTCCTCCTGGTTCAACGACCGTCCTTGCAATCAAATCGGCATCGATAATCGGAATGCCTCGTTCTCGAAACAGTCGCGATACCGTAGACTTCCCGGTTGCAATTCCACCAGTCAATCCAATCTTCAACATACACGTCCACCCCTTAACGTTGTTGACAGTGCGGACAGTAATGCGTACCTCGCCCGCCCAATTTCATCTTTTCAATTTCATGTCCGCATCGGCGGCACGGTTCTCCGGTCTGTCCATACACGTAGAGCCTCTCTTGAAACGTTCCTGTGGCCCCATCTGGATTGGCATAACTGCGAATCGTACTACCTCCACGCTCAATGGCCTCAGTCAAGACAGCAATGGCTTCAGTCCGAACACGGTCGACTTCTTCATGTGACAAACTTGCGGCCGGTCGTGTCGGATGGACACCCGCACGAAACAACGTCTCATCTACATAGATGTTACCTAATCCAACAAAAATGGACTGATCGAGGAGGGCGGTCTTAATCGCGCGTGTCTTCATGCGCTCTAAACGTCGGTGTAACAGCTCGGTTGTCACACGCTCGTCAAACGGCTCGTACGCAAGTAATGAGAGCGGTGGTGTGGTATGAATCGTTTCATTCGTCCGCAACTCCATCGTACCGAATTTACGGACATCATTATAGTGTAGAGTCGATTGGTCCGTGAACGTAATCACGATATGTGTATGTTTTACCGGTTCTGTAATGGAGTCATAAGGGAAAAACTTCCCTTCCATCCGAAGATGGGAGACGAGATACCCGTTCGTCAATTTGAATAAGATGAATTTCCCCCGACGTTCCACATCCGTAATCGTTTCTCCAATCAAATGGTGAACCCATTCTTCGGGGTCGAGTCCGCGGATAATTTTAGGGTCGAGGACATCGACAGACTGAATCGTTTTTCCTGAAACGGCAGGTCGCAACCTACGACAGACCGTTTCGACTTCTGGTAATTCTGGCATACTGATTTCCTTTCTATCCGTTTATTTCGTGTCAAACCATGTCGTTCCAACCGCTCCGTCCGCACGTAACGGGACATCAAGTGTGACCGTATGTTCCATCGCTTCGGTCACAAGTTTTTCTAATGCTTCCATCTCTTCGGCCGGACCTTCGAATATCAATTCATCGTGTACTTGTAACAACAGCTTAGATTGAAGTTTTGACGTGTTTAACGCATGATCGACATCAATCATCGCTTTTTTAATAATGTCCGCTGCCGTTCCTTGAATCGGTGTGTTGATTGCGGTACGTTCAGCAAACCCACGCAAGTTGAAATTACGAGAATGGATGTCCGGGATGTTCCGGCGTCGTTTCAACATCGTCTCGACGAACCCGTGTTCACGTGCCCGTTCAATCGCGGCATCCATGAACGTCTTCACGCCAGGGAACTGTTCAAAGTACGTATCGATAAAGGTCTGCGCTTCTTTCCGTGTAATCCCTAGGTTTTGTGAGAGTCCATAATCACTGATGCCATAGATGATTCCGAAGTTGACGGCTTTTGCTTGACGACGCATGAGTGACGTAACTTCTTCAGTGGAAACTTTAAACACGTTCGCCGCCGTCGACGTATGAATATCCTCATCGTGAAGGAAGGCTGCCATCATCTTCTCATCTTGTGACATATGTGCCATGATGCGCAGTTCGATTTGAGAGTAATCGACCGCATAAAGTACCCATC
This sequence comes from Exiguobacterium profundum, assembly GCF_042652865.1. Classification (GTDB taxonomy): domain Bacteria; phylum Bacillota; class Bacilli; order Exiguobacteriales; family Exiguobacteriaceae; genus Exiguobacterium; species Exiguobacterium profundum. The sequence goes on from NZ_JBHSHG010000001.1 coordinate 1,148,226, forward strand.
CCGGTTCACTCGCGGTAAACGCTTTACGGATGCGACGCCCTTCTTCTAATCGAATCGGAATATTTTGAAGGTTCGGGTTAACCGACGAAAGCCGTCCCGTTTGAGTAAGCGTCTGTGTATAACGCGTATGAATCTTGCCATCATCCTTCACGACTTTCTGCAAGCCCTCGACATACGTGGACTGAAGTTTGCCAAGTTCACGATAATGCATGATTTTCTCAATGATCGGATGAAGCGGTGCCAATTTTTCGAGGACATCCGCTGCCGTTGAGTATCCTGTTTTCGTCTTTTTCACAGGAGGGAGTGACAGTTTTTCAAATAATACGACCCCTAACTGTTTCGGTGAGTTGATGTTGAACGGTTCCCCGGCTAATTCATGAATCGTGACCTCAAGTGCATTTAGACGTTCACGCAGGTCCGTTTCCATATGTTGAAGCGTTTCGACATTTACGTGGATACCAGCCCACTCCATCTCGGCCAATACGGAGACGAGTGGTTTTTCAAGCGCCTCATAGAGTTCTGTCTGTTCATTCTCTTTCAACTCCGAAACAATGCGTTCAAACAATGTATAGATGGCGTACGCCTTTTCTGCGAGATGAGCATGAAAAACATTCTCTTCCGGCACCTTGATTTTTGCACCTTTTCCGTAGACCGTTTCATCTTCCTCAAGAGGATACGTAAAGTGTGCGGCAATCGAGCTGAGAGACGTCCCACCAGATAGGTTGAGCAAATACCCTGCGACAAGCAGGTCTTCATACCCACGCAGTGCCAATTGGTGACGTTTCAATTGAATAATTGTCTGCTTCGCATCGAGACAAATCGTCGTCTTCGTCTCGTTTTCGATCCATTCCTTGACCCGTTCGTCCTCAAGAAGCGTCACATCTCCAATCGTGACACCTCGTTCCGACGCGATCGCCAATCCAATCACGTCTTCTTCAAAATAATCATCATTCAGCTGTTCAAGCATTAACACAGCTCGAGATAAATCTTGATCGGCCAACGCGATTGTTGGTCGTTCCGCTTTTTCAACCGGTTCTTCTGAAGAGGTATCCGTCAATTTGCCGATGAGTGACTTGAACTGTAAATCCATAAATAACGTTTTGACGACCGAAGCGTCATATGGCTTAAAGAGAAGATCATCCATCGTCACATCAATCGGTACATCCGTGTAAATGGTCGCCAACTGTTTCGACATTTTCGCTTCTTGTTCATTCGCCTCTACTTTTTCCTTTTGCTTCCCTTTCAACTCATCCGTATGTTCGTAAAGGGCCTCGACGGTACCGTATGTGGCAATCAACTTCAGTGCCGTCTTTTCCCCGACCCCTGGAATACCAGGAATGTTGTCAGATTTATCTCCCATTAATCCTTTTAGGTCAATCATCTGAATCGGTTGTAGTCCGTCGTAGCGTTCCTTGAACGCGGTCACGGTCATTTTCTCAACGTCGGTGATGCCTCGTTTCGTCAAATAGACCGTCACACGTTCATTGATCAATTGAAGTAAATCCTTATCCCCCGTCACAACCGTCACCTGATCAAAAGTCGGGTCTTTTGAGAGCGTCCCGATGATATCATCCGCCTCGTATTGGTCAAGCTCTAAGACAGAGATGCCAAACGCCCGACAAACGTCACGCACGAGCGGAAATTGTTCACGCAATTCTCCCGGTGTCTTTTGACGTCCACCTTTGTATTCCGCGAACGTATCGTGACGGAACGTTTTCTTTGACGCATCGAACGCCACAGCAAAATGAGTCGGTTGCTCATCTTCCATTAGTTTCAATAACATCATCGTAAACCCATACACTGCATTCGTATTCCGACCTGACGCATCCGACATCGGAGGCAGTGCAAAAAACGCACGATATGTTAAGGAGTTCCCATCAAGGACTAGTAGTTTATTCATTCAATCGACCTCCATTCTTCTCTTCAACCATCATACCATACGGGTACATGCGTTCGAAAAAAAAGACCCTTTTCTACGAATAGAAAAGGGCCAAATTCTCGATCGTGTGGAGATGAGCACCGATCGAGTCACGAGATGATGAAGAGGTCTCATTCATAGGATAGCAAGGTTTTGTAAAGTAAATATGAACGAACGATAAAGTCATTGTTAAACCCGAGGGAATGTAATGGTAAACGTCGTTCCTTTGCCTTCCTCACTCTCTACGTCGATCGTGGCATGATGCAAATCGATGATGTGTTTCACGATGGCGAGTCCGAGGCCAGTTCCACCCGAGTTCCGACTTCTTGCCTTATCGACACGATAGAAGCGCTCAAAAATACGACTCACTTCTTTTTCGGCGATCCCGATTCCGTTGTCCTTGACGCGAAGTTTATAGGAATCTGCCATTGCTTCCACGGCGATGTCGACACGACTTCCTTCTGGTGAATAGTTGATGGCGTTGGCGACCAAGTTCATGATGACTTGCTTCATTCGGTTCAGGTCCGCTTGCAAGACGACCGTCCCCTCGTGTTTCGTTTCTAGCTGAATCGACTTCTTGCTCGCCTTTTGACTGAGCAGGAGACAGACCTCATCGACGAGCTGATTCAGATCGACTGACACCAACTCCATTTGGAAGTCATCCCGCTCCAATCTCGACAATTCAAGGAGATCCTCAACAAGCATCTGCATCCGTGTCGCTTCTTTCTGGATGATATCTAAAAACTGGTCTCGAAGTTCCGGGACTTCTTTCGCCCCATCAAGAAGCGTCTCACTAAACCCACGTATGGATGTGAGCGGTGTCTTCAGTTCATGACTAACGTTCGCCACGAAATCTTTCCGCATCTTCTCAAGTCGTTTCAGTTCCGTGATATCGTTAAACAGTAACGTCGTGCCGCGAAGCATCCCGGTGTCACTGAAAATCGGTGCTGCGGATACCATATACGTTTTTTGATTGAATCCCGTTCGAATCGATAACTGACGGCGGTGGACCTCTTCCGTCAAATAAACGTCTTCGATCAGTGTTTCTACTTCAGGACTCGGTAGAATCCCGTGATAAAATTGTCCAATCGTTAAATCATCGTATTGGAACATTTCACGATAAGAGCGGTTGACCAACGTGACAATCCCTCGCTCGTCGACGAGCAGAAGACCCGCCCCCATATACTCGATTAACGATTCGAGTCTCGCCCGTTGTACGGACTCCCCGAGAGAAATCGACTCCAAATTCCGGGCAAGCACGTTGATTGACCCTGCTAGGCTACCGGTCTCTTCATCATTTCTGAGTTCATACACACGGGCCCGATAATTCCCGTCCGCCAGTTCCCGCAAAACGATCGTCGCCTCATCGATTGGTCGAATAAATTGATTCGTCAAATGTTGGAGCACGAATAAAATTATGAAGAAGGAGAAGAAGAGCGCGAGGGCAATCGTCAACCAGATGCGATTGTACACCCCTTCTAAATCCGATACATAACGGATGAATGTTAAATAGACTGTCCCACCCGTCGCAAGTTCGATCGGTTTTGTGTATTGAATCAACTCGTCCTCATCCGCTTCACCGAACGTCCCTTCCTCAGGGACCATATTCGGATCAATTTTGTAATCGATGGACCCGACGCGAAACGGCGTGCCAGCGATTACCTCCATCCTACTATTGAGAAGGAGAATATCAAAGCTGCTTCCGTCATCGATTTGACCGACATACTCACGAATCTCGTCCAATGCGCCTCCCTCGAGGTAGAGGGCTGCCAATTGAGCATCTTCTTTTAGACGATCTCGTTCTGAATCCAGATAAAAGTCTTTGAAGAGCTGCCCAAGGACAATCCCGAGCGTCAGCAAGACACCGGTGACAAGAAAAATGAGAGTCGTCATAAATCTAGAGCGATACGTCTTCATTCCGAAGTCGGCTCCTCCATCTTATAGCCAAGACCGCGAATCGTTTTAATATAGGTCGGTTTCTTCGTTACCGGTTCAATTTTTTCACGAAGGTGACTGATATGGACATCAACAATCCGGGTATCACCCACAAAGTCATAATTCCAAATGGCCGATAATAATTGATCTCGCGTCAACACGCGTCCTTTATTTTTCGCCAAATAGGCTAACAATTCAAATTCTTTCGGCGTCAACTCGAGGCGCTCCCCTTGCTTGAACACTTCGTAGTTTGAAGTGACGATTTTAACATCTCCGATTTGAATGACGTCCTCTTCAACCGCCGATTCTTGCGGGGCAGAACGTCTAAGAATCGCTTTGACGCGCGCGACTACTTCACGTGGGCTGAACGGCTTCGTCAAATAATCGTCCGCTCCGAGCTCGAGCCCCAATACTTTGTCAAACTCATCATCTTTTGCCGTGAGCATTAAAATCGGTGTATTGACTTTTTGCTGACGGAGTCGTTTGCACACTTCAAGTCCATCCATCTCCGGCAGCATCAAGTCGAGCACGATGAGCACGGCGTCCTTTTTCTCAGCCAATTCCAATCCGGTTTTGCCGTCGTGCGCCGTCTCTACTTCAAAGCCAGCCTGTTCTAAATTAAATTTCAATAATGTCGCAATCGATACTTCATCGTCGACAACAATTACTTTATCAGCCACACTGCTTCCTCCTCTTAAACCATCAAATGTCACTTTCTATTTTACAAATCAATGCTTGAAACGACCAACCTCAAAGCAAATCTTTACAAAAACAAAACAAATCCACTTTCAGTGTAGCATGTTCGATAAGAGAGAAGGCGCAAAAAAGGTGCCTCCTGCAACATGACAGGAAGCACCTCAAACTTATAAGACGCTTAATACCGAGCGGACAGAATCCGCAGACTTCGATAGCGCTGCTTTTTCTTCATCCGTCAAGTCGAGCTCTAACACTTGCTCAATTCCATGTTTACCAAGAATCGTCGGGACGCCAAGATACAAATCATGGAATCCGTACTCTCCCTCAAGGTATGCGATGGCCGGTAAGATTCGACGCTGATCTTTTACAATCGCCTCGACCATCTCCACGATGGCAGCGGCTGGCGCATAATACGCCGAGCCATCGCCCAGTAGTTGGACAATCTCGCCGCCACCTTTTCGTGTCCGTTCAACGATTTGCTCGATTCGCTCATGTGGGATGAGTTTTTCGAGCGGGATGCCTCCAGCGTAAGAATAGCGTACGAGAGGCACCATTTCGTCTCCATGACCTCCAAGGACGAATCCGGATACGTCTTTGACAGAAACATTCAGCTCTTGTGCCACAAACGTTCGGAAGCGAGCCGTATCCAATACACCGGATTGACCGATGACGCGTTCTTTCGGGAACCCTGATTCTTTGAACGCCGCGTACGTCATGGCGTCTACTGGGTTCGTCAATACGATCAGGATGGCGTCTGGAGAGTAACGGGCAATCTCTTTCACAACCGAGCGCATGACGTTTGCGTTCGTTGCGACGAGGTCGTCCCGGCTCATCCCCGGCTTGCGCGCGATTCCCGCGGTAATGACAACCACATCGGAATCGGCCGTGTCCGCGTAATCAGACGTACCTGTGACCCACGAATCAAACCCTTGAATCGGTGCCGTTTCTTGCATGTCGAGCGCTTTCCCTTTCGTCGGTCCTACTTTTTCTTCCATATCGAGCAGTACGACATCCCCTAGCTCACGTTGAGCCAAGTACAGTGCAGTCGTTGCACCGGTGAAGCCACTTCCAATAACAGAAATTTTGTTACGACGAATCATGAGCTCTCCTCCTCGGTCGTCTTACATGTTTTTAATCAATTCATCCGCGAACTCTGAACATTTCACTTCTGTCGCTCCGTCCATGAGACGTGCGAAGTCGTATGTGACAACTTTCGAAGCGATCGTTTTCTCCATTGAGTTGATGATGAGGTCAGCCGCTTCGTTCCAGTTCATGTGGCGGAGCATCATCTCACCTGAAAGGATGACTGAAGATGGGTTTACTTTATCAAGACCCGCGTATTTCGGAGCTGTACCATGTGTCGCTTCGAAAATCGCATGTCCTGTGATGTAGTTAATGTTCGCACCAGGTGCAATCCCGATTCCACCTACTTGAGCAGCAAGGGCATCTGAGATGTAGTCACCGTTCAAGTTCATCGTCGCAACAACGTCGAACTCACGTGGACGTGTCAAAATCTGCTGGAGGAAGATATCAGCGATTGAATCTTTGACGATAATTTTCCCTTCAGCTTCCGCTTTCGACTGAGCTTCGTTAGCAGCTGCTTCACCAGATTCTTCTTTGATACGGTCATACTGTGCCCATGTGAACACTTTGTCACCGTACTCCGCTTCAGCGAGTGCATAACCCCAGTTTTTGAAGGCACCTTCTGTGAACTTCATGATGTTCCCTTTGTGGACGAGCGTTAAAGATTTACGGTTGTTCGCAATCGCATATTCAATTGCTGCACGAACCAAACGTTCTGTTCCTTCAGAAGAAACTGGCTTGATTCCGATTCCTGATGTTTCTGGGAAACGGATCTTGTTGACATTCATCTCGTCTTGCAAGAATTTGATGAGTTTTTTCACTTCATCGCTTCCTGAAGCGTACTCGATTCCAGCATAGATATCTTCAGTATTTTCACGGAAGATGACCATGTCTGTATCTTCAGGACGTTTTACTGGTGATGGAACACCTGTGAAGTAACGAACTGGGCGAAGGCATGTATATAAATCGAGTTCTTGACGAAGTGCGACGTTCAATGAACGAATTCCTCCACCGACCGGAGTCGTAAGTGGTCCTTTGATGGCAATCAAGTACTCACGAATTTGATCAAGTGTCTCTGTTGGGAGCCATTCGCCTTTTTCGTTATATGCTTTTTCCCCAGCATATACTTCCATCCATTCGATTTTCTTGTCGCCGCCATATGCTTTTTCAACCGCAGCGTCAAATACGCGAACAGCCGCATTCCAAATGTCAGGACCTGTTCCGTCACCGATAATGAATGGTACGGTCGGTACATTTGGTACGTTCAATACACCGTTTTCAACTGTAATCTTTTGTCCTTGTGTCAACATAATGAATCCCCCTAAGTACATTACTGTAGGTCGACGCGTGCGCCGACCTACGTCACTTGTTAGTTTACCAAACTTTTGTCTAAAATGTGTCTCGAATTAACGTTCGTTTACCGGAACATACTTACGGCTCGTTTCACCGACATATTCCGCACGTGGACGAATCAAGCGATTATCCGCATATTGCTCGAGAATGTGCGCAATCCAGCCAGACATACGAGATACGGCGAAGATTGGTGTGAATAGATCTTCTTCGAGACCGAGCGCATAATAAGTTGAAGCTGAATAGAAATCGACATTTGGTTTCAAACCTTTTTCCGTTTCGACAAGATGGTCGATTTTCTCAGACATCTCATACCATTTCGGTTCGCCGATTTGAGCAGTCAACTGACGGCTCATTTCTTTCAAATGTTTCGCACGTGGGTCGCCATCCTTGTAAACGCGGTGACCGAAGCCCATAATCTTCTCTTTGCGCTCGAATTTGCCACGAACATATTCTTCAACACGGTCGACCGAGTCGATCTCGTGCAACATTTTCATTACCGCTTCGTTCGCACCACCGTGAAGTGGCCCTTTGAGTGCCCCCATGGCCGCCGTGACACCTGAGTACATATCCGAGAGCGTCGCTACACAAACGCGAGCAGTGAATGTCGAAGCATTCAACTCGTGGTCTGCGTGTAAGATGAGCGCTTTATCAATCGTCTTTTCTGCTACATCGCTCGGCTCTTCACCGTTTAGCATGTATAAGAAGTTCGCAGCGTAAGAAAGACCTGGTTTCGGTGCGACCGGCTGCTCCCCTTTACGAAGACGGGCGAATGCCGTCACGATTGTAGCGACTTGTGCTTGTAGACGAATCGCTTTACGCATGTTGGCCTCGTCACTCATGTCTTCAGATTCCTCATCATATAGAGCGAGTTGTGAAAGTGCCGTACGAATCGTCGCCATTGCATTGGCTGATTTCGGTGCACGTCTTAACGTATCAATCACCTCTTCAGGCAATGTCGCTTCTTTTACAAGCGCATCTGAGAGCGCTGTCAATTCCTCTGCATTTGGTAAGCGGTCGTTCCACAATAAGAACACTACTTCTTCGAATGTGGCGTTGTCCGCTAAATCATCAATGGTGTATCCTCCGTAAGTCAATTGTCCGTCAATAATTGAGCTGACTTTTGAGGCTGCTGCCACAATACCTTCTAACCCTTTTGTCGTTGACATTCATAACTCCCCCTCAGTCTTGTATAAAGTGGTCGACCGTAAAAACAGTCTGTTTATAGGGAATAAGGATACGGGACGGGTTGTTCCCCTGCATTCACCCAGTCTCCGTTTACCCTGTCCTTTATATAGTATAAACAATTTATTGCAAAAAAGAAATGTAAGCGGCTTCAGTTGTCAGAAAATATCAAAACCATTTTTCAATAACTTGATATCCACCTAAAATCAATGCCGCGATACCAGCTCCGACAAGCGGTCCAACGGGAATCCCTTTCATGAATCCAACCGCTAGAATCGTACCTGCAAGGAGTGCCGTGGTGACGACCGGGTCGACACGCATTAGTTGTACACCTTGCCCCGCAGCAATGGCAACGAACATCCCTGAGGCAAATGCGACAATCCCGACCGGCCCTTTAATACTATTCCACAATTCTTTAAACCCGATATCGCCGGTCGCGATTGGGACGAGAACTGCGATCGTAATGATTGTCACACCCCAGCTGATTCCTTTCGATGCAAGTGTCGGAAATAACTGGTCTCCGAATCCGATTGCTTTGATGATCAACAAGACGCTACTTGCGATAATGACAGATTGGTTATTTGAAATGACACCGATTAAGACAAGCATCAATAAAAATAGATATGCACTCATACGTATTCCTTTCTTCGAACGGAAAAAGAACCGACCTTTGTAGAAGGCCGGTTCGATTGTCGTTCAATTATGCGTTGTAGATTTTACCTGTGAGTGGGTCGATTGAAATCATCTGACCGTCACGAAGCGATGCTGTCGCTGCATCAACACCTACGATGACTGGCTTGCGAAGTGATGGTCCAACGATCCCAGCATGGCTCGTCAATCCGCCGTCTTCTGTGATGATTCCAGCCGCTTTTTCGATCGCAGGCATCATTTCTTTATCTGTGAATGGTGCGACAAGGATCATGCCGTCTTTCGCTTTTGCATTTGCTTCATCCGCATTTTTCGCGACAACGACTTCTCCAACAACACCGCGCTCACCGATTCCACGCCCGTCTGCGAGAGCGTGACCAACGATGTGGACTTTCATCATGTTTGTCGTACCAGCTGTCGCCGCAGGAATACCAGCTGAGATGACAACGAGGTCACCGTCAGTGACGAATCCAGCGTGACGTGCCGCTTCCGATGCTTGAACCAACATTTCATCCGTGTTGTTCGGCATTGTTTCAGCAACGATTGGATATACGCCCCATACGAGGTTCAATTGACGCGCAACGCGCTCCGATTCTGTCACCGCGATGATGTTCGCTTCAGGACGATACTTCGCTGTACGAGCAGCCGTATAACCTGATTGTGTCGGTGTCAAGATTGCTTTGGCGTTCAAGTTGATTGCCGTGTGCGCAACCGCTTGAGAGATCGCATCCGTCACTGTATGCTCACTGCGCTTCTGACGATCTTTCAACAAGTTTTTGTAGTCGAGCATGCGTTCTGTACGCTCTGCGATTGCAGCTTGCATTTGAACAGATTCGATTGGGTAGTCCCCTGCAGCTGTTTCACCAGAAAGCATGACTGCGTCTGTTCCATCCAAGATTGCGTTTGCTACGTCTGATGCTTCCGCACGTGTCGGACGCGGGTTACGTTGCATTGAATCAAGCATTTGCGTTGCTGTGATGACCGGCTTCCCGAGATCGTTACACTTCTTGATGAGTTCTTTTTGAACTGGTGTCACTTCTTCTGTCGGGATTTCAATTCCGAGGTCCCCACGGGCTACCATCAAACCGTCAGAGATTGCCAAGATTTCTTCGATGTTATCGACACCTTCTTGGTTCTCGATTTTCGGGTAAATCTTGATGTGTGATGCGTTATGTTTCTCGAGAAGTTGGCGAATTTCAACTACGTCAGATGCACGACGTACGAATGATGCTGCAATCACGTCAATGTCTTGTGAGATCCCGAACTCGATGTCCGCGATGTCTTTGTCCGTGAGGGCAGGAAGGTTTACCTTGACGTTTGGCAAGTTAACACCTTTCTTCGTCTTGATGATTCCTTCGTTTTCAATGACGCAACGGAGATCACGGTTATCAAGCTTTTCAACGACACGGAGTCCGATGAGACCGTCGTCGAGCATGATGTGTGAACCGACTTCCACATCATCGTAGAGTCCTTCGTACGTCACAGAGAAACGATCTTTCGTTCCGACGATTTCTTCCGTTGAGACGATTGTGACTTCTTTTCCTTTTTCAAGAAGTGCCTTACCGTCTTCGAATGTATGCGTGCGGATCTCTGGACCTTTTGTGTCGAGAAGAACAGTGACAACTTTACCCGCTGCTTTCGCCGCTTCACGGATGTCACGGATACGAGCGCCGTGCTCTTCATAGTCACCGTGTGAGAAGTTGAGACGGGCAACGTTCATCCCAGCTTCGATCATCTCAGGAAGACGCTTCTCAGAAGCCGGTCCAATGGTACATACAATTTTCGTTCTACGCATAATATAAAAACCTCCTAGGGGATATAGTGCAACTTACAAACAGAAAACGGGGGGCCTTGGACCGTATCCCGTCTCTGCAACATACAAAATCGTTTAAATCGACAATTGGTTAACGAGGTCAATCAATTGCATATCAATCGTGTGCTTGTTATTGTCGAGCGCCTCATCGATATCAAGATCCATCATCTGGTTGTTACGGATTCCGACAACGCGGCCCGCTTTCCCTTCAAGCAAGATCTCCACAGCGTATGCACCCATACGACTTGCAAGGACACGGTCAGCGGCAGTTGGGGAACCACCACGTTGGATGTGACCGAGAATCGTGACGCGTGTTTCTGAGTTCGTCTTCTCAGCAATCAATTTGCCGATTTCTTCCGCACTTCCCGCACCTTCAGCAACAATGACGATCGAGTGCTTCTTACCGCGTGCAATCCCGTGATTGATTCGTTCCACGATTGCATTCAAATCCTCTGGACGTTCTGGGACGAGAATCGACTCAGCACCACCAGCGAGACCAGAATAAAGCGCGATATCACCAGCGTCGCGACCCATGACCTCGATGACATACGTACGTTCATGTGATGACGCCGTATCACGAATCTTATCGATCGCATCAAGCGCTGTATTGAGTGCTGTGTCGAAACCGATTGTCGCATCTGTTCCTGGGATATCGTTATCGATTGTACCCGGAAGGCCGATTGTTGGGAATCCGAGTTCAGTCAATTTTTGAGCTCCGCGATAAGAGCCGTCTCCACCGATGACCACGAGGGCATCGATATTGAATTTCTTCAACTGTTCTACTGCTTTTGCGCGACCTTCTTCTGTTCTGAATTCAGGACAGCGCGCAGAGCGAAGGAACGTACCTCCACGTTGAATGATGTCGCCGACTGATCCAAGATTTAATTCGACTAAATCACCTTCGATTAATCCTTGATAGCCGTTATACACGCCGTACACTTCAAGACCTTCAAAAATTGCTTTTCGGGTCACGGCACGGACAGCAGCGTTCATTCCAGGAGCGTCTCCTCCGCTTGTTAATACCGCAATACGTTTTAAATTCACGTCGCTCACCTCTTATGTGTTTTAACGAAATCTGAAAATAAAATACCACGTCTGACCTTTGTTTTACAACACAAGTATGTGAAAAAAATGCATAGGGTATCTCACAAAGCAGTCACTTGATGAATGAATAAAGCTTTATTCAAAGCCATTGTTACCGTTTTCACTCATTAATTGTGCCAATTTGATGATATTTGGTCGCACGTCCTTGAATCAGCTCAGAAGTCGATTGCGCAAGCAACTCGTTCATGTGCTGTAATAAGACAGGTTTCAAGAGTGACGACTGTAGTGACACATCAACGTGTGCCCCCCCGTACACTTCTCCTACCACTTCATCGACAATCCCTAGGTTGAATAAATCTTGTGCTGTAATCTTCATCGTCTCTGCCGCACGCTCTGCTTGTTTCGCGTCTTTCCACAATAGTGCCGCTGCACCTTCTGGCGAGATGACTGAGTACGTACTATTCTCAAGCATCAATAGACGGTCGCATACACCAATCCCAAGCGCACCACCTGAACCACCTTCTCCAATGACAACGGAGACGATCGGCACTTTCAGCGTCGCCATCTCAAACAAGTTACGGGCAATCGCTTCACTTTGACCTCTCTCTTCTGCGGCTTTCCCCGGATAAGCCCCTTTCGTGTCAATGAATGTCAAAATAGGACGGTTGAACTTCTCGGCTTGTTTCATGAAACGCAATGCTTTTCGATAGCCCTCCGGGTGCGGCATACCAAAGTTTCGTTTCATGTTCTCTTTCGTGTTTCGCCCACGCTGATGTCCGATAATCGTCACCGGCACTCCTTCAAACGTCGCAAGTCCAGATACGATTGCCGCATCGTCATACCCATGTCGGTCCCCATGGAGTTCCATGAAGTCAGGGAATAAATGCTGGATATAATCGAGCGTTGTCGGTCGCTTCGGGTTTCGCGCCAACTGGACGCGATCCCACGGTTTCATATTCCCATAAATATCTTTTTCTAATCGGTCGAGCTTTAACTCGAGATGACGAATCTCTCGGGATAAATCAATCCCTTTCGTCTCAGCGGTCTCCCGTAATTTATTCAGTTGTTCAGTGACTTCTTTGATTGGGTCAAACATGACGGACACCCCCATCGTGTAATTCAATCATCCTCTTCAAGAACGAACGCATCTGTTCACGATGAATGACCGCATCCAGCTGCCCTGACTCAAGTAAAAACTCAGCAGTTTGAAAGTTCTCTGGAAGTTTTTCCCGAATCGTCTGTTCGATGATTCGTCGTCCTGCAAACCCGATGAGCGCTCCCGGCTCTGCGACGTTCAAGTCGCCGAGCATCGCAAAACTCGCTGACACACCACCTGTCGTCGGATGAGTCAAATACGCGATGTACAGCAGTCCTGCTTCGTCATGTTCTTTTAGAGCGATGGACGTATTGGCCATCTGCATCAAACTGACCATTCCTTCTTGCATCCGAGCCCCACCTGATGCTGTGAACAAGACGACTGGAAGCCCGAGTGATGTGGCGTTTCGGACAGCCGAAGCAATCGCTTCTCCAACGTATGCACCCATCGACCCCATACGGAATCTCGCATCCATCACACAGACAACGAGTGGTAGTCCGTCGATTGTCGCCTTTCCACATACGACGGCCTCTTCAATCCCGGTCCGCTCACGATCTTTCGTCAACTTTTCCTCATAGTCAGGGAAGTCGAGTGGATTCGCCTTGACAGACGGTCCCACAAAGCGTTCGAAAGACCCTTCGTCGACAAGCATATCAATCCGTTCTTGCGCCTGAAGCGGAAAATGATAGCCGCAATCACATACTTTGTGGTTCTCATTCAACTGTTTTGTATAATGCATATATTTACAAGATGGACATTTCGTCATCAATCCCTGTGGTGCGTCAATCTTTGGTTCTCGTTGACGCAATGGCATATATCGTTTCGGTTTCTTGAAAAAAGCAGTCATCGCTTCCCCCTCGTTCATTCCGGCATCCCCATTCCACGCCACGTCTCGACAAATCGTTTCCGTTCCTCGAGCGTATATAAATCCCCAACGTCTAATCCGTCAAAAAAGCGATTGACCTCACTCCAAATTCGAATGAACAGTTCATTCTTCAACTGAAAGATGAGTTGCTGGCGAAACGTTCGATCATCTTCGATCACCGTTTCTAACAGAGCCAGTCGTTCCTTAGTCGGTTCAATTTCTGAAAACGCCATGCGCTCCAATAGTCGAAGCATCTCAATAATATCGGTCGCTTTCGTCTGTTTGGTCACAATGAACTCCGACAATATCTCAATGTACCGATGTCGGTCTTGCTCACACAAAAAGGTACCACCACCATGTCTCGTCTCCACGATGCCTAAAAAGCTCAACGCTCGTAACGCTTCGCGAACCGAAGCGCGGCTAATGGACAGCGTTTCGGCGAGCTCTCGTTCGGATGGAAGCCGATCACCTGGAACTAAAGACGATTGGACAATTAATTTTCTAATCTTTGAAATGTTTCCGTGAAATGAGGATGCGTGTTTTTCATGCATCTGACCGTTCAACTCCCTTTTTTGGATCACCTATCAAACTTAAGTGGTCAGACCAATTAGTGCGATTATATCACTTTTTAGGACTTGGTACTAGTTTCTGGACCAACCATTTTTGTATCGATTCGTTTCAGTACGACATTTTCTTCCCCGAACCGTCTTTTCGCTTCCGCCACATACTCTTCATTCGGATTGATTGAAAAAGCTGAAGCCAGTTGTTTCACTTCCTTCGAATCCGTGAATCGGCATACAACCGGGACATCCCCTTGTGCTCGTTGAATCCAATCTTCCAATTCAGGGAAGCGGTCGAGTGTGAGCCGGATGAATAAGGCTTGCCCGTGTAACGGTCGAACCCGTTCGACAATCAATTGCTTGCGACCATCCCGTTCATTCGAATGGACCTCGAGTAACAAGATGTTACCGGCATAGAGGGACCGTCCAAACTGCGCGAATGTTCGAGGAAACACGACGACCTCGTCTTGCGTCATGCCATCGTCCACCATGAGAACACCCATCCGTTCTTGTTTTTTTGTCATGAACGTACGTACGTCATCTACATATACGACGAGATAACCGTTTGTTCCATTCATGACTTCTTCAATTGTAGACGGTTCGATCCCGATATCCGGAAGTGCCGTCAATGGAGAGTGGACCACCCATGTCCCGAGCGCCTCCCTCTCTTCTTCAGACCAATTCGGTTCTTTCACTTTTTTCTGTTTTAGTCCGAGTGAAGACAGCTCATCCGGTAAAAAATGTGTTCCCGCTTCTTCTCGCAAACGTTCGACTGCTTCAAAGGCATGTGTCCGGTCACCGTGATACATCCGGTCGAGCGCGCCCGCACCAAGTAATCGACGTAATTTCAGTTGGTCTTTATTTTTCCACTCCATGGCTTCTTGAAGCGTTCTGACATCTTTCAACTGCCCGTTCAGTTCAATCAGTCGGTCCACATCCCGTTTGGTCAACCCCTGGACCGCCTTCAACCCGAGCCGGACGCCCGGTCCCTCAAGTGTCGCGTCAGCGTGACCATGTAAGACGTCCGGTGGGTACACCGGAATTTGATCTTTCCGTAACAGTCTGACAAGTTCCGTTGTTTTTTCTGATGTCACCACATGAAAGACACGAGGGAAATGTGCTTTGACGTAAGCCAATCGGTAACTGATCAAACTGTAGGCGACAGCGTGAGAGCGGTTAAATCCGTACCCGGCAAACTTTTCAATCCATGAAAAGATTTGCGCCAAGACGTCCTGGTCTCCCGCTTTTGCTTGTTGCAAAAATCGTTCTCGTTCCCGAGCAATCGTTCCGGTATCCTTTTTGGCAATAGCACGTCTGACCAAATCCGCTTCCGCATAGGAATAGCCTCCGAGTTTACGGAGAAGTTTCATCACCTGTTCTTGATAGACGAGTACACCGTATGTCGGTCTCATGACGTCTTCTACGTCTGGGTGGACTGGTTGGTAAGGCATACCGTGTTTTCGCTTCGCATACGTTTCGATGAATTGCATCGGTCCCGGGCGATAGAGTGACATCGTGACAACGATATCTTCAAACTCAGTCGGTTTCACTTGTCGAAGCGCTTGCTTCATCCCGGTCGATTCAAATTGGAAGATTCCGTCCGTCTCACCTCTCGCAAGCAATCGATACGTCCGAGCATCGTTTAACGGAATTGTTTTCAGAGAGAACAGCGCATCACTTTCTCGAATCAAATCCTCCATCTTTCGCAAGCGACTCAAGTTTCGTAATCCGAGCAAGTCAATTTTCAGAAGCCCGACCTCTTCCAAATCCTTCATATTATATTGGGTCACGTGTTCTTCAAGTTCGGGTTGGAGCGGAGTCACTTCTTCAATCGGTTGACGACTGAGCACCACTCCTGCCGCGTGAACGGAGGATTGACGCGGCAAACCTTCTAGCTGTTTGGCAATCCGTAATAACTGCTGACGCTTTTGGCTACCGGCAAACCACTTCATCTGCTTCTGGCTCGACATCAGTTCATCAAGTCCTCCGGCTTTCACTTGCTTGCTCGCAGCCTGCCCTTCCTCAAGGGTCATCCCGAGCGCTCTCGCAACGTCTCGAATTGCCGCTTTCGCACCGAACGTGGCAAGTGTCCCGATCTGTGCGGCATGCGTATGACCGTATCTTGATAGTACGTAAGAAACCACTTCCTCACGACGTTCATCTTCAAAATCGAGGTCTATGTCTGGCATCGACACACGCTCTGGATTTAAGAATCGTTCGAACAACAACCCGTAATGAACCGGATCGACTTCCGTGATATGGAGGGCAAAACTGACGAGTGAACCTGCTGCCGATCCACGCCCCGGACCTACTTCAATCCCAGATTCTCGAGCAAACCGAACGATGTCTTCCACGATCAAGAAATAGGAAGAAAATCCGGTATTGGCGATGACTTCAAGCTCAAACTTTGCCCGCTCGATGTAAGGTTCTTTCACGAGTTCCATCGCCTTCAACCGCTCACCGACAAGTCGTTTCAGCTTTTGATCGGCATCCGGAATTTCTGGAATCGCCCCTTCCGCACGTGGTAGATGATCTAGCCGAATCAATGCCTCGAATCGATCCAGTTCCGATAATTCTTCCGTTGTGAACCAGTCATTCATTTCACTCGGTAGTCGAACGTGCAATCCTTTTTGTCGCACGTCTTCATTCGACATCACGTCCCCTTCGCGAATGGCAGAAATGGCTCGGAATCCTTCCACATCTTCCGGTCTCATGTATCTCGTTTCAGGGGCCGGAATCAATTGGACAGCAAGCTCTTCGCGCATGAGACGAAGTTGTTTCAACACTTGTACCTGTTCCGTAGTCTGAGGTGCCGGTAGTCCGAGCCACAGCTTCTCTTCATCAACAAACGACAAGAGTTGATGATAAAGGCGACGCCGGTGAACCGGATCACTCGCTTTCCAATTTTCAGGTAATACGATCAGCGGCATCGTTGTCCGTCCTTCAATTCCTCCCGCCTGGATGATACGATATTGTTCCTTAAGCTCCGTTTCGTTAGATGAATACACAATCACGGATACGTCTAACCCATCCAATCGGAGGACCGTTCTCAGTCCGATTAGCGGTTTCACCTCATATCGTTGGCAATATGACAAAAATGTCGGAACCCCATAGAACGCATCGTCTGCGATCGCCACGGAACGACTTCCCCGTTCGGTCATCTGCAAGACATATTGTTCTAACCGGATTGTACTTTGTAGTAAACTATAAGCAGTTCTGACATTCAGATGAATCATCGTTGGCCTCCTTTCTATATTAATGGAATTGTCAAACTCAATTCATCACTTCTCTGATACAATAATTATAGACAAAACTCACGACAAAAGGGGGTAAAAGCGTATGATTATCAATCGGGGACAGATTGCACGCGATAAGTTAGAAAAATTACAGCATGGTCAAACAGTGTTTGCCGACAGCCCAGAAATCATCGACCGGCTCCGTAAGTACATTACTGAGTATCAGCTCGACGTCGTCGAGGACGTGACCGAACGAGGTACATGGTTCATCCCAAAGGAAAATGGAGACAAATGAAGAGAGCTGACCTCGGTCAGCTCTCTTCATTTTCTTCAAACGTGAATTCCCCAGCCACTTCATTCAAAGCCGCAATCACGTCATCCATCTCATCCCATGTGTCAATCGTGGCACCAGCCGCCATCGGATGACCTCCCCCACGGTATCGCTTGGCCACTTCATTGATGACAGGACCTTTCGACCGGATGCGCACACGAATCTCTTCTTTGTTTTCCACGAACATGACCCAACATTTCAATCCTTCGAGGCCAGAGAAGCTATTGACGAGTTGCGATGCCGCTTCCGGGGACGCATGGAACGTCCGGAGCACGTCCTTGTCAATCTTCACATAGCCGACGCCTTCTTCTGTGACATTGACGTGCTGTAACACGTACCCTTGTAACTGAAGAGTCGCTAAGTTGGTCTTATACATGTGTCGGTACAATTTATTCGTATCGATGTCTTTCGCGATCAGCGCCGAAGCAATCTCAAACGTTCGGGCCGTAGCATTTCGAAACTGGAATCGTCCTGTGTCGCCTACGATGCCGGCATAGAGTAAAAATGCCGCCTCTTGGTCGATTGGATATCTCCAAATGTCCGCGAGTTCCACAATCATCTCAGACGTCGAACTGACCGAGGTATCGACAATCTGTGTCATCGCATATGGATCTTCATCGGGATGATGATCGATTTTAATGATTGTCTTCCCTTTTAGCGCAAATGGTCCATCGATTCGCTCTTGATTCGCCGTATCTAATATAAGGACGAGCGCGTCTTGATACATTTCTTCTTCGACATGTTCCATCTTTCCTAAAAACTCGAGGTCTGGAACCATGCCACCGACCACATAGATTTGCTTCTCCGGATGAACCGATTTTAGAATGCGCTGTAAACCAAGCTGGCTCCCCAACGCATCAGGGTCTGGTCGTACGTGGCGGTGAATGAAAATGGTGTCAGCCGCCTCAATTTCTGATTTGATTGTATCCGCTTCCTGCCATTGCGTCATGATGATTCCTCACTTTCCTACACACTATTATGGTATGATGATAACAGATTACGAGATAGAAAGGGGTTCCTTCACTTGCAACTTGTCATGATTGGACTCATTTTGTTCGCGCTCGGTGCGTACCTTGTCTTCAAGCGCCGTGCTTTTTTGACAAAGACGCCAAACCGAAAAGCGTTGTTCAACACGCAAGCGTTGATCTGGTTAAGTTTATTCCTCGCATTGTTCGCTGCGAACCAAATGGTCGGGGGATTCGGTCTGAATTCATCTGTCGGTTGGATTGTCAGCATCGTCATGTTAGTCGTCGGTTTAGGGAATGCTGTTGTCGGATTTATCCGTTACCGCAAAATTTACCCTCTCGCCGCAGAAGAACCGACGAATACGCCATCATGAAAAAGAGCACCCGCTACGCGCTGTAGCAGGTGCTCTTTTTATTACCGATCGATGAGTTGTGCCGTGACGAGCGCTTTGGCGACAAGTTGTGTCCCTTGCGTCATCTCCACATCCACTTTCCCGAACTTCCGACCGAGGTCGAAGACATGGGCCGACACTCGAATCTGACTTTCAATTTGAATCGGCTTCATGAAATAGACGGTGATATTCTCAACCACGAGATCGCCTTTCTTCATATGACGTAGACTTCGCGTCGCCCCTTCGACCAACAAGGTCGTCAACACGCCAGATGAGGCGGTCCCCATATGACTCGTCATCTGTGGGGCCACTTCAACCGTGAAGGCCGTCCCGTTCGATGCAGGATCTTCTTTCAGCTGGTTCGTGATCATGTTATCGAACGTCTCACCGACTTGCGGTTGTCGATTCGCCAGTTGCAACGCCTTCAACACATCTTGGCGGCTAATAATCCCAAGCAGACGTCCGTAGTTATCAACGACAGGTAACATCTCGATCCCTTCCCACACCATCTGGTGCGCGGCATTGGTGACACTCGTTTGTACGCCTACTGTAATCGGACTTTTCGTCATGACCTTCTCAATATCATAGTCGTGTGATTTATCAATGACATCCTTTGCCGTGATCACGCCGACCACTTTCATCTGTTCATCGATGACGGGATACCGATTATGTTTCGTCCGTTCATTCAGCTCGTGCCAACGTTTCACTGTGTCATCTGACTTCAGATAGAACGTATCGTGGAGCGGGATGACGATATCTGAGACGAGTAAAATCTCTTTTTTGATTAGACGGTCATAGATGGCTCGGTTGATCATCGTCGCGACGGTAAAACTGTCATAGGATGTAGAAATGACAGGCATATCATACTTATCTGCCATTCGTTTCACTTCATCCGTTGTGTCGAATCCCCCTGTGATCAACACAGCCCCACCTGATTGTAAGACGAGTTCATGCGCTTTCTCGCGGTTCCCGATGATGACGAGTGAGTCGACATCGATATATCGCATCATCGCCTCGAGCTTCATGGCACCGATTACAAATTTCGATAGCGTCTTGTGGAGACCGTTACGTCCGCCCAACACCTGACCATCGACGATATTGACGACTTCGGCGAATGTCAGCTTTTCAATATTTTCTTTATGTTTTCGCTTGATCCGAATCGTCCCCACCCGTTCAATGGTTGATACGAAACCTAGGTTCTCAGCTTCTTTGATGGCCCGATAAGCCGTACCTTCTGATACAGCCAACTCTTTGGCGATTTGGCGGACCGAAATTTTTGACCCTACATCGAGTGACTCGATATGTGCTATGATCTGTTCATGTTTTGTGGTCATACGCGGAGTCCCTTCTCTCAATACATTTTCTACTCTATTCAGTATACTGTATCAGTCGAACTAGTTCAAACTGTACCAATCAAATTGCAACATTTCCTTTCTGTTTTCGAAACAGCTATAATAGACGAGTAGTCAACGTAAGAGGTAGAAGGGAAGGGATTCAACTTGAATCAACGCACCAATCAAATTGCACAATCTCTAGCGACAAAAGGGTTAGATGCAGCATTCATCACGTCGAAAGCATCCGTGTTCTATTTCTCGGGAGTATACGCGGAAGCGCACGAGCGATTGATCGCCATTTTAGTTTTGAAGAACGGCACAACTGCCATCATCTGCCCAGCACTTGAAAAAGGGATTGTCGAAGCGAGTGACTGGTCAGGTGAAATCGTGACGTATATGGACCATGAAAACCCATGGGACAAAATCGTCAAGTTATTCCTCGATAACCAAATCGTTCCTGAACGAATCGGAATCGAAGGGGAGCATTTGACATTCAACCGAGTCGAGCAGCTTCGCGCCGGTTTTGCCGGTCTGTCAATTATCGATTTGACAGACGAGCTCCAAACGTTACGTATGATCAAATCACCGGATGAAGTCCGGATCATGAAGCGGGCCGCCGAGTTGGCAGATATGGCCATCGAAGCCGGGATCCGCTCCCTCCGTGAAGGCGTGACAGAACTCGAGGTCATCGCGGATATTGAATACGCCATGAAACAGCAAGGCGTCCGTGAAATGTCGTTCGACACGCTCGTCTTGTTCGGTGAGAATAGTGCCGACCCTCACGGTGTCCCAGGCAACAACCGCTTGAAAAAAGGAGATTTTGCCTTGTTCGACCTCGGTGTCGTCTGGCAGGGATACTGTTCAGACATCACACGGACGGTTGTCTTCGGTGAGGCGAGTCGCAAACAACGTGAGATTTACGAAACGGTTCTTCAGGCTGAGGAAGCCGCAATCGAGATGGCGAACGTCGGTACGACACTCGGCGCAATCGATATCGCGGCACGACAAGTCATCACGTCTGCAGGATATGGTGAATACTTCACTCATCGAATCGGTCACGGAATTGGAATCGAAGTACACGAACACCCCTCGATGGCAGCGAACAATGACATGACCGCCCAAGTCGGGATGACGTTCACAGTCGAACCGGGTATCTATCTACCGGGAGTCGGCGGAGTCCGTATTGAAGACGATCTCGTCATGACAGAAAGTGGTCCCATCACATTGACGAGTTATCCGAAAACTCTTCAAGAGATTGAATGACAAAAAGTGCGATCCATTCTCAAGGATCGCACTTTTTACATATCTTAATAAAACAAGCGCAGCATGACATCCCGTTGCGGTACGTCATAACGTTCCATCTTCTCTAAAAAGGCACATTTGTCATATGGGACCGCCTTCAGTTCAAGAGCAATCCCGGTTTCTCCTTCAGATAATATGGCAAAGCGAGCCAGGTCATCTTTCGCCACTCCGAGCGCACCAGGATTGACGTAGCGCTTGGTGTCATCTTCAAACAGATGGACAGGATGGTGATGTCCGAATAACACGATTTCTCCTGTATATGCTCCATACAGTCGCTGCATATTTTCCAGTGTCGGTTCGAGAATCTCGTGAAACGGTTCTTCGACAATCGTGGCGTGGCGTCGTTCGGTCGGGATATGATAATGAATGCCGAACACCGTTTCGCCAACCATTTTGACGGACATTGTTCGTGGAAGGGATTCGATGACATCTGCATATCGAGTCTCTAGATGACGTGCAACCCACTCATGGTGTGGGCGCGTATGAGCATAACTTTCTGGATGACCGTGTCCAGCCAAAAGGGAAAGAACCGCTTCATCATGATTCCCAGAAATCATATGCGTTCCCCGGTCTAACAAACGCTCCATGACCGCATTAGAGTCCGGTCCCATTGCAATCATGTCACCGAGCGACCAGATGACGTCGACCCGCTCCGCATCCATGACTTGAAGTGCAGCCTCCAACGCCTCGAGATTTCCATGAACGTCCGTGACCACTCCAATCTTCATCGCGTTCCCCTCACTTTCGGTATTGATGGACGACGTTGACGCCGCCTGTCACATCGATGATGGCACCTGTGATCATGTCCGAGTCTTCTTGTAATAAGAACGAAATCAAACGCGCGATATCTTCTCCTGTCCCGTGTCGACCGACCGGAGTTCCTTCATCCACTTCCGCTTCATCAATGCGCATCTCCTTTTGAGAGCCGACGATATTGCCCGGATTGACCATGTTCGCCGTAATCCCGAACGGGGCCTCTTCTAGCGCGACCGATTTTGTCAAACTGACGAGTCCCGTCTTTGCAGCGGCAAACGCAGAACGATGGATCCAGCCAGGGGCCGTCCCACTTTCCGGAAACCCATACGAGATGATGCGTCCAAATCGATTTGAGCGCATGGAAGGAATCGCACGACGCATCAACCAAAATGAGGCGGACAGGTTGCCCGTGAGTACTTCGTCCCACTCTTCGTCTGTCAATTCGACGAGCGGTTTCCGCTCAAAGATATATGGACCTGCATTTAAAATCAAGGCGTTCGGTTCACCAAAACGTTCGACCGCTTTCTCATAGGCTGAGAGCAGTTGTTCGCGGTCCGTCAATCCGGCCTCGATCATATGTATCCGTTCATGTTCCCAGTCAATCGGATTCCGTTGCAAAATGCTGACGTGCCACCCATCTTGTAACAGACGCTCCGTCACTACGCGTCCGATCCCTTTGGCACCAGATGTAATCATTACATGTTTCATCGCCCTACCTCCTCCGCCTTATTTTACCCGTTCTTTCACACGAATTCCAAACTTGGACATGTCGTGAACATCGTCATGAAAAAATTCACGCATTTTCATGGCGAAAAAGCGTGAAAACTGAAAGAAGTGGTATACTATATATGTAAGCCGAACGTATATTTCGAGCGAAAGGTTGGGATTTACATGGCAATTGTATACAAACACATTTTATCTGCCGTTGACGGCTCTAAAGAGGCAGAACGTGCATTTGAAACAGCAATCGATGTCGCGATTCGTAACGAAGGAAAACTGTACGTTGGTCATGTGATTGATACGCGTACGTTTGCGACTGTAGAAGCTTACGACCGCACAATCACAGAGCGTGCCGAGACATATGCGAAAGAGTTACTTGAAGACTATGTCAATCGCGCGAAAGAGCGTGGCGTAAAAGAAGTCGAAACGGTGATTGAATACGGTTCCCCGAAAGTGACGATTGCGAAAAAGATTGCACCTAACCATGATATTGATCTTATTATTTGTGGTGCGACAGGTTTAAACGCCGTTGAACGGTTCTTTATCGGAAGCGTTTCTGAAAGCATCGTCCGTTATGCGAAATGTGACGTCCTTATCGTTCGTCAATAATCACCCATCCATCAAAAAGGGTCTTGCGCAATCGCAAGACCCTTTTCCTATGCATTATAACACCTTGACTGTAACCGTTTTACGACCAAATTGAATCGCTGCATTTTGCGAATACATTAAGATGTCAATTTTATTTCCTTTGATGGCGCCACCAGTGTCAGCTGCCGTGTAGGTACCCATCGACTTGCCCCCTACGAATACTTGCACTTTCGTTCCGAGTGGAATGACGCGCGGGTCTACCGCGACTACATTTCGCTTTTGGGTACGAACGTTCCATCCAAGTGCTGTCTTACCTGAACAACCCTTGCAGTACGGTGTATATGCGGACGCTTTCATCGTATACGTCTTCACGCTTGCTGGTTTGAGCGGTTTAGGAGCACTTACAGTACGTAAGTTCTTTGTAGGAACCCATCCGGCCTTCCCTTTATAGTTCACGCGAATCCAAGCACCTCGAGAACCTGTACGTTGAAGACGATCACTCGCCGTCATCTTCCCAATCACTCGTGCATTTGATTTCCCATCTGCATAGACCATCTTCGAACCTGACTTTGTTGCAACATATACTTTTTTCGTAGCTGCTTCTACTGGTGAAGTGGGTAGAGCAAATGCAAATACGGCGATGGCGAGAAGTAAGAGCGTCATGATTTTTTTCAACATACGTTTATTCGTCCTCTCTTCGTCAATTTGGTTTCATTTCATATCATCATCTATCGAACGAGTGACTTGTCACTCCAATTGAATATTTCGTCCAGATAACTATATGACGAAACATCAGTCAGTGCCGTTACACTTCCTGTTCATTTGAGTGACACGAACATTACAAATCGATGTCAAAATTAAAGGTTTATCGTGTTAGATTGACATTTAAATCGAATACGAGATATTTTTATAAATTAAAATCCAATATATGGTTTATTCATGACATAAACATTGCAAAACGATGTAAATGAAGCGCCTAATGTTACAAAGGAGAAAACATTTGTCCTACTTACGATTCTTGATATTAGTAAAAAAGACTCATGAAAAAAACCCACGTTACACGAAGTAACGTGGGTTCGTTTCGTATTATGCGTGTGCTTCGACAAGGTTTGCAATGCGTACCGTGTCGCGCGCGATGACCAATTCTTCGTTCGTCGGGATGATGATGACTTTAACTGGTGAGTGCGGATAGTTGATGAACAACTCTTTTCCGCGAGCACCGTTGTTAAGTGAAGGATCCCAGTAGACACCCATGAATTCAAGACCGCGAAGGATGCGTTCACGGATGACGTCCGAGTTCTCACCGACGCCCGCTGTGAAGATGATGGCGTCGACACCATTCATTTCAGCCGCATATTGACCGATGTAACCGTGAATACGGTTCGAGAAGATTTTCAATGAAACTTCTGCACGATGGTTGCCTTCTGCAGCCGCTTGCTCGATGTCACGCAAGTCACTTGAGATACCAGAAAGACCGTACACGCCAGACTCTTTGTTCATGACGTTCAATACATCTTCAGCAGACTTCCCTGTTTTTTGCATCAAGAACGGGATGAGGGCCGGGTCCAAAGAACCTGAGCGCGTTCCCATCGTGATTCCTTCGAGTGGTGTGAAGCCCATCGTTGTATCGATTGAGCGACCACCTGCTACTGCAGCGATCGATGCACCGCTACCGAGGTGACATGAAATCAAACGCAAGTCTTCTAGCGGACGACCGAGAAGTTCTGCCGCACGCTGTGTGACATACTTGTGGCTCGTTCCGTGGAAGCCGTATTTACGTACACCATGTTCTGTATAGTATTCATAAGGAAGACTGTACAAGAAATTCTCTTCAGGCATTGACTGGTGGAACGCTGTATCGAATACCGCTACTTGTGGGACATTCGGCAAAATTGCCTGGAATGCACGAATACCTGTCAAGTTTGGTGGGATGTGAAGTGGTCCGAGTTCTGTGAACGATTCGATGTTCTTCATGACTTCATCGTCAATGACGACCGAATCCGCATACAACTCTTTTCCGTGTAACACACGGTGACCTACACCAGAAATCTCATCGAATGATTGGATGATATCCAATTCGATCAACTTCTCCAACGTCAATTCAACCGCTTCTTTGTGCGTGTGAAGTGGTGTGACCACGTTGAACTTCTGTCCTTCACCGTACTTGATTGTAAAAATCGCATCTTCTTTCCCTACACGCTCTACAAGTCCGACTGCGAGCAACTCTTCCGTTGGCATCTCGAGTAACTGGAACTTGAGCGATGAACTACCCGCATTGACTGCCATAATTTTCGTCATGTCATACACCTCTTACCTTTCGTTTTAAACGCATATCTTTATCTGTTCAATTTAAAACTGATAACTGTATCATAATGAAGATACTTGATTTTGCATACCTTTTTCAAGTATTTTGTCCATTATTTTTGAGTTGTTTTGAACCAATCATCAATCTGTTTCACAACATTGGCTACCGCTCTGACATCAGTGAATGACGGAAGTTCCACAAATAGCGCTTGTTTTGGCCGTGTGACGCCTTCTCCTACTTTTTGAAGGAGCAATAAGCTTTTCGCGTAACGTTCGTCTTTAAACATCGTCGTCGGAAGTTGAATGACCCCTTTCACAACAGCCTCACGGTCCATCCATTGTTTTAATTTCCCTTCGTCATCCTGTTCAAACAAATTGTTCGGGATGACAAATAATCCATGCCCACCTGGTTTCGTATGGCGAATCGCCTGTTCCATCAAGAGGAAATGCGAATAGGCATGTCCTTGTTCTCGTTTCATGTCGTATCCGGCTGCCACTTCATCATTTGGATAATATCCGATTGGCAAGTCAGCAACGGAAAGGTCGCTCGGTTCAACAAACAGAGGAGCAAGGGCGTCTTGATGGAAGTAGGATACTGGTTCTCCTAACAAGTTACTAATGGAATAGGAAAGACGAAGCAACAGTTCATCCACTTCGACCGCTTGCGCTGTCGCATCTTTTAACTGAGAGAGAACGGCGTGCGTCAACGTACCTGTCCCACTACCTAAATCTAGAATCGTCGCGTTTTCCTTAAGTAGCTTCGAAGCTAGATAACCCATAAATAGGCTGACCGCATCCGGTGTCGGTTGATTGTTCGGGGGGAGTTGTGTCGTTTCTTCCAAGACGAGTAAACTCACTGCTTTACGGACATCGTCCATCTTCTCTTTTTCAATGTCAACATGGTCAAATACTTGGACGAGTGCCTCGATCGGTAATACATCCAGGTCGTTGACCAGTTTCTTCGCTTCCTTCTTCCAATCACGATAGAGTTGTTCAAAACGTTCCATTTTCGTTCATCCTTTCCATACAAAACCGGCCCCCATGAGAGGACCGGTCGGTTCACGTACTAGTGTAAGCTATTTTAATCAATTTCGCCAAACGAATCAATTCGCTTGTTCGAACGCCTCAAGTGCCGCCGCGAAATCAACTTCATCTGTCATTTCATCCATATATTGTACATATTGGACAACGCCATTCGAATCGACGACGAATACAGAACGCGCAAGGAGACGCATTTCTTCAATTAAAACACCATATGCTTTTGCGAACGAAAGATCGCGGTGGTCCGAGAGGGTGACTACGTTATCTAAACCAGATGCAGAACACCAACGGCGCTGTGCGAACGGCAAATCGTTCGATACAGTCAAGACTGTACCACCGAGTGATGAGGCCTTTTCGTTGAACTCACGCGTTTGTGCATCACATACGCCTGTATCGATTGAAGGAATGACACTGATTAGTTTTTTCCCCGGATAGGTTGCTAACGTCACTTCTTCTAAAGCAGTCGTCAAGACGCGGAAATCAGGAGCTTGATCTCCTACCTTCACTGGATTTCCTTGTAATGTTACGTTGTTCCCTTTAAATGTTGGCATGTACTCATCCCCTTTGTTGTAGTTACTCGTTCATCATATCGATGAACTTGAGCCTTTGACAAACTTCCTGCTTTTGGCTCTGTTTCAGTTTTCCCTATATCGGTAGGAAGAAACACGTTATAATAAAGAGGACACCATTGACAAAGGGGATGACTCAGATGAGAAACAACGTCTATTTGTACCATCGTAACGTCAACGAATTCACAAAAGAAGTGAAGAAACTGAGAGAAATCGGGGAAAAACACGGGTTCAACATCGTAAATCAACCGGAGGACGCGAACATCATCGCTGCAGTCGGCGGGGACGGGGCATTTTTACAGGCGGTTCGCTACACAGGCTTTCGTCAAGACGCCATCTACGTTGGCTTCGGTCGTGGATTGAACGAGTTTTATTGTGATTTCGACATACATAAACTCGATGAAGTCGACCGCCTCTTCTCGGACAACTCGATGCGAATCGAAGAAGGTCTCGAAGTCCGGAAGTATCCACTTCTTTCAGCATCGATCAACGAATCGACACCGCTCCTCTGTTTAAATGAGGCTTCGATTAAATCAAGTATTATCAAATCACTCGCCATCGAGGTCTATATCGACGATCTACATTTCGAAACATTCCGTGGGGACGGAATGGTTGTATCGACGCCGACGGGATCGACTGCCTATAACAAATCTCTCAGCGGTGCGGTCGTCGACCCACTCATCCCATGTATGCAAGTGAGTGAGATCGCTTCGGTCAACAACAATCGCTATCGCACACTCGGCTCATCCTTTATCGTTCATGATTCGCGTAAGTTGTCACTCCGCATCGTCGAAGACGGCAACGACTACCCGATTATTGGGATGGATAACGAGGCGCTCAGCTTGAAGTACACAGACCGAATCGATATCGAACTCTCGGACCAGGTCATCAAGACTGTCAAGCTTCGGACCAACTCGTTCTGGCATAAAGTGCAACGTTCATTCTTCTGATGTAAAAAAAGAGTTGCTTCATCCCTTTCGGATGAAGCAACTCTTTTTTTACAGCGTGGCTTTTTCTGCTTCGTACACTGGTTGCCCTTCGACGACAGTCATGACAAGACGGTTGTGCAGGATGTCTTCCCCACTCAATTTAAAGAAATCTTCATCCCATACTGTGAAGTTGGCATTGTAGCTTTGAACCAATAGCCCGTTTCTTCCGTGCGTCCCTGTAGCAACATGAGGCGAATATGTGAAGCTGCGAAGAGCTTCATACATCGAAAGACGTTCACTCGGATTTAGCGTGCTCGACCCGTGAAACGATTGTCGCATCACCGCTCCAAACAATCCCTTTCGAACGTCAACAGATGAAATCGGCGCGTCACTTCCTCCTAACACCAATGCTCCCGTATCGAGTAAAGACTTGAATCGATAGACATCATGCACACGCTCATTGCCCAACCGCTCGAACAGCATGTCCATGTCATCCGATAAAAATACCGGCTGTGCATCAATCAAAACAGGCAATGATTTGATTCGGTTGATCAATGAGTCATTCAATAAAGAGGCATGGATAATTCGATCTCGTGTCCCTTTTCTGGCAGGGTACTTTTCAAGCAGGCCGACAAATTGCTCAACCGCCGCATCACCGATCACATGCGCTGCCACATTCATCCCGTATGTTCGTGCTTTTTTCACAAGTGCCTCGAGATGATCTGGTCGATGCACTTCAATTCCTCGTTGACTCCGATCATCCGCATACGGTGCAGATAACAGAGCGGTGCGTCCACCGAACGAACCGTCGACAAAGAGTTTCATCGCACCGAAGTCAAACCGTTTCCGACGCGTCATCGCATCTTGCTGGATGACACGATCCACCACCTGTTCGTGAACGAGAAGGTGTGCTTGAAACGGAAGTTCATCCAGTACATCTTCGTACGCTTGAATCGTCTCGAGTGGATCTCCATGATAGAACAAGTCTTCCGTATGGGCGCCAACGACTCCATGTGCGAATAATGAATCGATTGCCCGGCGAAGAGAAGCGGCATTTTTCTTACGATTCCCACTCAATTCTTTATATAAGAGATCTAGTGCAGCATCATATAGGACGCCATTCAATTTGCCTTCTTCACCTCGCCCAAGTTTTCCACCTTCGATCACCGTATGGTGGATCAGTCCAAGTCGTTCAAGTCCTTTCGAGTTCACGACGGCTACGTGACGACAGACACGCTTCAACACGACAGGACGGTCGTCAATCACTTCATCAATCATCTCGCGTGTCGGCATGTCACCGAGCAGACGATCATCAAACCCTTCTGCGACGATCCAATCGTCGTCCGACCCTCGTTGCTTCATCGTTTCAAGTAATTCTCGAAGATCCGTCGCTTCACTCGCATCGACACGGTCGAGCGCTTCGCCGTATCCGACAAGGTGAATATGTGAATCGGTAAAGGCCGGATACACACTCTTTCCTTCCAAATTCACAATCTCCTCGATGCGACCCGCATATGTACGTCGGAGATGTCCCTCATCCCCCATCTTCAAGACGCGTCCATGCTCAATAAACATGGCACGTTCCATCTCACCTGGTTTATTCAATGTGTAGATGTTCCCGTTGACCCATAGTGTACCCATCTGACGATTCCTCCTTGATTGAAAAAAGATTGACGTCTACGTTTTTCCCGTTTCCGTCAATCTTTATGCATCGTTTATTTTTTTAGCAATTCCTGCTGTTCTAACCCTTTATCCACACGTTGACGAATTTCATTGGCTCCGTTCTCATCGAATCGACCGAGCACCCGCTCACCGATTTCGACCGCAGTGCCATACTCTCCATGCAAGAACTTGTTTTCCGCAAGCGTCAAGGCGATATGGACCTCGTTGTCACGGCGACGGAAGCGGTTTGCATATTGGAGCAACTGTTCCGCATACGTCACTTGACGAATCAGTGCATGGACACGGTCACGGAAGTTGTCCATCATCTCTTCGACATCATGGCTAAGGCCGACGATATACGTCATGTTGAACGGTGCCTTGTCAAACTGTTCGTCTAACGACTGGACACCTTTTTGGAGCTGACGTAAGTCGTTTGACAGATCATTCGGAACAACCGGCATCGCACTTTTCGCTAACAGGCGACGATGCCCAGACAATTCTTTTTTCCACGTTTCTAACTTGTGACGGACCTCAAGCTCTTCTTTACGTAATGAATTCGTATCCTCAATGAAACGCTCATGCATGGCACTGAATTGGTCAAGTGACCGTTTCGCTTCCTGCACTTTGGATTTGATCATACTAAACGGTAACATTTGCGCGACGAGAGCTTGTTCAATATCAAGTACATTCGCCGTGAGAGTCGTTCGTTCACGTTCTAATTGTTCGAATTCTTCTCCGACGCGTGCATTGATCTCATAATTGCTTACAAGTCGAGACATTTCCGTCTGTAAGTGATTCATGATTTCGCTAGATTGCAATTCGCGCTCTTGTATCGTCGCAAATTCTTTTTTCACGTATTGGCGGGCATCGACCTCTGTTCGGAATGCTTCGAATAATTGATCGATATCCGAGCTCAACTGTTGCATGTCCTCTTCAAAATGATCAAATTCCAAGCGTTCGATTCGAGCCATCAACTCTTCTCGACGATCTTCCGCTTGATCGATTTCTTCCATTAATCCAAGTGGTTCAAGCGCATACCCGTCCATTTGCATTTCTTTATGTCCAGCCCGGAGTTGTTGAAGTTGTTGTTTCAGTTCCACTTGAACCGTACGTACAAATTGCGGAATGATCCGAATCAGTTCACGGATGTGTCCTACTTGATTCGATAAGGCTTGTCCGGTTTCAAATGCTTCAGAAACTTGACCGACCTGCTTTAAGTTGATCATCTCACTGCGTTTCGCCTCGGCAGCGGCAATCTCTTGTTCCACCAATGCATAGGTTGGTCCGAACGCATGGTTTTGTGAATTCAATGTCTTGCGGAACTGATACAACTCTTTCTCATCCTGCTTCACAATGTCCATAAGCGAGGTATGATGCGTCGTAAATTCATCCATCTCATCGAGCATGGCGTGTACCATCGTCTCGAGCTCTTCAATGAGTTGTTCAGTTGCATTCAAGTCAGCTTTGACTTTCATGAAACGATATTTATCCAAGTCTTCCTCAGCCCGGTATAACGCTTCATCGATTTGACCTGCATGTACACTGACTAACTCATCCCAAGATTGATGCCAACGATCAAACTTTTCTTTTGTTTCCCCTTCCATCGGCCACTGTTTGAATTTCTGGAGTTCGACGGGTATGCTCGCACTGAGCACACTTTGTTTCCTCATATCCAAGTCGTCAATTTTTTGGTAAAAATTCCTTCGAATGAGCATACTCCCCAACATGCCGCCTAATACGACGACGATGATTCCAATGATTAATCCATAAATTCCGTAATCCATCTTTGTCACAACCTCCAAGCCGCTTTCGTGGACTTATGTACCTTTATATTAAAAAAAGAAGTATTTTATAAGAATAGATATACCTAATCATATTATAGAACCAACGATTTGCATAGGTTTTCCAATGGTTTCAGTGGAGATTGTTCATTTTTTCGGAACTTTCTAACAAGACAAATCTTAAATTTGCGTGTACCATAATGCTAAATTCTAAAAACACGAAAGATGGAGGGGAATTTATATGTTCCAAACGACATCGTACTCAGGTGATTTGACAGCCGGTTACGAACTATTAAACAAGCAACTCGCCGCATTATTAGAGGGCGAAACAAATACAGTGGCCAACCTTGCCAACGCCAGCGCTTTACTCAACCAATTTTTAGATCGGATCAACTGGGTCGGATTCTACGTGACTGATTCTGAAGACAGTCTAATCTTAGGACCATTTCAGGGACTCCCGGCTTGCGTTCACATCGCGTTCGGTAAAGGGGTTTGTGGAACTGCGGCAGCTACACAAGAAACACAGCTCGTGGCCGATGTTCATCAATTCCCTGGTCATATCGCATGTGATGCGGCTTCGAATTCTGAAATCGTCGTCCCTCTCGTACGTGACGGGAAAACAATCGGCGTGCTCGATATCGACAGCCCGGAGTTCGACCGTTTCTCAGAAATCGACCGTCAAGGACTCGAACGTTTTTGCGAAACACTTCTTCGCTATATTTGATTGACAAGAGATGGTATTCATCGTATACTCATCTTTGTGCATGAAATGACGATAGCAGTCACAGACAAACGTATCCACCTTTCGGGCCTCGACTTTTGTCGGAGGGGCATCTCGTAGCTTCGCTATCAAGTGAAGGTGCTTGCACCTAGAAAGGGGCGTTACTCGTCTTTGACACCGTTGTTCTTTTGTGCAAAATACATGAACAACAAGGAGGAGTCCAATCATGGCTCGTTACACAGGTCCAGCTTGGAAACTCTCGCGTCGCTTAGGCATCTCGCTTAGCGAAACGGGTAAAGAATTAGCAAAACGTCCTTACGCACCAGGTCAACACGGAAATGGTCGTAAGAAAATCTCAGAATACGGTCTTCAGCTTCAAGCGAAGCAAGCACTTCGTCACATGTACGGAGTGAACGAGAAGCAATTCCGCCGCATCTTCAACGATGCTGGTAAAATGCCAGGCATCCACGGTGAGAACTTCATGTTCTTGCTCGAATCACGCCTTGACAACCTCGTTTACCGTTTCGGCCTCGCTCGCACACGTCGTGGAGCACGCCAACTCGTCAACCACGGTCACATCACTGTTGATGGATCACGCGTTGACATCGCGTCTTACCGCGTAAAACCAGGTCAAGTTATCGCTGTTCGTGAAAAGTCGAAAAACGTAAAAGCAATCGCTGAAGCACTTGAAGTAGCACCAGCTACAAAAGACTTCGTATCGTTTGACGCTGAGAAACTCGAAGGTACATTCGTACGTCTCCCAGAACGCGCTGAACTCAACGACCAAATCAAAGAGCAACTCATCGTCGAGTACTACTCACGTTAATGCTTTTTATCCCCTTCTTCACGAAGGGGATTTTTTTATTTCTTCAAAATTTCTTGCCGAATGCGTCCCATTTGCGTATCGAGGGCATCCGCCATGAGTGACGCTTCAATCAGCTCTTCTTTCGATGATTCTGGCACGGCATGTTGATATTTGTACTGAAGCTTATGTTCCGTTGCCGCCCAAAAGTCCATGGCGAGTGTCCGAATCTGAATCTCCGCAGGCACCCAGATGATTCGTTCTGCCAAGTAGACTTTCGTTTTCACGATGAGATGTAAGCTCCGATACCCGCTCGGTTTTGGATGTTTGATGTAATCTTTGATTTCGATGATATCTAAATCATCTCGCGCCTCTAGATGTCGCAAGATTTCATAAATATCGTCGCGGAAGCTCGTAACAATCCGAATGCCCGCCACATCGTGCACATGTTCCCAAAGCGCCGAAACTTCCAAAGGCAAGTCTTTCCGTTTCATCTTGCGCACGATGGACGGCAATGTCTTCATTCTCGTCTTCACATGTTCAATCGGTGAATACCCGAGTCTCGTCTGCCAGTCCAAGTCGATGATCCCGAGATCGCTCTCAAGTTCCGTGATCGCCATTTCATAATAACGAAAGTGTTCGCGCCATTGATGGAACTGCTCACCGAAAAATTCTTCTATCTCCATCGCCATCCCTCCTATCTTCCCATTTTAGCAAATCCGAACCACACGTCATGTATAAAAAAGTCCATTCCTCAACAAATGAGGAACGGACATCGTGATTATACGTGACGAATCACAAAGTATTTCTTCTTACCACGGCGAATGATGGTGAATTCACCGAGCGTGTCTTCGCGCGTAATCATTTTATCGAGCGCTTGTTCACGTTCGCCGTTCAAGTAAATCGCTCCGTTCGTCACATCTTCACGTGCCTGACGTTTCGATGGTGAGATCTTCGCTTCGACGATGAGGTCGACAAGGTTGCGTTCACCGTCAAGTTCGAATTGCGGCATGCCTTTAAACGCATCTTCCATATCTTCCGGTTGAAGCGACGTCAAATCTCCGCTAAAGAACGCTTTCGTGATGCGCTCCGCTTGTTCAAGTCCTGCTTCACCGTGGACAAGCTTTGTCATCTCTTCTGCGAGTCGGCGCTGTGCCACGCGCTTTTCAGGCGCTTCTGTCACTTCGGCTGCAAGTGCCTCAATCTCTTCATGCGACATGAACGTGAAGTATTTGATGAACTTGATGACATCTGCATCGTCGACGTTGATCCAGAACTGGTAGAACTCATATGGCGACGTCTTATCCGCATCTAACCAAACCGCACCGCCCGCTGTCTTCCCGAACTTTTGTCCGTCCGACTTTGTGACGAGTGGCACGGTGAGACCGAACGCTTTTTCAGAGTGACCAAAGCGACGAATCAATTCAAGACCTGCCGTGATGTTCCCCCATTGATCACTTCCACCGACTTGAAGACGACATTTCTCTGTCTCGTATAGTTTCAAGAAGTCGTAAGATTGGAGCAACATGTAAGAGAACTCTGTGTACGAGATCCCGTTCTCCATACGTGAATCGACAGAGTCTTTCGCGAGCATGTAACTGATTGGGAAGTGCTTCCCAATGTCGCGCAGGAAGTCGATGATTGACATCTCTTCCGTCCATTCGTAGTTGTTGCGAATCGTGATCGGGTTCTCCCCTTCAAGTGGAAGGAATCGGCTCAACTGATCCTTGATGCGATCGGAGAAGAGCTTGACCGTATCCAACGTGTTTAGTGAACGTTCATCCGAACGACCAGACGGGTCACCAATCATCCCTGTCGCCCCACCGACGAGCGCGATGACCTGATGGCCGGCCTGCTGGAAACGTTTCAGCGTCAAGATCGGGAGCAAGTGCCCGATGTGAAGCGAGTCCGCCGTCGGATCAAATCCCGTGTATAACGTCGTCGGTTGTTTGAGTTGTTCTTTTAATCCTTCTTCATCTGTCATTTGGTTGACAAGTCCTCGAAACTCTAAATCGTTTAATAGTTCCATTTGTTCCACTCCTTCGATTGACATAAAAAAACGTCCCTTCTCATATGAGAAGGGACGGAGATTCCGCGGTACCACCCTACTTGTCGCAATTTGCGACCGCTTGAGCGAGAGATAACGGTCTCGAACCGGCCCGAAGGCACGCTCTAAAAGTGTAATTCATCGATTGACATTGGCTAGTTCACAGCAACCACTAGCTTTCTGGACAAGAGGCCCGTCGACTACTTCGCTTTCTTCACAGCGTCATTATCTTGTTGACTATGCTATTCATTTTATAAGCATCGTTTTCAACTTGTCAACTCTTACAATGAAACTTGCACGAGACTTCGGTTTCGAGGTAAGGTGTAGGTTGAATTGTGCTATAATCGAATATATTACTGTCTAAAATAGTTTTACACCATATTTAAGGAGGCTGTCATGCTGCAGAAGATTCGAGACTTATGGAATAATCCGACGTCATTGAAAGTACGTCGTTATGCCAATGTTATGTATGATGTGTCGTGGAACGTCCTACTCCTGACCATCATTTCTGTTGTACTCATCGGGTTTTTAGGTGCTGGAATTGGTGTCGGATATTTCGCGTCACTCGTCAAAGATATGCCGACCCCGGCTTATAAAACGATGACTGCGCAAATCAATACGTATACATCGACTTCCAATATCTACTTCGGAAGCGGGGAGCGCATCGGGAACTATACGACCGATGAGGTACGAATCCCGATTCCAGTAGAAAAAGTTTCTCCATACGTTGTCGATGCACTACTTGCGACGGAAGATGTCGAATTCTATGAGCACGATGGCGTCGTTCCAAAAGCGACGTTACGCGCTATTTTACAAGAAGCAACAGGATCTGAAGATCGCACGGGTGGTTCAACGTTGACGCAACAATTGATTAAAAACCAAATGTTGACGAACGAAGTATCTTTCGAACGGAAAGCAAAAGAAATATTACTCGCCCTTCGTCTAGAGAAGGCGATGGACAAAGATGAAATTTTAAACGCCTATCTGAACGTCGTCTCATTCGGACGTAACTCGATGGGACGTAACATTTCAGGGATTGAGGCCGCCGCTCGCGGTGTGTTCAATACTTCGGCAGAGAAATTGACACTTCCACAAGCCGCTTTCCTTGCCGGTATCCCAAAAAACCCATTCTTCTACACACCTTACTATCAAGGTGGCGTCATCAAAGAGGACGTATCGGGTGCGGTTAACCGAATGAAAACGGTATTGAACCGCATGTACGTTGCAGGAAAGATCACGAAAGAAGAATATGATGCCGCTTATAACTACGACATCACGCAAGACTTCATGCAGACTCAGACGAAGCCTCGCGACAAATATCCGTACGTGGTAGACGAAGCAGAACTTCAAGCACGCCAAATCGTAACGGATTATCTATTGGAGCAAGATGGAATTGAAATCAATGAGTTGAGCTCGGAGGAACAGGACTCTGTCCGTTCGACTTATGCGAAGCGTGCTCATAACATGTTGCGTCAAGGTGGGTTCAACATCCGTTTGACATTGGATAAAGAAATTCACGAAGCGATGCAACAACCGGCTAAAAACGCTGGCAACTTCGGACCGAATCAAACGATTAAAGATGAGAACCGCACACTTCCTGAACAAACCTCTTCTGTCATGATTGAGAATAAGACCGGGAAAGTACTCGGATTCGTCGGAGGTCGCTACATCAATGGCAAGACCGACGATTTGAACCGTGCTTTCTGGGCAGAACGTCAAATCGGATCGACTGCAAAACCGATTCTTGTCTATTCAAATGCGATTGAAGCTGGCATGATTACACCTGCCACTCAAATCATTGACGAGGAGTATTTCTATAAGTTTACTGGTCCGGGACAACCGAAGAAACAAGTTCAAAACGAAGGGAAAACGTATCGCGGTGCT
Source organism: Exiguobacterium profundum (assembly GCF_042652865.1). GTDB lineage: Bacteria > Bacillota > Bacilli > Exiguobacteriales > Exiguobacteriaceae > Exiguobacterium > Exiguobacterium profundum. The sequence continues at coordinate 1,185,783 of NZ_JBHSHG010000001.1, forward strand.
GTCACAGTACGCGATGCGCTCAAGCTCTCCTTGAACGTTCCGGCTGTTAAGATTTATGAAGAACGTAACCAAAAACCTGCTGATACGCAGAAATTAGTCGACATGGGGATTCCGGTATCTGAAGGAAACCGTTATGCTTCAGCGATGGCACTCGGTACCGGGGAAGTCAAGCCAATCGATTTGGCCGCCTCTTATGCGATGCTAGCAAATTACGGTGAACACGTGGAGCCGTACTTCATCCAAGAAATCGAATATCAAGGTGAAGTCATTTACGAAGCGAAGCCGAAGAAAACGCGTATTTTCACAGAACGTACCTCTTATCTCGTGGTGGATATGCTCCGCGACGTCTACACGTCAGGTACTGCGACATATGCACAATCATTGCTCAGCGTTCCTGGCGATTGGATGGGTAAAACCGGTACGACGAACGATCAACGTGATTCGTACTTGGTCGGGTCGAACCCGAACGTTACACTCGCTGTCTGGTCAGGTTATGATTCACAACGCCTCTCAATGCTAGATGGTTGGGATTATGGACGTTACTATCAACGGACACAGCGCATCTGGTCGCAAACGATGAATCGTGTCTATGCGGATGACCCAGAAGCTCTAGGCGTCAGCGCACGCTTCTCACAACCTTCAACCGTCACTTCAAAAGACTTCCAAGACTCAGGTTCATTCTCTGAGAAGAAGAAAGTAGAAGAGAAAGAAAAAGAAGAGGAAGAGAAGAAGAAAGAAGAAGAGGCCAAGAAAGAGGCCGAAGAAGCAAAGAAAGAAGCTGAGGAGAAGAAACAAGAGGCTGCTGCCGATGCTGCCGCTAAGAAAAAGGCTGAAGAAGAAGCTAAACAAAAAGCAGACGCCGAAGCAAAGAAAAAAGCTGAGGAAGACGCGAAGAAGAAAGCTGAAGAAGAGGCTAAACAAGAAGCCGAACAACAAGCTGAAGAAGAAGCAGATGCTGATGCTAACGGTGAATAAACAAAGGGTCGACACACGATGTGTCGACCCTTTGTTTATCTTAATCTTCCATTGTCGAGAGGTCACCTGTTTCAAGATTCAATTCCCAAGCCTTCAAGACGCGACGCATGATCTTCCCACTTCGCGTTTTCGGCAACTTGTCCTTGAATTCGATTTCACGTGGTGCCGCATGCGCAGCCAATCCTTCTTTGACGAACTGCTGGATTTCTTGTTTTAACTCATCAGACGGTTCATAACCTTTACGTAGCGCAATGAACGCTTTGATGATTTCGCCTCGGACCGGGTCCGGTTTTCCGATGACACCCGCTTCAGCCACAGCCGGATGTTCCACGAGTCGACTTTCCACTTCAAACGGTCCGACCCGTTCTCCTGCTGTCATGATGACGTCGTCGACCCGACCTTGGAACCAGAAATAGCCGTCTTCGTCCATATAAGCAGAATCACCTGACACATACCAATCTCCCCAGAAGTAACTCTCATACTTCGCATCGTTCTTCCAAATCTTCCTCATCATCGACGGCCAAGGCGTCTTGAGTGCCAAGTTCCCCATTCGGTGTGGTGGAAGTGGTTGACCCCGGTCATCCAAAATAGCCGCTTCGCAACCTGGGATCGGTTTCCCCATTGAGCCCGGTTTGATGTCCATCGTCGGATAGTTACAAATCATCATCGCACCGGTTTCTGTCATCCACCACGTATCATGGATTCGAAGATCAAATGCTTCGTGTCCCCAACGAATGACTTCTGGATTTAGCGGCTCACCGACGGATAAAATATGACGAAGTGAAGACAAATCATACTTCTCAAACGCTTCGTCGCCAGCGCCCATGAGCATGCGGAACGCCGTCGGGGCACTATACCAAACTGTCACGCCAAACCGTTCAATGACCGAATACCAAAATTCAGGATTGAAGCGTCCACCAACGATGACGTTTGTCGCACCATTTAAGAAAGGCGCAAAAATACCGTAGCTCGTCCCCGTCACCCATCCAGGGTCAGCCGTGCACCAGTAAATATCATCCGGTTGAAGATCGAGTACCCATTTGCCGGTCATCATATGTTGAATCATCGCATTATGGACGTGGAGAACCCCTTTTGGTTTTCCTGTTGAGCCCGATGTATAGTGTAAAATCAGACCGTCTTCACGGTCGACCCACGTCAATTCGAGATCTGTCGTCGCATCGTTCGCCAGTTTACGATAATCGAGCACCTTTTCCGACTCTTCGACATCGTCCCCAACGAGTAGAATTGTCTCTAAATGAGGCAACTGATCGACCGGAATGCGCGGCAACAGTTCTTTCGTCGTCACAATCACTTTCGCTTCCGAGTCGAGCAAACGGTCGTGAACCGCCTGTTCCATGAACGCCTCAAACAATGGACCGACGATGGCCCCTCGTTTGATTGCACCGAGCAAAATAAAATAAAGTTCTGGCTGACGTGGCATAAAGATAAAGACGCGGTCGCCTTTCTCCACACCAATCGACTTCAGAACATTACCAGAACGATTACTTTCTTTCTTCATATCCGCATACGTGTACCGCTCTTCTCGATCCCCATCGAAATAAAGCAGTGCCACTTTTGTCGCCAATTCACTTTCCGCATGGCGATCGATGGCTTCATATGCCAAATTGACTTTCCCCGTCAAATTCCATGAAAACAATGCTTCTGCTTGTGTCCATTCAAACGACTGACAAGCCTCTTCATACGACGCTAATTGATGTTCCCCTGTTAACGCTTTCAATTTTTCCATCGCTAAAGATTCGCCTCCCCTGTAAAGATTGGTATAACCACTTTCAGTATAGTGTTAAAATTATGACAAATCAATGAATTTCCAATTTCATCAAAACAGGATGATTCCAGCTTGATGAAAGCGCTATAATAAGAGATGGAAAAGGTGGTGACCCTATGGAAAAACAATATCATTCAAAAGTGTGGCAGACCTCACAAGGTGACGTCACGATTGATGGTCCGGTGGCGCCTGACGTGTTACGGACGTATCGTCTTGATGAAGGATTGACAGCTTTTCGTGAACCGGAAGATCAGCACGAAGCACTCGTCGATATTGCTGGGTTAAAAGAAGGAAGAATCATCGTCGCCAGGCAAGACGATCTCGTGATTGGATACGTGACTTTCCTCTATCCTGACCCGTATGAGCGTTGGAGTGAAGGAAACGACCCATACATCCTTGAACTCGGGGCAATCGAGGTGAGTCCTCGCTTCCGTGGTCAACGAATCGGGAAACAATTACTCGAAGTATCGATGATGGACCCACATATGGATGACTTTTTGATTTTGACGACCGAATATTATTGGCACTGGGATTTGAAAGGTAGTGGACTCTCGATTTGGGATTATCGAAAAGTCATGGAGAAGATGATGAATCACGGTGGACTTGTTTTCTTCCCGACAGACGATCCTGAGATTGCCTCCCATCCTGCCAACTGTTTGATGGCTCGTATCGGAAAAAACGTACGACAAGAATCGATCGACCATTTTGACTCACTTCGTCTTCGCCGACGATTTATGTACGACTAAGGAGGGATTTCATGTTAATCGAACAGATGATGAATCGACATGTCGTGACGATTCAACCGACCAATACGATTGCCCATGCCGCAAAATTAATGCGTGAACATCGTGTCCGACATTTGATTGTGACAAATCCCGCTCGACAAGTCGTCGGGATTGTCGGCCAATTCGAGATGAGTGGTGCGACGAGCGTCTTTCATCCCGAAAGTGAAAACGCAGACTTTCAAAACCCTGTATCGAGCATCATGCGATCCGAGGTACCGACAGCGCATCCATTCGATTTCTTTGAAGATGCAGCTGCGTTATTTTACGAAAACCGGCTAACCTGTCTCCCTATCGTCGAACAAGGGAAACTCGTCGGTGTATTGACAGAGACCGATTTATTACGTTACTTCGTGCAATTGACAGGCGCACTCGAACCGAGTTCGCAAATTGAAATTCTCGTCGAAAATACGACCGGCACACTCGAAAAAGTGACCCGACTCCTCGCCAAAACAAACGTCAATATCATCAACGTCTTCGTTCATCCGACGAGCGATCCGTATAAACGTATCATCTCTTTCCGCGTCCAGACGATGAACCCGCTCCGAATCATCGAACGGTTGAAACGTGAAGGGTATGATGTCCTCGGTCCGGAGATGTCACGATGAGACCGATTTACATATTTGGCGAAGACGAGACGTCTTATCGCTTTCATGAGGATCACCCGTTCAATCCGTTACGACTGGAATTGACGACATCCCTTCTGATTGCAGCCGGAAAACTCTCCAAATCGGAATGTGTGTCTCCTCCACTCGCTTCGGTTGAAGCGTTAGCGCTCGTTCATGACTTTGACTACATCGAAGCCGTCCAAGCTGCGGCGGCAGGAGAACTTTCTACGCTGAAAGCGAATAAGTTTGGTCTCGGTACGGAAGACACTCCCATCTTTCCGACGATACACGAGGGAGCCGCACGGCTTGTCGGTGGGACGATTCATGCGCTCGATCTAGTTGCGAGCGGCAAAGCAGAGCGAGCCTTCCATGTTGGGGGCGGTCTACATCATGGAATGCGGCGCAAAGCATCAGGATTTTGCGTCTATAACGATGCGGCCGTCGCCATCGCACATGTGAGAAAACAATACGGGTCGCGCGTTCTCTATGTAGATACGGATGCGCATCATGGGGACGGGGTCCAATGGCTCTTCTATGACGATGATGATGTGATGACTTTATCCATACACGAGACAGGTCGCTATCTCTTCCCGGGTACCGGAATGGTGACAGAGCGAGGGAATGGGAAAGGATACGGCTATAGTTGGAACGTACCAGTCGATGCGTTCACCCAAGATGACTCATTTTTGACGTGCTATGAGACCGTATTACGTGAAGCGTGCGAATGGTTCAAACCTGATATCATCCTGACTCAGAATGGTGCGGATGCCCATGTCTTTGATCCACTCACCCATCTCGCATCAACGATACGGACGTTCGAACAGATTCCCCAAATCGCTTCACGTATGGCAGACGAGTATACCGATGGTCGTCTCGTCGCACTTGGTGGCGGCGGCTATGACTGGTATCGAGCCGTTCCTCGCGCCTGGGCACAAGTGTGGGCCGGTCTGACGAGAGAGACACCCTATGCCGGAGATATCCCGACCGAGTGGATTGAGCAATGGTCCGATGTCGCTGGTCAACCGTTACCCACTCGGTGGGACGACTCTCTTTACGCGTTTGATCATATCCCGCGGCGTCAACAAATTGAAGAAAAGAATTGGGAAGTCACGAAGCGTGCCTTTTGGCCGTTCATCTCGAATGATCGAAAATCGATTTATTTATAAATAAAGCTGCCCGTTCATCTCAAAAATGGATGAACGGGCAGCTTTTCTTTTAGTCCTGACGAAGCGAGTCACGGCGTTCGATTCGGTGAGGAAGCACGACGTTTTTCTCTTCGATTTCTTCCGCGTTCAAAATCTTAGTCAAGAGACGCATCGCGACGGCTCCGATATCGTACATCGGTTGAACGACCGTCGTCAACTTCGGACGAATCATCGTCGCGAGGCGCGTGTTATCGTGACCGACGACTTCGAAATCGTTTGGAACAGAGTAACCTGCATCTTGAATCGCATGGATGACCCCAAGTGCCATTTCATCCGTCCCTGCGAAGATGGCTTTCGGACAATCGTCACGTTGCAACATTTTTTGCATCGCCTCGAGACCAGACGCATACGTATAATTTCCGAGAATCATATCGTTCTCATGGAAAGGAAGACCTGCATCTTCAAGAGCACGGCGGTAACCGGCAAATTTCTTCTCGCCATTGATTTGTTGCTCGAGTGGTCCAGTGATGAATCCAACACGGTCATGTCCGTGGTTGATCAACATCTGAGTCGCGTCATACGCCGCTTGCTCATAATCGATATTGACAGCCGGGAGATCATATCCTTGGTTCAATGTCGCTGCGAGAACAATTGGAACTGGTGATTTTTTGAACTCTTCCACGAGATCTTCATGCAAACGTCCACCCATGAAGATGATACCGTCCACTTGTTTACCTAATAGCGTATTGAGTAAATGGACTTCCTTGTCACGACTCGAATCTGAGTTACCAAGGATGATGTTGTATTTATACATCGTCGCCACGTCTTCGATACCTCGCGCCAAGTCGGCAAAGAAGATGTTCGAGATATCCGGTACGATGACACCGACCGTTGTCGTTTTCTTGCTTGCTAGTCCACGTGCGACGGCGTTCGGACGATAACCAAGACGGTCAATCGCATCCTGTACTTTCTTGCGTGTTGTCGGTTTGACGTTCGGGTTTCCGTTGACGACACGAGAGACGGTCGCCATCGACACCCCGGCTTCTCGTGCCACATCATAGATTGTTACGTTGTTACTATTCATAAACTACTCCTCCTACAAGTCCTGATTTTCAAAAAGTTTTCATAAAACGTCTTAAAAAAGGAAGACAGGTATCTGTCATCCATTTACCCTGTCTTCATGCGATATAAAACGTTTCCATTTGGAAAGCTTACTTTTTCACCAAATCAAGTTGGGGAAACTGGACCGTGAGTCCTTCCACAAATTGATCGAATTGATCGAAGTCTAATTGTTGTTGCGCGTCCGAGAGGGCGATCGCCGGATTCGGGTGCACTTCTACCATCACACCGTCAGCTCCGATTGCAAGGGCCGCTTTTGCAGCTGGCAACAATAAATCACGACGACCGGTCGAATGCGTGACGTCTACCATAACAGGCAGATGCGTCTCTTGCTTCAAAATCGGCACAGCGGTAATGTCCAACGTATTGCGTGTCGCACGTTCATACGTTCGAATTCCCCGCTCGCACAAGATGACTTGGCTGTTCCCGCTCGCCATAATGTACTCTGCCGCATAAATGAACTCTTCGATTGTAGCGGATAATCCGCGCTTCAACAAGACCGGTTTGTCTGTCTTCCCAACTTCTTTTAACAAATCGAAGTTCTGCATGTTGCGAGCTCCGACTTGAATGATGTCAACATACGGTAACGCCGATTCCACTGCGCCAGGAGTCATGATTTCTGTGATGACTCGTAGGTCATGTCGGTCAGCTGCCGTCTTTAACAGTTTCAATCCCTCAAAACCTAAGCCTTGAAAATCGTAAGGTGACGTACGCGGTTTATAAGCACCGCCTCGCATGATTTTAACACCAGACAATGCAAGCTTTTCTGCGACCGCATTCACTTGTTCGAAAGACTCTACGGCACATGGTCCTGCAATCAATTGTGGACGGCCGTTTCCGATCGTCACATCTTTCATATGGACCAACGTGTCTTCCGGTTGACGTTTACGCGAAACGAGAAGCGTTTTATCTCGATCTTCTCCTTGTAATTCAGCAGACGCTTTAAAGACTTCTTTAAAGATATGTTGAAGACGTGACGTTTCAAACGGCCCTTGGTTTGATGCGGCAATAAAATCAAGCATCTCTCGCTCTCGGACCGGATCATAACGTTCGACACCTTGAAGACGTTTAATTTTTCCAATTTCGACGGCAAGTGTACCGCGCCGACTAAGCAAGTCGAGCATTTCATGGTTCAATTCATCCATTTCTCGACGTAATCGATTCAATTGATCTTGTGGACTCATAGTTTCCCTCTCATTCCTAAGCCGTTCTTTCCAGATTCCTAATTATATCGAACTTTGTGCGCTTTGTCATAAGGAAACCTTCTACGTCACAAAATCACCAAAAAAGGACCGAATCCATTCGGTCCTTACGAATTACTCATTTTTTTTTAAGTCTTTCTTTAAATCTTCTAGTTCTTCTTTCGATTCCTCGTCGAGCAACTCATTGACAGGTGCTTCGAGCGAATCGTCAGACTCTGAATCCGATGCGTTCGATGGCTTTTCTTCTTCAGCCGCGCGGTCCATCTGTTCCTTCACTTCCGATTCTGCTTCCGCAACGAGTTGATCTGCTTTTTCCATCGCCTCTTCAATCGAAAGCTCATCTTCATCGATTTGTTGCTTCAATTCTGCAGCTTCGCGTGCCTTATCTTTTACGATATTGAGGACAGGTGCCGCCTTATCGCTCGCCACTTTAATCCATTCCCCGACGACCGGTTCTGCTTTCTCACGCATCTCTTTCGATTTGACAGTCAGGCGCTCTCGCGATGTTGACGTCTTCTCATCAAGGTACGTCCGGACTTCACGTCCGTTTTTCGGAGACGTCAATAACGCGACTGCCGCTCCAACAATCCCTCCGAGAATGACACCCGTCAAAAATCCGCTACTTGATTGATTCTGTTCTGTTGATTGCTTTTGGTCTGTCATATGTGAGTTCCTCCCCGAGATTAACTTATTTGATCGTATCATCCGTTTGAATCAAATCAGGTGATACAGGTGTTTCTGCTTTCTTCTCGCGTCGTGTGCGACGACGTGGACGTTCTTTTGTAGTAGAAGATTCAGGTTTGTTCTTCTTGAACAATTCGACCGCAACCGATCCCCATCGGACGGCTTGCGCAATCTGTTCTTTGTTTTCGTCCGCTGCCGAATGGACAGAAGTCGAGACGGTACGAACAGACTCGGTTACCTCGTTCAATGATGTCCCTAGCTCATCAAGCGCATGAGCGACAGGTGCGAGCAATTCTGTTTTTTCTTCGACGTTGTCTACGAGACGGTTCGTCTTATGTAAGAGCGCCGTCACTTCCATCGTGATTCCATCGAGCTGGCGTTCTAAATTTTCGGTCGTATTGGCGACGCTTCCGAGTGTACGATTTACATTCGACAAGACACGCGCCAAGAAGATGACGAGTACGACAAACGCGAGCGCCGCAATTAGCCCAGCGATGCCTCCTAATGTGATCTCCATTCAATCCATTCCTCCTATTCAATCGTTTCTTGTTTCATTATAGCACCATTATGACTGAAAAGATTTGCTACAACCGTTTTCGCCATTCGGTCTGATTATTCCTTTACCCGTTTTTGTGTTTTCGATTACACTAAAATAGAAATTCATAAAAAAAATTAGGGGTGATCGTGTGAGAGATCCAAGAATTACACAATTAGCTGACGGTTTAATCAATTATTCCGTCAAGCTACAACCGGGGGAAAAGGTATTAATTGAGAACTTCGGCGTCGAAGAGTCGCTCGTTGAAGCACTCGTCGAAAAGGCATACGAAGCAGGGGGACATCCTTTCGTTCTCTTAAAAGAGAGCCGTATCTTACGTAAGTTGTATACAGGCGCAAGCCGTGAACAACTCGAACTGATGGCCGACATCGAACGTAAACAGATGCAAGCAATGGATGCCTACATCGGCTTACGTGCTGGTGATAACATTAACGAGTTGTCAGACGTTCCAAGCGAACAGCAAAAACTTGTCGGTGCCACACTTGGGAAAATGCATACCGAAGACCGTGTTAAAGGAACGAAATGGGTCGTTCTCCGCTATCCATCCCCATCGATGGCGCAACTCGCTGGAAAATCGACAGAAGCGTTCGAAGACTTCTATTTCAATGTCTGTACACTCGATTACGGAAAAATGGACCGTGCGATGGATGCGCTAGTCGAGTTAATGAATAAGACAGATCGCGTGACATTGAAAGGACCAGGTACCGATCTTTCATTCTCGATTTTAGATATCCCAGCCATCAAGTGTTCTGGTCAGATGAACATTCCGGACGGTGAAGTGTTCACAGCACCGGTCAAAGACTCGGTCAATGGTGTCATCACATACAATACGCCATCTCCATATCAAGGCTTCACGTTCGAGAATGTGAAGTTGACGTTTAAAGACGGGAAGATTGTAGATGCGACAGCTAACGATACAGAACGGATCAATGAGGTGTTCAACACGGATGAAGGTGCGCGTTATGTCGGTGAGTTCGCCATCGGTGTGAACCCATACATCCAACATCCAATGAAGGATATTCTCTTCGATGAGAAAATTGATGGAAGCTTCCATTTCACACCTGGTCAAGCGTATGATGAGGCTTATAACGGCAACAACTCATCTGTCCACTGGGATCTCGTCAACATCCAGCGCCCGGATTACGGTGGCGGCGAAATCTGGTTCGACGATTTGCTCATCCGAAAAGATGGACGTTTCGTCATCGATGCGTTGCTTCCGCTCAATCCAGAAAACTTGAAATAACACAAAGAATGGTGCGCCTTTTTCAGGTGCACCATTCTTTATATTTATAATTTTGTTTTCTTCCCGAGGGCGGCAGACATCATCCAAATTTCTTTTTCAAGTCGCTCGATATGAGAAACGAATGTATCTTCAATCGCCTCATCGCCGTCCTCAAATTTCTCCATCGCATCTTGCATCTCTTGACGGATTTGTTTGAAGTCACTGATGATATCTTTGATCATCTGATCTGTCTCGGCATGACGATCGCCTTCTTTTAACGTTGAATGTTCGAGATACTCTTTCATCGTCGCAAATGGTTCGCCGTCATTCATAAGGAGTCGTTCTGCCACATCATCGTAGAGTTCTGCCACTAAATTATAGAGTTCTTCTAGTTTTTCATGATACGTGAAGAAATGCGGTCCACTAATATACCAGTGATAATTATGAAGTTTTACAAACAGCAATCCATAGTTCGCTACTTCTTTGTTTAAGGTGTTGAGTGCAACTTGACTAGCCATTCCTAACATCTCCTTTGTCATATTCATCGATACTACTATTACCGAGATTTTGGATGGCTAAACATAAAAAAGAGAGACTTTCGTCTCCCTTTCACACTTACGCTTCAAGTTTTACAACTTCTTCATATTCGCGCTGATACGTTTGAATATCACCGGCACCCATGAATAAGAGCACGGCATCGGCATGGTTGCGTAACACGCTTGTACCACCACGTTTTAAGATATGTGCTCCTTCGATTCGTGATTGAAGGTCTTCGATGGTGACCGTCCCTTCTTGCTCACGTGCTGAACCGAAAATATCACATAAATAGACAGTGTCTGCTTCGGCCAATGCCGTCGCAAAGTCGTCCATGAATGATTTCAAGCGTGTATACGTATGTGGTTGGAAGATTGCAACGACTTCTCGATTGCCATACTTTTTCCGAGCTGCTTCTACCGTTGCACTAATCTCACGCGGATGATGCGCATAGTCATCGACAAGCACTTGATCGTTTAACATCGATTCACTGAATCGGCGTTTTACACCGTTGAACGTTTCAAGACGTTCTTTTACCAATTCTTTCGGCAAGTTCTCGTAGTCACATGTCGCAATGACGGCAAGCGCATTCAACACGCTGTGGTCTCCATATCCAGGAATCCGGAATGTCCCGTAGAAGTCATCACGTAAAAAGACATCAAATGTCGTTCCATTTTCTGTCGATGTGACCTGTTCAGCACGGAAATCATTGTGCGTCCCGAAACCGTAATAGACGAGCGGCACGTTTGCTTGGATGTGTTGAAGATTTTCATCATCGCCACAAGCAATGATTCCTTTCTTCACTTGTTTCGCCATTTCTTGGAATGCGTCAATGACATCATCAAGACCAGAGAAATAGTCCGAATGGTCAAAGTCGATGTTCGTCATAATCGCGTAGTCTGGACGGTAGTATAAGAAATGTCGTTTGTACTCACAAGCTTCGAAGACAAAGTTCTTCGAATCCGCCACTCCCTCTCCCGTTCCATCGCCGATTAAGAACGATGTCGGTTCGATTCCACGCATGACGTGTGCAAGTAATCCCGTCGTTGACGTTTTCCCGTGCGACCCAGTGATGGCGACGCTCGTGTAATGGTTCGCGAGTTCACCTAAAAACTCGTAATACTTATAAATCGTCAATCCGAGTTCACGTGCACGCACGATTTCTGGATGATCGTCACTGAACGCGTTTCCTTGTACAACGATTTGGTCTTCCGAAATATTTTCAGGATCGAATGGCAAAATTTCAATCCCTTTACGGTTCAATGCTTCTTCTGTAAAAAATGCTTTTTCAACGTCCGATCCACGGACCTCATTGTTCATATCAAATAAAATTTGAGCTAAAGGACTCATGCCCGTTCCTTTAATTCCGACGAAGTGATAACGGTTCATCTGTAAATAGCCCCCCTAATTCATTGCGGCTCGTCAAAATGCGACAAACCTTTGTCATTATAGCAAAACTCACAGAATCGTGCTATTACAGATTATTGTTTTTTTGTGCAAGTCGTCGGCTACGGTACATCGCCATCCGATCTTTTGGCGTCATCATCACATTCACAGGCGGTTGATCCGCTTTAAATGAGACTTGAACCGCTGGTGTCAAATCTGTGTCAGAAGGCATTCCTTGCTGTTCAGATGGTGTTTGTAATGTTTCTGCAATCTGCTCGATCGACGGACCAATTTGTTCCGCCAATCCATCAATATCTAGGTCGGTTTGAGGAGTGGCATCTTGTTGAGCCTCCACGACTGTCTCCTTTTTTGAACGAGATAAATCTGTTGATTGCATAAAAACAGATGAAAAGCCATTATCAAGAATCGAAACTTCACCAAGAATCGATTTGTCTTCAATTTCAATTTCCCCGGAAATCAGCTCGTTGGACTCTTCACTCCATTCAGGTTCAGAGACGGTTTCAGTAGATGACTCTTGGTTCAGCTCTTCCGTCGCAGAATGAGTAGATTCCATCGCTGAATCATACGCATCTCTCGTTTCAGGAGAGTGTTCGACCGGTAGGACAATCTTTGGTTTGGGGCGAGCATATCCATAAATCGGTGACGGGACGTCTGACGGAATGAATTCCTCGGCTGCCTCAACCTTTGGTGGTGGGGAACCTTTTTGTCCTTCTTTCGACAGTTCTCGTTTGATTCGCTCTGCTTGTTGCTTCAGTGAACGTTCATATGCATCCATACTTGATTCCTCGCTTTTTCACTCAATCCATATTTAACAAAAAATCGGTCGAATTTAGCGACCGATTTTAAATGCTGTACCTACTTCATATTCGTCATCTAATACTAAAATTCCTTTTTCTTGCGGGGCGTTCGGAAGGTTTAATTCACGGGCAGAACAAATCATCCCGTGTGAACTCTCACCGCGGAGTGCAGATGGACGGATAATCAAACCAGTCGGCATCACCGCACCCGGTTTTGCGACAACGACTTTTTGTCCGGTTGCTACATTAGGTGCGCCACATACAATCTGAACAGTCCCTTGGTCGATTTGAACTTGGCAGATCGACAATTTGTCAGCGTCCGGGTGCTTCACTGCGCTTTCGACATAACCTACGACAAACTTCGGTGTCACGTCAACCCACGAAAAGTCCTCTTCAATCCCGTTGTCATTCAAGATGCTTTGCAACTGTTCCACTAATCCTACTGTCAACTCAACCGGACCATTCCATCCTGTCACATCAACATGTTGACTCGCTTGAAACAGGTTGTACCCGTTCACTTCCCCGTCTGCTGACTTGACGATTGCCACATCTCCCGTCCGCTCGACAGATTGATGATGTCTTTCTCCTTCTTTCAACAACACCATGAGTACATCACCGATTCCTTCTCGGTTGTAAAACACATTCATTTGCATACGTTCCTACGTCCCTTCTTTCAAACTCATCTCACTTATTTTATCAGATTATGTGTTCGATGGCGGGGTCTTTTTTCCGACAATAAAAATCGGTTCAAGTTCCCCCGCCTCATAGTGAAAGGCGAGTGCAGTTATAGGAATCCGACCATTTGTGAAGAAATCAAACATCAATTGCTGCATCGCATCATATCCTTGGTCATTTCGAATGTCCGCAACGATCATCACATCCTGATGTGGGACACCGACGAGCATATCCCCTTCAATCCGTCGTTCCATCATCCGGAGAAACTCATCATTTAACACACGAGACGCCTCGTAGCCATCGCGAGTTGATAAGAAGTAGAAGGGATTCCCAGCCACTTCGTCTTGCTTCATCTCGGTCGGTAGTTTTTTCACATTCTCACGGGCGATTCGTTCGATGCGGTCGAGCGTCATCTCATCCGAAAGGTGCCGTTCTTCAATCAATCGATACCCGTTCCCGCGGTCCAGCGCATAAAAAATAGCGGTCTCGGCCGTGTGCGGGGTGAATGCAAGTGTTTCTCCATTTTTTGTCGTCTTCGAGAAAGAGTTCGAACGAATGACCGGATAGATGGCATCTTCATTTCCCGTGAGGGAGATGTGATCATCCGCCTTCATCGCTGATTCGATATACTCGATGACTTCATCGACGGCAACCGTACCGCGTGTCTTAGCCTTTGCTACAATCGGCGCAAGGCGAATATTGACCCCAAAACGGTCAGATTTTCGTTCGACGCGCAGCACCTCATTCTCACGGTCGTAAGAAGTACGGTATTCCTCATTAAAATGCGATTCTAGATAACGTCTTAGCTCATTCCGTTCCATGAAGACTCACCCTAATCCGTTCAAGAAAGCTTCAACCTGTTCCGGCGTCTTCCGTTCACGACCGACGTAGCGATCAACCTCTTTGCCATTTTCAAACGCAACAAAGCTTGGGATGCCAAAAACATCAAGTTCTTGCGCAAGTTCCATGAACTCGTCACGATCGACGTAATAGAACGTCCATGCTTCAAATTTCTTTTCGATTTCTGGCATGAATGGGTCAAGGAATCGGCAATCCCCACACCATGTCGCTGAAAACATAAGGACACTTTTCGCTTCTTTTGCTTCCATATATTCTGCCATTGTGGATAGTCGTTTCATGATTATCACTCCTGTTCGTTTTTTCCTCACTTATAATAGCATAAGTCAAGTCACACATTCTGCTCTGCTGTTTGTTATAATCAAAGCCGAAACTAGTTGAAACAGGTGAAGCTGAATGAAATTAACACGCGAAACGTTAAACCCTGAAATGAAGCACCCTCTTGAACAGATGGTCGGTGTATTTGGAATGCTTGCCATTTTGCGATACGGCTACTTGTTTATTGACACTGATAAAACGAGACTAGAGATCTTGATTTGGCTCGTTGTCGGTTTCGCCGTCATTTATGTGCTCGAAAAATATCTCAAGAAATTGGCACGTCACTTACCCATCGTTCGAAAGCGTTTCTTGATCCCCATTTACGTGATTGTGCTCATGTTATTCTTAATCAGTTTCCGCGTCCCTCGTGAGACGGTTGAGTCCGTGAAAATGTGGTTCGGAATTGGATGAAAAAGAGCAACGTTCCTCGAAACGTTGCTCTTCTTTAGTAATCAATTTTTAAATCATTCGGTTGAATCCGACCGGTTCTTCGCAAGACTGCGTATACCGCGTAGCTCAATAGAGCTGGTCCGATTATGAGGAAACCAATGACGACGAGAAAGGTGTACCAAGTAAAGCCCATTGTTTCGAGCATGACGATTGGACCGACAAGCCCACTTGTTCCCATGCCCGCCCCCGCAGCGACACTTTCCAGTTCAAACAACAGAATCGCGATTGGTGCCAATACAGCACCGGCCATTGTCGGCGGAAGGAGAATCCAAGGGTTTTTCACAATGTTCCCGACTTGAAGCATCGAGGTGCCAATCCCTTGAGCAATCGCCCCACCGACTCCGTTATCACGATAACTCGTGATGGCAAACCCGATCATCTGAGCCGCACAACCGACAGTCGCTGCACCAGCGGCAATCCCATTCAAACCGAGCATCAATGCGATGGCAGCACTTGAAATCGGTGCCGTTAACGCAAGTCCCATCAATGTCGCGACGACCACTCCCATGAACAACGGCTGTTGCTCCGTCCCCCATTCAATCCAACCACCGAGTTGCGTCATGAACAGGCCGACATACTTGCCGATATACGTTGCTGTGAGATAGCCTACGGCAATCGTAGTGAACGGCGTCACTAGAATATCTAGCTTCGTCGATTTAGAGACGAGTTTTGAGACTTCGACCGAAAGAATTGTCGCAGCGTAGCTTCCTGCCGGGCCGAACTCATATCCAAATGCCCCGACAACGAGCGCAGAAAACAAAATGAGCGGTGGCGCCTCTAGCGCATAGGCGATGGCAATCCCGATTGCCGGTCCGGTCAAGCTCATGGCAACATCCCCGATTTGAATCAATGTGGCACTCATCCCTGTGAACGTCGTCCCTTCGAGCTGACCTCCGATTGTTTTCATGATCAGACCGATGATTAATGTACTAAACAAACCTAGTGCCATATAACTTAGCGCCGTCACAAAATAAAGCGACGGGCTCAATGAGATTCCTTTTTTCTTGAACATAACATATCCTCCTTACCCTTATACAAGTGTCTTGTCATAAGTAATATACATGTATAAACACCTTTATCAGTATAAGACGTTTTCATGAAATAGCAAGAACATCCACAAAAAAAAACCGTTCACTCATCTTTCGAGTGAACGGAATGTTTGACTTAACGAGATGGACGTAGCGTTTCAAGTGTCGAACGATCAAGTCGCTTGACTAACGCTTTGAGTAACGCTTTTGCTGCATCATAGTCATCTGTATGAAGAATTGAAGCATGTGTATGGATATAACGAGATGCGACGCCAATGACGGCTGTCGGCACCCCTTCTCCGCTCATGTGCACGCGCCCCGCATCGGTACCGCCTGGTGAGACGAAATATTGTGTTTTAATGTTTTCGTCTGAAGCCGTATCGAGTAAGAAATCACGCATTTCAGGAGACATGATCATGACGCGATCTAGAATTCGAATCAAAGCTCCCTCACCGAGCTGACCGAACTCCGTTTTACTCCCTGAGGCATCATTTGCCGGTGAAGCATCGAGTACGAGTGCCACATCTGGCTGAATCAATTCAGATGCCGTCTGCGCTCCACGTAGTCCGACTTCTTCTTGTACGGTAGCACCCGAGAACAAGATGTTCGGGTGATCGGCTTTTGTCGTTTCCTCCAACAATTCAATCGCAAGACCGACGCCATAACGGTTGTCCCAAGCTTTGGCCATAATCTTTTTCGGGTGATGAAGTGGGGTGAATGCGCTCGATGGGACAGCAGGGACCCCTGGACGTACACCCCATGACTCTGCTTCTTCTTTAGAATCTGCTCCGATGTCGATAAACATCTGCTTGATGTCCATCGGCTTACCCATCGCATCTGGTCCTAACAAATGAGGCGGTGTCGAAGCGACGACACCCGGGATTTTACCGTTCGACGTGATGATGTCGAAGCGTTGTGCCATGAGCACTTGGCTCCACCAGCCACCGAGTGGTTGTATGTAAAGCATGCCGTTCTCGGTAATCCGTGTCACCATAAAAGCGACCTCATCCATATGTCCGGCTACCATGACTTTCGGTCCCGACTCATCTCCGACACGTTTCCCAAAAATTGATCCGATGCCATCCGTGACAATCTCATCTGAATGGGGTTCAATTCGTCCACGTACAAATTGACGAACTTCAGACTCGAACCCAGGAGCTCCTGGAAGTTCTGTTAGCGTCTTAAATAAATCTCTCGTCTTCTGATCCATCTTTCATCATCCTTTCCTAACCGTTCTTGTCTCATTATATACAAAAGTTTTGACAGGATGCGAATGCTTTTCATTCCATTCGGGTACAGGTTTTGGTACGATGTACATGATAGCCATAGTTCAAGGGGAGGTAGTCATATGAAAAAAAGGTATTGGTTTATTGGAATCGGGGTTGCCGTCATTGCCGCACTTATGACGAAAAAAGCTTTAGATGAACGTAGCTTATCTGCAGAAAACGCGTTAGAGTACACAAAACGTGCTTTCTCAGCAAAAGGTCATGTCCAAGGGGCATGGATTTCTGCATCACCGGAGATCTACACATACGACGGCCGTGAATACGACGTCTACAAAGGTGGCATCTCGGTTCTTGAGAACGATGAAGAGAAAACATATGAGTTTACAGTCGACTCTGAGACTGGCGCATTACTCGAATATGCATGATACGAAACCGACGAATGATTCGTCGGTTTTTTTGTTTAGTTCCCTTGAAAGAGTGGAAAATTGAAATTGGTAGTTTTCAATTTAAAAAAGGAGTGATCTCGCGTGAAGAAGCTAATCGGTGAAGCAAGTGAACTCGTATCGCAAATGGTTGAAGGGATGGTCCATGCCCATCCTGAAGTGTATGGTCGAGTCGACGGTGTGAATGTCATCTGTCGGGCTGACGGAGCGAAGTCTGGAAAAGTCGGTCTCGTCTCTGGAGGCGGTAGTGGTCACGAGCCAGCACACGCCGGATATGTCGGGGACGGTATGCTCGATGCGGCAGTTTGTGGGGAAGTGTTCACTTCTCCTACTCCGGACATGGTGCTTGAAGGAATCAAAGCAGCTGACGGTGGAAACGGCGTTCTCTTGATTGTGAAAAACTATTCCGGCGACGTGATGAACTTTGAGCTCGCCGCAGAACTGGCCGAAGGAGACGGCATCAAAGTCGACCACGTCGTCGTCGCAGATGACGTCGCCATTTCGAACAAAGAAGATCGCAGAGGGGTTGCCGGAACCGTCTTCGTCCATAAAATCGCGGGAGCTGCCGCTGCTAGCGGGAAGTCACTCGAAGAAGTCAAATCCATCGCCGAGAAAGTAGCGTCTCACGTTCGCTCCATGGGGATGGCAGTCGAACCTTGTTATATGCCGGTGAGCGGTAAACCTGGGTTCGACTTGAACGAGGAAGAGATGGAGATTGGCATCGGGATTCACGGGGAACGAGGTGTTGAACGGAAACCGACGAGTGATGTCGACCAAATCGTCGACGACCTCCTCAGTCACCTGAAAAAAGAAGTCGAGCCAGGAGAAGTTGCCGTCATGGTGAATGGAATGGGTGGAACGCCACTATCTGAGCTGTATGTGACGTATCATTTCGTTGCAGAAAAACTTGAAGCTGCTGGATATACCCTCAAACGAAAGTATGTCGGTAACTACATGACTTCACTCGAGATGCATGGGTTCTCCATCACGTTACTCCCTCTCGATGATGAGATGACGACGTATCTCGACGCTCCTTCAGCAGCACTCGGATTCAAAATTTAATAAATGAGGTGTTTGGTTTATGTTGACGATTGATCGGATGAAGCAGGCGTTACGCGACGCACAAGTTGGCATCGAAGAGCAAAAGGATACGTTGACCGATTTAGACCGGGCCATCGGCGACGGTGACCATGGGATCAACATGTCTCGTGGTTTTGATGCGGTCGCTACAATTTTAGATGAGGATTATGATTCTCTTGGAGCACTTAGTAAAAAGGTCGGGATGACCCTCATGTCGAAAGTCGGCGGTGCGGCCGGCCCTTTATACGGTTCAGCTTTCGTGAAGATGGCAAACAAGTTCGGGGATGCGACCGAAGCGGACTTTGGCTTACTCAAGGAGGCACTTCAGGAAGGTTCGAATTCTATCAAAGCACGAGGGAAATCGGAAGTCGGCCAAAAAACGATGGTCGACGTGTGGGACCCGTTCCTCGAGCAAGTCCAACAAGGGGAAGATTATAAACAGAAATTAGACGCACTTGTCCAAAAAACAGAAGATATGGTGGCCACGAAAGGAAGAGCCTCTTATTTCGGAGAAAACTCTCGCGGAACCGTTGATCCGGGTGCCCTTTCTAGCTCAATCCTTTTGGCCGCGATTATGAAGGAGGTCGATTGACATCGTTGAATTGATCATCGTCTCGCACAGCGAAAAAATTGCGGAAGGCATCCAAGATTTGATGAAGGAAATGGCACCGTCCGTGCCCATTCATCTAGCTGGTGGCCTTGAGGATGGCGCTATCGGAACGGACGTGAATCGCATCTTATCAGCGCTCGATCAGGTCGAAGGAGAAGCACTTCTCCTCAGTGATATCGGATCGGCGACAATGAATGCGGAACTCGCCATCGATATGTACGAAGGTGACAAACATGTCGAATTTTTCGATGGTCCAATTGTCGAGAGTGCCTTCATCGCCTCCGTTTCTTCAGGAAATGGGATGTCACTAACTGATATCGTCGGACAGTTAAAACAACAGTAAAAAGTACCCCGTTCTCTTGAACGGGGTACTTTCATTTCTTATCTTGGGTTGTCATTCTTTTCATATACGGCATTCATATATGAACTTGTTGAATAGAAACGTGGTACAACCAAGAACAAAATGAGTGCTGGAATCGCAATCAATAGAAGCAAGACCAATACCGGTAACCAATAGACGATCTGTTGACCAAGCATGTCGATGTTCGCGTCCGCAAACTCTGAGGCTCCTTCTACTTCTACGAGATCCGCTGATGTAAGAATCTTGTTGTCTGTCGCATCAAAGTAATGGTACTCGGTTTTACGTGTGATGAAGATCCCATCACGAATCGTATCGAGCTCTACGACAGCCGCGATGACTTCGTTGCCGTTTGAATGGCGAAGCGTCTCTTCTTTGATGATTTCAGCTGTTCCTTCTTTATAGTCGTAATGCGTTGCTTTCAAATCCTCTTCGAGAGCGTCTAAGAACGCTTCGTTCGCTGAGGTATTCATTGGTGCGATTGTTAGAATGAAGATTACTGCAAGCAGGCTTGCCCATGCTTTTTTCAACATCCCCATGTTCCCCCTTCTCTTATTCCAGTTTAGCGTCATTCCTATTGTACCAAGAAGAAAGAAAAAAGTGTGAAGAAAATACTATTAAAATAAGAAAAAAGCGTGTCAATTTTTCGGACGGAAGACGGCTTCCATTCGGTAAATCGGCTGACCGAGCGCACTAAAGCGCTCTTCATACTCTGTTCGAATATTATCTTCTGGTTCATTGACATGTAAATCTAGTGAAATTTCTGTGAAGAACATCCCGTATTGACTCATACTCTGAAGCGAATATTCAAACAATCCACGGTTGTCCGTCTTGAAATGAATCTCTCCTGCTTTCGGAAGAATCGCCTCATATGTCGCCAAAAACGTCTTATACGTTAGACGTCGTTTTGCATGTCGTGTCTTTGGCCACGGATCGGAGAAGTTTAAGTATACGCGATCGACTTCCCCCGCTTCAAAGTAGTCGACGAGTCGTTTCGCATCGACCGTCAATACTCTCACGTTCGGCATCGGGGTTTCGACTAATTTTTGTACGATGGAAACGGCTACGCTCTCAAACAACTCGATCGCAATGAAGTTCACATCCGGGTGTTGTTTCGCCATCCCTAAAATAAATTGTCCTTTTCCTGAACCGACCTCGATAAAGAGCGGGTGGTCATTCCCGAATTCAGTGCTCCAGTTACCTTTCAACTGTTCAGGATGGTGAATAAATACATGTTCTTGAGCTTCCATATATTCTTTTGCCCAAGGCTTATGTCGTAAACGCATGAAAATCCTACCTTTCGTTCATCAAATGTTCAAGTTTAATGGGAATATGCACGTTACGGACGAGCAGTCCTCTTGCGATTATACACGAAATCATAGTTTAATGAACGTGAATCATCCTTCACAAGGAGGTTAAATACAATGAGTACTTTAGATCAGTTCCTTATTTTTTATGCAGCTCCACTGACGTTTTTTGCTGGTGTCATCGCAACGTTCGTTTGGGCTTACTTTATGAATCCAGATGACATTTAACACATTCAAAAAGGGGTGGCGAACAGCCATCCCTTTTAATTGATTCGTTCGTACGCCTCGTCCATCAGCTCACGTAATACATGAAATCCTTCAGTTCGCGCAGAGTCATTCTCTTCCCCATAGATTGTCAAAATCGTCTGGGCGATTGCATACCAATGCATTCGATTATGGAGCTCACTCGAGACACGTAACCCGTAATGAGAGAACCAGCGCTCCCACTCCACTTCATCCATATAGCTATATACAACCATCGCCAAATCGAACGCGCGGTCTGCAATGATCGCATCATCCCAATCCGTCAAATAGAGTAGGCCGCTCTCATCCTCAATCCAATTATTATGGTTTAAATCAGAATGACAGACGACGAATTCTTGCTCGTCGACTTTTGGCAAATGGTGTTTTAGCCATTGAATGGCTTCTCCGATGATTGGGTCTGTTTCATCTTGTTCATATGCCTCACACTGACGGAGCAACAAGTGCGGCGTCACCGGTGTGTGGTTCAGCTGTTGCAACATGAATAATAGCTCTTTCGAGTTATGAATCTTTCCGAGTTGCGCCGCGACATCAGGTCGTTTCATATCTTCTGGTGAAAGTTCGCGGCCTTCGATAAATTGTTGGGCGCTTAACACGTCCCCATTAAACATTCGCTTTGTCCAAAGAAGCTTTGGTACGATTCCTTCCGCTGACAAGATCGCCAAAAACGGAGAAGAATTTCGTTTGACAAAAATCTTCTGTTGGCGCGTCGTCGCTACATACGCTTCGCCCGTAATGCCTCCGGCTGAAGCGACTGTCCACTCTTTCCCGAGCGC
Source organism: Exiguobacterium profundum (assembly GCF_042652865.1). Taxonomy (GTDB): domain Bacteria; phylum Bacillota; class Bacilli; order Exiguobacteriales; family Exiguobacteriaceae; genus Exiguobacterium; species Exiguobacterium profundum. The sequence continues at coordinate 1,207,990 of NZ_JBHSHG010000001.1, forward strand.
ACCGACTATATCTGAATACATATTCATCACGCTCAAATCTTACTTGAATTAAAGAGATACAATCAACATCTTAACACGCGAGAATCGTCATTGACAACGACTCGACTTGAATGTGTGTTGGGTTTCGTGCGAGCGGAACGAGACTCGCCGTTTCTCCTTGAACGTATACGTTCCATTTCGCATCGCTCTCGAATGAAAGCGAGTCGAACGTACCGTTCACATAGACGCGTACCCGTTGCCACGCATCATAAGAATGACTGGCCGTCAATTCATAGATAATGACGCCAGGAGGCGATGGGAGAAACGTGAAATGGTCAATGACTTCTTGTCTGGAATCATACCGGAAACATGTATGGAGTCGCCGTAACTTCAAGAGCGTCTTCACATACTCGATGTCTTTGATTCGTGTGTCACGAAGATCCCAATCAAAATGATTGATGTGATCGGGTGAATTATAGCTATTTTCGACACCCTGTTTCGTCCGCCCAAACTCTTGACCGGCATGGATGAACGGGATGCCTTGGGATGTGATGACGACCGCATTAGCAAGACGTTGCATGGCAAGACGAGTCGTTTCATCGACTCCTTCACAAGACAACATTAACTTGTCATAGATCGTATAGTTGTCGTGAGCTTCGGCATAATTGATGGAATAAGTCGGACTCGGGAAACGACCGACCGTTACGTTCGGAATGTGGACGGCTCCAGTAAGACATTCTCGAAGTTCCCACTCTCGCCACTCATTCCCGGAGATGAATCCACGTTCCCTGTCATTAAACGTCGACCCCTTCAACGCATCTCGAATCATATCGTTGAAATGTCCGATGCGAGGCATGCGTGCAGCATTTTGTGACGTCGCCTTCAATGACTGTCCAAGCGGTGTCGCCAAGTCCCACCCTTCTCCATAGACGAGAATTGAGGGATCAATCTTATCGAGCGCGGCCCGTACTTGATTCATCGTTTCGACATCATGAATCCCCATTAAATCGAAGCGGAACCCATCCACTTGATAGGTTGTTGCGAAATACGTCACGAAGTCGACAATCATACGTCGCATCATATAGCGTTCTGACGCCGTGTCATTCCCGACACCGGTTCCGTTCGCTATCGTCCCGTCGTGCTCGTATCGAAAATAATAGTATGGTACGAGTGCTTCGAGTGGGGATTGTTCTCGAATATAAATATGATTCATCACGACGTCTGTAACGACTCGAAGACCAGCTTGATGCAAGTCAGAGACGAGTGTCGCATATTCGAACACACGACTCATCGGCACATCCGGTCTTGAGGCATAACTTCCTTCAAGTCCGAACCAATGAATCGGGTCATAGCCCCAGTTGTACGGCATACGCGTTGTCTCATCGACACTTCCAAAATCATGGACAGGAAGCAACTGGACATGGGTCACGCCAAGTTCTTTTAAATAGTCGAGTCCGGCACTATTGCCTTCTTTCGTCCGAACTCCTTTTTCAGATACCCCACCGTATAGTCCTTTTAATTGACTCATCGATGAGGGATGGCTTGTAAAATCCCGAATGTGAAGTTCATAGATGACGGCATCCGTTGCCTTCCATAAAGGGGGGCGCGCGGCTCGTTCGACCTGTTTATTGACAAATCGTGAGACATCTTGTAGTACGCCATACTCACCGTTCAAACTGACGGCTCGCGCATAAGGATCGACGACTTGCCTCGTATCGACCGGTGTTTTCACTTCTAAGCGATAAAACATACCTTGGAACGCTTGTGGTATTTCACCACTCCATTCCCCGCGTGCGCCGCGGTTCATGTGAAATCGCTCAATTTCTCTGTGATTCGTATCATCATGCACTGTAATCCACATGGATAAAGCAACCGGAGACCATACCGTCACTTCCATTCCGTGCGGCGTAAACGATACGCCGAGTGGACCATCATATGAGAAACGACGTTCAAATTCCTCTGATCGGACGATTTCTCGTGGTACGACAACCGTCGTCTTATGACCCGGATGGCAGACGGTGTACAACGTTTCTAAAGAGATTGGTTCGTTTAAACGAAGGATTTGTTCGATCTTCCCGGATTCCGTCACAAACTGTTGCTCGACGAGATAGTCGACCGGGCGTCCATTCTGTTCGATTTGTACTGGAACGGATTCATATTCGCGCACAATCTCAAGTTGTATGGTCTCAAATGATACGAAAGACGCGCTCTCGATGGTCACATGTGAGGCGGTCTTTTGATCTGGTGTGTGATGCATATGCGTCCCTTCCTCTCAATCACTGATCCATGAATTGACGAAACGGCAACTTGGCAGTCACTTCTAATATGGTAGCAACGTCACGAATCTGCTGTGCTTTTACAATCGGTGCACGACCGTTCACTTGTTTCATCCATTCCGTATATTCATTACGACCGATATATTGGGTCGATCGAACACTTGGAACGTTATCAAAATATCCATTTGTCGCAATGACGACTTTTTGTAGCACGCCCGCATAATGCGGTAGAACTTGACGAATCAGTTCCTCTGTCCGTGTCAATGCAATCAGCGGGTTCACTACACGGGTATTTTCCCCTTTCAGCGGTTGATGAATCCATGTCTTCTCTTTCGATATGTGATAGATGCTTCGATCGCCTTCAAGCCATTCTACGATATAAAGGTGCGTCGGTCCGACGATGACATGACTCAATTCAACCATCGCACCATTCCATTCGATGACCGGTCGATACAAGAAAAAGTGTCGTTCGTTCCAATCGGTGCGCATCACACGATAAGCGAAGTCACGAATAAACGCCAGATGCGGTAAATCTGTCTCAAGCACCCCTTCGCAAGCGAATTGAAGCTTTTGGATATGCCGGCGCTCTCGTAACAACTTTTGATATTGTGATTCAGAGAGCGGCTTCGGCTCCAATTCGATTCGTTCCGTCTTCGCCCAAAACTTCCACCACGGTCGGTCAATTTCGAGCACTTCGACCGGGTTTAAGCGATTGTTTTCATGAAGGCGCTGTAGACGTGCCGTATCGGATTCCACATATTCCAAATAACGATTATATTGATCTAATACATCACGTTCATATTTTGAGATTACGTCAAAAATTTTAACCGGGATTGCCATATATCCTCCTCTGGCCGTCTTAGCGGAAATACGTCTACTGCTCGGTAAGCAGGTGTATGAGTCGGCTGTACTTCATATAAAATTAATTCTTCTACTGATTCCGTCGCGTGAAATTCAGGGGGGACGTACGGGACACGCTCCCCTTCGCCCCATTTTTTAGCGAGCGTCACGTGAGGGACAAACGACTTCCGGTCCAATCTTGGAATCACATCAACTAGTTCATGGCGGAGGGTATGCGCCAACCGTTGAAGGGGTTCAGAATCATCCGGAACGATGGTCAAAACGCGGGGCCGATCCGGTCGCCCAAAATGGTCGATGGCTCGAAACTCCAACGTGAATGGTAATGTTTTCTCACAAATTCTACGCGTGATTTCTTTTACTTCGTCTAATTCATCCCCATCCACGCTTCCTAAAAATTGCACTGTCATATGGAACTCTTCCGGTCGATAGATTCTTCGATACGAATAATAAGGTAAGATGGTTTGCTGTACGTCAACCAATTCAGTCGCTTCAATGGGAATCGCAATAAAGTAATGCGTACTCATCTCATTCATCCTTTCAGGTTGCGACGTGACATTCCGATCCAAATCAACGCTCCTAGTGCCGTGACGATGGTATACATCCAAAACACGCCTAAAATATCGTCAAGTTCAATGATTTTACCACTCAGCATATTAAATCCAGCTGTCGCGAGCCCGGACGTCAATGCCATATATACCCCGATGGCCGTCGAGGAAACTTGCCGATCGACGAGCGTCCGAACGAATTGAAGTGCGACGGGAATCAAAAGTCCGACGACGAGACCTTGTGCAATCGCGAGGAGCCACACGACCCAAATCGGTGGTTCTAACGCAAGTACCCCGTTCCGAACTGCCGAGATGATAGCGGCCCCGACAAGAACGCTGACGTTTCCATAGCGTTCAACCAATTGGGACGCCACTTTCATAAACGGGATTTCAAATAACACTGCCACGAGGAATAGCGTTCCGACCAACGTCGTCGAGCCACCGCTGTTTGTCACGTAAAGGCCGAAATAATAGTTATTCGCGTAAATCGGTCCGAAGACGAGCATCCCACCACATAAGAAGAATACAAAGCGTTTGTTCCAAACAGCCGTCCATGAGAGCGGCGCCAACGTCACATCGCGAATCGAACTTTTCTCAGGAATCATTCGAACAAATACGCTGCCAAGTATTAGTAAAACAGCGCTCAACACGAATGTACTAGCTAGTCCCCACGTGCTATCAGAGATTCGTCCCATTGCAAAGACGGCAATGGCAAATCCCGCTGATCCAAAGAGTCGAATTGCACCGTAATCAACTTTCGACCGCGTCGTATAGTCGAGTGTCATCATGTCCACAAGCGGGATGTGAGCACATTGGAAAACGGACCAAATCACCATAAGTATGACAATCCAAATGTAAGAGGTCGCCACTAAAAACGTGAGAGAAATGAGTGCGGCGCTTAGCATCGCCAAAATCAACCAGGCACGGACTCTCCCCGTCCGGTCGGTCAACATCCCCCACAATGGTTGCACGCCGATGGATAGAATCGGTAAGATGGCCACCACAATCCCGACTTGGCTAGGTGTCAACCCAAACTTAGTTTGTGAAAAGTATAAGGTCATATAAGGGATCAATGCCCCTTGCGCGAAGAATATCGCGACGTATACAGACTGAAACAATCTTTTTTGCGAATCCAATGATAACTTCCTTCCTAAAGGACAGAGAGCCGACTATACCAGCCAGCTCTCCTTGTTTCTTATTTAGCGAGCTCGTAAATGGCCTCAGCATAGATTGCCGCGGCACGTAATAAATCTTCTATCTCCATATATTCATCGACCTGATGCGCCACATCTTTAGCACCTGGGAACAATGCACCAAATGCGACACCTGCCTCGAGCGAACGTGCATACGTTCCGCCTCCGATGGCCATCAAGTTTGCATGTTCTCCCGTTTGACGCTCGTACACGCCTGCTAGTGTCTTCACGAGTGGGTGATCTTCTGCCACATGATGAGGCGGCATATGTTGACGGGTCTTCAACTCGAACCCAAATGACAAAGCGATTTCACGTAGGTTTTGTAACCGTTCTTCGAATTTGGCCGTATACGGATAGCGAATGTTGACCGTCGCCGTACGCTCTTCTTCATTGTATCGGAAGACGCCGCCATTAATCGTCAAGTCGCCCGTCTCATCGCTCGCTTCAATCCCAAGCGAAATCCCACGAGAATCGGCGAATACGTGACGAACGAATTCAACATAGCGCTCGCCTTGAATATCAAGTGGAAGATGTAACAAGAATCCAGCGAGGACGTAGGCCGAGTTGACCCCGTTATCCGGTTCCATCGCGTGCGCCGCTTTTCCTTTCATCGTAAACGTATATGTGCCACGGTCGTATTCACACGTTCCGTCCGCTTCATATTTTTCGAGATAGGCCTCGAACTTCTCCTCGAGTACCTCATCCGTCTTCAATTCGGCTTTCGCGAAGTCCGGCACCATATTCGGACGCTCCCCACTCGTGAATGACACGAGATGGTAGGCAGAACCTGGTACACGTTGAATCGGTAATTGAGTCAACACACCATCATACAACCCTTTTTCAGCATTGATGATCGGGAAATCCGCATCTGGCGCAAATCCATACGTCGGCATTTGTTCTTGTTTGAAATACTCGCGGACACAGCGCCATTCGCTCTCTTCATCGCAACCTGCAATCAAACGGACCCGCTTTGAAAGTGGTAGCCCGAGCTCTTTGACAATTCGTAGCCCGTAGTATGCAGCCATAGATGGCCCTTTATCATCGTTACTTCCGCGTGCCACAATTTTCCCATCAGTCGTGATGGTCGGGTTGAACGCGCCATACGTCCATCCCTCCCCTGCTGGGACGACGTCAAGGTGACATAGGATGCCGACGATTTCCTCCCCGTCTCCATATTCCAAATGTCCCGCATAACCTCCGACGTCTTTTGTTTTAAATCCATCTCGCTCACCGATTTCAAACATGTAGTCAAGCGCTTGACGAACCTCCGGACCAAACGGCATGTTCGGCGCAGCTTTCGATTCATCGAGTACGCTAGGGATTTGAAGTAACCCTTTCAAATCTTCTAAAAATGCGTCTTTACGATTGTCGACTTCCTGTCTCCAATTCATGTTCATCTCCCCTTTTGCGAATGTTCTCTCCCTTACTAGTATATCCAAATGTATGAAAGACGAACATTCATTTAGAAAAGTTTTTTTCGTTCGTGTTTCAGCTTCATTTCAATGTAAAAATATAATCTTCATTCGATATTTACGTTCATAATCAAATCTTTACAAACAGATTGTTCGTGCTTTCCACTTGCATTTTTGCTCAAGAGCGGTATACTAAAGGTGTAATTTTAGAAAATAACAATTTTATATTTCATTTTGTCGTCTGTAGGTATGGTTTATCATTATTCTACACATTGGGAGGTTATCCAATGAAAGGCTCAACAGATCGGATGTTAACGCGCATCAAGTCCATTTATTTGTTCATCAATGAAAGGGAATCCGTTACCACTTCAGAACTAGTAGAAGAGTTCGGCATCACGTCACGTACCGTGCAACGTGATTTGAACGTACTTGAGTACAATAACCTTGTGGAGAGCCCTAGCCGTGGCACGTGGACTTCATCAAAACGTTCACTCAAGACGGCAAATTGAATTGTATATGTATATTCAAGAGACCTGGCGTTCAGGTCTCTTTTTTATGAATGAAGGTTTTGTGGTTTTAGATTGTATCAATTGCTTAAGATGAGGTGATGATGTGAAAGAAGAAATAATGAAGTACATAGAGGACAATTTCCCAAACCTATCTGGAGAAGTCCATCTAAGATTCGAACTTGGCGAACCGTATAAAAACGGAACGGATGAGAGAATAGAGCAAGTTGTAAACAGAGTGACTACATTGTTCGAGGAAGTGTTTCAATCTGATGATTACATCCATATCTTTATCAAGGATTGGAACGAAACAGAGGACATCATGTTCGGGAATACCACTCCCGAATTTTTGTATGGTTTATTCATGAAACAACAGATTGAAGAAGAAACGTTATTTGAATTAAATGAAGATATTGACGAAATAACAGGGGAATTTATAGAAATCAAACATGAATATAAAGCAAAATTTGTATCCTCGCAGATCAAGTCAATCTCTTACGAGAAAATCCTTAGAGGTATAGGAAATTACGAGCAAGGAAGAGAACCTTCAATTGGACAAGCTGTTTACTTTATTAGCACCGAAAAGAACATCGTGTTTCATATGTACGATGATCGAGGTTGTATCATAAGTTCAAATGAAGTTGAACCACTTGTTCCTTTGTATCACAGATATAACGACTGGTTGGTTGACTCTTGGCGTGATGATTTTGATGCCATTTTCAAAAAGATATAATCGAAAAACAGAGCTTTTTATACAAAAAGAGAATCCGTCCCATCAGACAGATTCTCTCATCTTCTTATGATTGAAGAAACAGTTGAACTTCTTCTTCCGTCAACTCACGATATGCCCCGAGCTCAAGCGTCTCATCGAGTTCTAACTTTCCGATTTGAACACGCTCCAATCGTTCGACATGTTTGCCGACCGCCGCGACCATTCTTTTCACTTGGTGATATTTCCCCTCAGACAACGTGAGGCGAATGACCGACCGACGTCCGCTCTTGCTCAGTATTTCAAGACGGGCCGGCTTCGTCGTATATCCGTCCTCTAACTCGACCCCATTCGCGAACGTCTTGATATCCTCTACTGTCATCTCCCCGTCGACCTCGGCGATATATACTTTGTCGACGTGCTTGCGAGGTGACATGAGCGCATGATTGAACGCGCCATCGTTCGTGATGAGGAGCAGTCCCGTCGTATCCTTATCGAGACGACCGACCGGGAAGAGGTCATAATGGGCATACTCTGGATCAATCAACTCGATGACTGTCGTCTCGACTTGATCTTCAGTCGCACTGATGACCCCTTCCGGCTTGTTCATCATGAAATAGATGTAGGGACGATACTCAACCACTTCCCCGAACACCGTGACTTTCTCTGATGCTGGGTCGACGTGCCGTTTCGCATCTTTTACAGGTGTCTCATCGACTCGCACTGCCCCTTGTTTCAATAAGATTTTTACATCTTTTCGTGAACCATATCCCATGTTCGATAGCAATTTATCAATTCGCATTATCCGTTCCTCCGATATTCAAAGCGTTTCCCTAGTAATTTCCCTGCGAGATGGCTCCGCCACCCGAGGTATCCATATACGAGAACGCCGATTGTCACTCCCACGATTGTCGCAAAGATGTCGTTCCCCCAACTCGCTTCATCATTCATTGTGACGAGAAGAGAGAGGAAGACGGCTGCGAACATCGCCCCACCCATCAAGAACATCAAGATGGTACGACGAAGCAGTTGCTTATATGGGAAGTGGAGCGTTCGTTGAATCATCCACACCATGAGAATAATGGCCACGATGTATCCAGCGATGGTCGCGTACCCGGCTCCGATTCCGCCGAGCCAATAGACGAGCGGTACGTTCAATGCAAGTTTCGTCAACAGTCCCATCGATGTGGCAAAGATGGTGAAGTACTGACGGTTGATCCCTTGGAGGATCGCAGCCGCGACCGAGTAATAGGCCAAGAAGAATGCACTTGGTGCGTAGTGGAACAAGTATACCCATCCTTCACGGTCACCCGGGAACAAGGTGCCAAACAATGGCTCCGCAAGTGCCACGAGACCAATGACCGCAGGAATCGTCACGAAGAACGAGACTTGGAAAATATGGTTTACTTGATTTCGAACTTTTTGCATGTCCCCTGTCGTGAACGAACGAGTCACAAGCGGAATCGTCGCCATCGACACACTCGCTGCCACAGAGACTGGAATCAACACAATTTTATGGGCGTTTCCGGTCAAAAAGCCATACGCTGACGTCGCTTCAGAAACGCTCGCACCCGAGCTGAGTAACGTATTGACCATCGTCAATTGGTCAATCAATTGATAGAGAGGGGTCGATACCCCGACCATCACGATTGGAATTGAATAGCTAAGCAATTCAAGCAATAACGATTTCATCGAGCGAACCGGTGTGCCCGCTGGATTCTCTGTCTGACGATGAATGTCCTTCCGACGCTTCCAATACATGATGAGCACGGCGAAACTACCGATTGCCCCGATGAACGCACTGAACGTCGCAATCGTGACCGCGATGACTTTCAATCCGTTCAATTCAGTCGTTTCAACGGATTGCGTCCCTCCGAGGGCATTGGCAATCGGTTGAATGAAGTTTGAATCCGCAAAGACGAACAAGACGAGCATCGTTCCACTGAGAAGGAACAGGATGCGTACAATCTGTTCGACGACTTGTGAGATTGCCGTCGGAGCCATATCTTGATGTCCCTGGAAATAACCGCGTACCATACTCATCGCCGGGATGAGCAGTAACGCAAAACTGACGCTTCGTGTCACGAGGGTGAGCGAGTCAATGTATTGCTGATTGTTCTCCGAGTTTCGGACCATCAGTTCGGATAGCCATGGTGCCGCAAAAAAGAGTAATAAAAAAGCGACGACACCGGTCGCAAGCATCAGCTTCATCCCTTGTCGGAACAGTCGTTGACTCGTCCCGTATTCTCCTAGTGCATTATATTTTGCGATAAATTTCGAAACGGCGACGGGGATCCCTGCCGTCGAAATGGAGATCATGATCGCATAATACGTATATGCCGCTTGATATAATGTCACTCCGGCAATCCCGACCATCGCTTGGAACGGGAACGTGTACAATAGTCCTAACATTCGGGAAATCAAGTTTCCCGCTGATAAAAGAAGCGTTCCTTTGACGAAGGAGGCTCTTCCAGAATCTTGTTTGGCGCTTGATGACATGAGGTACCTCCATCTATAAATCAACGATTTCAATGAATTCGGTTTTACAAAACAACCGCTTCTCATTATACTCTTACTGTTACGGATAATAAAGTTACGATAATTTTACTAATCATATAGATGAAGAAATGAGGAGATACCCTATGAAAGATGTCATCGTCATCGGTGGAGGACCGAGCGGGCTCATGGCAACGTATGCAGCGGCAAAAAGTGGCGCTTCGACCTTGCTGATTGATAAAGGTTCAAAACTTGGTCGGAAATTGGCCATTTCAGGTGGAGGACGTTGTAACGTCACGAACCGAAAGCCAATCGATGAGTTGATTCAGTTCATCCCAGGCAATGGTCGTTTCTTATACAGCGCCCTTGCTCAGTTCGACAATCAATCGATTATCGACCTCTTCACTGGATTCGGGATTCCGCTGAAAGAAGAGGATAATGGGCGCATGTTCCCTGTGACGGATAAGGCACAGGATGTGGTCAACACGTTGCTTCGGGCGATTGAAGACCTCGGCGTCGAGATTCGAAAAAAGGCTGAAGTCAAAACGCTACATTTTAATGAAGAAAACGAGTTTCATGCGGTCGAGTTGATGGACGGTGAGATGCTCGAGGCAAAAGCTTGCGTCGTCGCGGTCGGCGGTCAGTCTGTCCCGCACACCGGTTCGACCGGGGACGGCTATCCATGGGCAGAGAAGGCCGGACATACCATCACGGAACTCTTCCCGACAGAGGTGCCCATCAAATTGAACGATTCGTTCATCGGAACGAAACAACTTCAAGGATTATCGTTACGGGACGTCGCATTGACGGTACACGGCAAAAAAGGAAAGGCCATCAAGACGCACCAAGGCGACATGATCTTTACCCATTTCGGGATCTCTGGTCCAATCGCACTCCGTTGCAGTCAATATACGATCAAAGAACGGAAGCGCAGCAAAGAACAGGTCGTCCTCTTGTCACTCGACTTCTTCCCGGACACGTCACGAGATGCGCTCGTTCAGGAACTGTGGAACCAAGTACAGAGCCAACCGAAGCGTGCCGTTAAAAACGTATGGAAAGGCTACATCCCTGAGCGACTTCTTGACTTATTGCTCGAAGAACTCGCATTTGGAGAAGAAGATGCGAGTCAGTTGAAAAAGCAATCCGTCATTGATTTCGCAACACGTTTGAAAATGTTCGAGATGCACGCCGTCGGGACACTCGACTTTGATAAAGCGTTCGTCACAGGTGGCGGCGTTTCGGTTAAAGAAGTTGCACCACAGACGATGATGTCAAAGAAGGCACCAGGTCTCTTCTTTGCAGGTGAAGTACTCGACATTCATGGATACACAGGTGGCTACAACATCACGGCCGCCTTCACAACGGGACATTGCGCCGGATCGCATGCAGCCGAACTGGCGACAGGGCGGTAAAAGGTTCGGTCAAACGCATCGTCTGCGTTCTATCATGATCACTAAACAATTAAAAGGTTTGATCCTGTCTCATTCAGGGTCAAGCCTTTTAACATTCTTTTCAACTTAATTTTCCAATTCCATCACATCTCGATACTTGTATTTTTCTAAAATCTCATGATCTTCTTTGAAGGTCCATTCGGGAATCGACAGTTCTGGGTGCGCCGTCAAATAGTCATGGAGCACATCCCTCCCTAGAATATAGTTACTCCAACGTGGCATATCTTTTTGATAATTACCGACTACAAAATCGGTGAAGGACGTTTCATAATCATTCACTCGACTCGCAATATGTTTCATGGTCGCTTCATCAACGTCTACATACCACGGTGGCGTTACCCCTTTGACAATGCGGTCGGCAAACGCATCCGCTTTCCCTTCAATAATCACTGACTCGAGAATCGAACTCAGGTTATATTCGTTTTGATCACGAAGAATCAGATGATGGTATTCATGAGCCATCGAATGGGCTAACACACCTTTGTCAAAATCTGTATCAAGAAACAAGATGAAGGTGTCTTTATACGCTTGGGCGCCTACCCCTTCAATCGGTCCACTATCGTAGAAGAATTCAGGATTATACGGTGCGATAAACACCATGCCCTTCTTTTTAGGGAGAATTTGATTTGAATCTGCATATGTCGATGCAATAATCTCTTTAATCTCGTCATGCTGCTCGATTAATTTGTCTAACTGCTTCAGCAATTGTTGCTTATGAGGAGTCGGCTTTAGTGAAAAGCTCGTTTTTAATATAGATGTATCGATCTTTTCTTCCTCTCCGACTTCCCCTATGTAATCCAATACATATTTTTTGAAGTTTTGTTTATTTTCCTCCGCATCGGTTGTTTCAAGGGATGCGTTCAAATATTGTTGGTATTGGGTATAGAGTGGGATGATTGTCAATTTATTCTCTTCATTGATTTCTATCGTTTCGATTGAAACGTCAGGCTCTGATTTTTTAGATTCTAACTCTTTTTCATCCTCACTACATGCTGTTAATAGAAGTGCTGAACTACAACATAGAATACCGAATAGCTTTTTCAGTTAAATGACCTCCATATCAATGATCAATATCCCTCATTCGCTTACTTATGTTAAATTATACCATTAATTACTCCCATAACCTTTCCAATCCCATCTAATATCAGCATGTCATCACGACCATCACAACAAAAAACGACTCGAACCCACTCTAATGAGGGCTCAAGCCGTTTATGGTTATTCTTTCCCTGCGATTTGACGACGCACTTCTTTTTCGAGCTCCGGCTCGGGCGGCATCCATCCTTCAGGTTTCATGACTTTATTGTCTGACTCGCGTAAGATCGGCTTCCCGTCCGGTCCAAGTTTCGCCATATTGGCGCGCTGGACGATTTCAAACAACGGAACGGGGTCGAGCCCGAGTTCAACGAAACTGCCCATCACAAAGTATAACGCATCCGTCAATGCATCCCCTTGTCCGACGAGGCGTTCCACATCATCCGACGGAGGTGCGTCTTGCAACGATTTTTGAACCGCCTTTTGGAATCCTACTTGGAATTGCTCGATGGCTTGTAAAAACTCTTCTTCCGATTCCGATGATTGATGCAAAAACTCGACGACCGCTTCCTCTGCCGTCCACACCGATCGTTTTGTCGCACGATCAAGCGTCAACGGTTGCGGCGATTTCGCTCCTGGATGTCCAAATGTCTCGTGGAATTGTTTCACTTCTTCAAAAAAGTAACGCTTGCTCATCTGTCATTCCCCCATGATCAGTCCACAGATACGAAGGCATCTAAATCGAATACTTCCGGGTGGACGATTGCAAAGATTTCATTGTCTTGTAAAAACATACCGGTCGAATCATACACACGAGGCGTCACCATCTGACCGTTGATGGTCCCTTCTTCTGGGTTGACCGTATAGAGAACGAGCTCCTCAGAGTCGAGCACGTAGACGCGTCCTTGCCTCTCGACTAGCCCAACTCCTTCGAACCGTTCGAATTTTTGCTGGATGGAAGCACTCATCCCGTCAGCAGATAACGCTTGTCGTGAATCAAGCATCCATTCGGTCTCGGGCTCTTGTTTCTCTTCTTCCGCTTCTTGTTCGTTCGACTCATTGTCAGGCGAGTCTTCAGTTGCAGCCGTTTCGCTCGAGGCATCGTCATTCGTCGAGACGTTTTCTATCGTTGAATCTTCCGATGATTCTTCTGTTTCTTGAGTATTCGTGTCAGCGTCAGTCGACGTTTCTGATGATTTGTCATCGGCCGGAGTCTCCGGTTCGATCTCCCGTTCTTCGACATAAAGGAGCTCAAGGTCCGGGGTATCCGCCAATCGGTTCATCATGAACAGCCGTTTCGTTTCCCGGTCATACCCAAGACCAAAGATTCGGTCTTCCGACACGAGTCCTTTGATTTGTTTACGTGGCCGCTCGACCCAGCGTCCTTCTTCTCGCTCGATTGTAATGAGCGTACCGTTCGCTGTCACCGCATACACAAGATTTTCTTCGACCATGCGCATCCCGATAAAGTCATCGAGGCGCTGTTTGCCTGAATTCTCAAGTTGGAGCACAGAGTTGACGCGCGTCCCGTTTCCGCTCACTTCAAAAAATTCAGCTTGTTCGGTTAAGACCAAATACGCCCCGATCGTGTCACTGTAATACACTTCATCGATTTGACTGATTTGTTCGAGGGCATCGGTCGTATCGATATCTTCATCATCCTGCGCAGCTTCCACGGGTGGAAGTGAGGCCGTTTGATGACTCGTTTGAATATCAATTTTTTCAAATGTCGAGGCGACCTGTCGTTGAATCTCTTCATCTGAAAAGACAAAAACATAACAAAGGATCACACCGACCACGACAGCACATAATGTCGTGTATAGCACATAAGAACGTTTCATGGACATGTCGTCCCCTTCTACTTCAGTATCGCCCTTTAGTGTATCAAAACCGTCCATAAAAGAAAATGACCTCACTAAAAAGAAAAGAATGTGCGACAATGTCACACATTCTTTTTGTTAGCCAACTACAATATTGACGAGTTTTCCAGGAACGACAATGACTTTACGAACCGTCTTGCCTTCTGTGAACTCTTGGACACGCTCGTTCCCGAGTGCTTCCGCCTCAAGTGCTTCTTTTGATGCGTCACGAGAGACGTGCATTTTCGCACGGAGTTTCCCGTTCACCTGGATGACGACTTCAATCGTGTCGCTTACAAGTTTTGACTCATCGTATGTCGGCCAAGCCGCATACGTCAACTCTTCCGTCATGCCCATCTTCTCCCACAACTCTTCAGACAAGTGCGGCGCGACTGGTGAAAGCATCTTGATGAAGTCGACCATTTGTGATTTCGGTAACGTCTCTTGTTTGTTCGCTTCATTGACGAAGACCATCAACTGCGAAATCGCCGTGTTGAAGCGAAGGGCTTCGTAATCCTCCGTGACTTTTTTCACCGTCTGATGATACGTGCGTTCAAAGTCGGCAGTTGGTGCCACGTCTGCGAAGTTCGTCTGATCGAACAAACGCCAGACGCGGTCGAGGAAGCGACGTGCCCCGTCAAGACCATTCGTCGACCATGCGATGGCCGCATCAAGTGGTCCCATGAACATTTCGTAAAGGCGGAGTGTATCGGCTCCGTGCGACTTCACGATATCATCCGGGTTGACAACGTTCCCACGAGATTTCGACATCTTCTCGTTGTTCTCACCGAGGATCATCCCTTGGTTGTAGAGTTTTTGGAACGGTTCGCTCGTCGGGACGACACCGATATCAAAGAGGACTTTATGCCAGAAACGTGCATAGAGCAAGTGAAGAACGGCATGCTCCGTACCCCCGATATACAAGTCGACTGGAAGCCAACGCTTGAGTTTCTCAGGATCCGCGATCATCTCTTCGTTATCTGGATCGATGTAACGGATGTAGTACCAGCAGCTACCTGCCCATTGTGGCATCGTGTTCGTCTCGCGACGACCTTTTTCCCCTGTGACCGGATCTGTATACGTCAACCACTCTTCTGCGTTCGCAAGTGGCGACTCACCTGTACCAGATGGTTTGATTTCATCGATGATCGGAAGTTCGAGCGGAAGTTCTTCGACCGGTACCGTCTTCATCGTTCCGTCTTCCATATGGACGACCGGAATCGGCTCGCCCCAGTAACGTTGACGGCTGAACAACCAGTCACGAAGACGGTATGTCGTCTTCGCACGCCCTGTGCCACTAGCTTCGAGCTCTTCAATGATCGTCTTGATGGCATCGGCTTTATTAAGTCCGTTCAAGCTACCAGAGTTGACGTGCTCACCGTCTTCGACGTAAGCCGCCTCTTCCACGTTTCCACCTTTGACGACTTCACGGATCGGGAGGTCGAACGTTTTCGCAAACTCATAATCGCGCTCATCGTGTCCAGGAACAGCCATGACTGCACCTGTCCCATATGTCGAGAGAACGTAGTCCGCTGTCCAAATCGGAAGTTTCTCGCCGTTCACCGGGTTGATCGCATAAGCGCCCGTGAAGACACCTGTCTTCTCTTTGGCAAGGTCTGTACGCTCGAGGTCCGTCTTCTTCGAGACTTCCTCAATGTATGCTTCGACTGCCGTCGATTGTTCCGGTGTCGTGACCACTTTCGTGAACGGATGCTCTGGTGCGAGTGTCACGTATGTCGCCCCGTGAAGTGTATCTGGACGTGTTGTGAATACTGTGACGATCTTATCATGACCGTCGACCTTAAAGTCGACCTCGGCACCGACCGATTTGCCGATCCAGTTGCGTTGCATCTCTTTCACGCTCTCAGGCCAATCGAGACCTTCCAAGTCTTCAAGCAAACGCTCTGCGTATTCCGTGATACGAAGCACCCACTGCTTCATCGGGACACGGTAGACAGGGTGATTTCCACGCTCTGACAAGCCATCGATGACTTCCTCGTTCGCAAGGACCGTACCGAGAGCCGGGCACCAGTTGACCGCAACTTCATCGACGTATGCGAGGCCACGTTCGAAGAGTTGCGTGAAGATCCACTGCGTCCATTTATAGTATTTCGGGTCCGTCGTGCTAATTTCACGGTCCCAATCGTATGAGAATCCGAGTTCTTTCAACTGACGGCGGAACGTCTCGATGTTGCGCGCTGTGAATTCACGCGGGTCGTTCCCTGTGTCGAGTGCATATTGCTCGGCAGGAAGACCGAATGCATCCCAGCCAATCGGATGAAGAACGTTATATCCTTGCATCCGTTTCATACGAGCGATGATATCCGTCGCCGTATAACCTTCCGGGTGACCGACGTGAAGACCTGCACCGGATGGGTAAGGGAACATATCAAGGACATAGAAACAATCCTTCTCCGGGTCTTCTGTCGTTTTAAATGCTTCTTTCTCTTCCCAACGCTTTTGCCACTTCGGCTCGATTTCTTGATGTTTAAAATAGCTCAACATTCTTCCTCCTCTGCATAATAAAAAGCCTTCCGTCCCCGAAAATGGGACGAAAGGCTTGAAAGCTCTCCGCGGTACCACCCATGTTGCATTGCTGCCACTTGAGACGCCGGTAACGAGGCGTAACCCCGGTTTTCCCTACTCGTTTCAGGAAAACAGCTCCAAGGCGAGTTCACAACATCCGCTTATCGATTCACACCATCCATCGACTCTCTTTGAAACGGAACGTTCGCTACTAGTCCTCTTCAACGCTTGCTATTCATCGTAGTCTATTTTAGCCCATTCTGAAATTCAACGTCAACTTGAAGTTTTCAAGCTTTGACTTGTTTTTGCGTTGAGATGGTTTTAACAGCAAAGAACGCAATTAATCCGAATCCCACTTTATTGATTAAATCCGCAACGTTGTAAATCAATTCGCGCACGAGCTGAACTTCAATCCCTGTTGCGAACAATGTCACCGCATAGCCGATTGGGTAAATCGCCCACCCAATCAAAATGAAGAGACGCATGTTGAGTAACGCCTTCCGAATAGGTGGAGGTGACGTCTCCGCCGCTTTCGTGACGTTCGTGAAGAGCAAGTAAATGATATAAAGCCACGCAATACAACCTACAATATATCCCCAAAGTCCAAGTTGCGTGAATCCGCCGTTCAAGTTAATGGACGACTCGCCGAGATAACCGGCAACAATCATGATGATATCCGCGATAATCAACTTCGTTAATAAACCGGTCTTCATCTTCCCTTGCAGGCTAAGCAGTAGCGGAAACTTGATTAAGAGTAAGGGTGTCGTGACAAGCCAATCGATATACCGAATCTCCGTCGGAAACCCGGTGATTTCCGATAGTAATCCAGAATCGCCGACCGCATCCTTCATAAAGTAATAATGAATCGCTGCTACAAACGTAACGAGTGCCGCCACCGTCGCGACCGAACGGTACTCGGGATCCAGACTGCTCCGCTCAACGAGAAAATACAAAGTCGCAGCCGCCATTCCTACAAAACCAACCCAAAACATATACTGCGTTGCCAACACGAGTAAATTGACTTCCTCGTTCATCATGCCCATCCCCTTCAATGAGAATTGACCGACAACAACATATGTGGTGAAAGGATCCTTCACCTAAATTTTATCCTCGAAAGTCAATAGGTCGAAGCTTTAAATCTGTAGAGAATATGCGCAAAGTCACGAATTTTGAACATTTAATGAACGAATGCGTAAAAAGACAATGTTAGCTGTGATAATCAGCAAAATAATCAATGTAAATACTGCATTCATGCCGAACGCGTCGAATAATAAACCGGAGAACGTCGGTCCAATCATTCGACCGACGGATGCTGCGATATTGACGAGCCCTTGGTATTGCCCAGCTTTCCCAGGTGGGGCAAGCTTCGCCGCAATCGTCGGAACAGCCGGCCAGACAAACATCTCCCCGATGGTCATGACAACCATCGCGACCATGAACATCCCGAATCCACCAGCGAATGGGACAATCAAGAACGCACCGAGGAAGATGGATGCCCCGATGATCAATTGACGTTTTAAGTCGTCCTCAAACTGTCGTAAGACGCGGTTGAGCAACGGTTGTGCGAAGACAATCATCGCCCCGTTCACTGTCCAAAGGAGTGAGTATTGACTGATTGTGACGCCGAGATCTTTCGAGTGAACCGCAATCGTCCCCTGCCATTGAACATACACGAACCAAAGCACCGCATAACCGACGGCGACATACCACATCGATTTCATCGTCGCACTCGATAGTGTCGTGGCTGCCGCTTCTAGTTGCGACTGAACGACAGGACGTGCCGGGTTTTTCAAATAACGCAGTCCAAACAAGAGCACCACGACAAATAAGACCGATAAGAAGAAGTTCGCATAAAAAATCCACTCGATGTTAAATCGAGCGATTTGACCACTCATTGCCGTACCGAGGGCGACCCCCACGTTTTGCGCGACGTAAATCGCATTGAACGAACGGCGTCCCCCTTCTGGCCAAATGAGACCCGCAAACGCATATACGGTCGGAAAGACGAGTCCACCTGAAAGACCGATCAATCCGAGCCATACGAGATAGCCGAAGAACGTGGCATGAAACAGTAAAAATCCAAGCGAGCTCGCGAGCAAGAGACCGACAGAAATCATCAACGTCGTCTTCCCACCGATTCGATCGAATAGCGTCCCTCCGATGTAGTTCCCGACAATCGCGAGTGCCGAGTTCACAAGAAGCGCCACCCCAGCAAGCGTCATCGACTCACCTAAAAAATCATGAATATACAGTGTGTTAAATGGCCATAAAAAAGACGCCGCCGTTGTATTGAGCGCCATCGCAATGACTAAAATCCATACCGAAATTGGCATTTTATTGTTCACACCAAGTCCTCCTTTCATTCTTCTTTCACATTAAAAAAATCGGCACAAAAAGGCCGAATCGACAAGATTTCCTTATCAAACCTAAACGAACGCCAACGAAGTGTCAAGAAAAATTACTTATTATGAAGTTTTGTCATTTTCCGTTTGTGATAGGATGAGCAAGGAAGGAGAGATGAACATGAATCCATTCGGTCAAAATCGCTACCATACACTAAATGAGGCGTATCGCCGAGAGTACGGGGGCAAGGTGTTTAAAGTGCCACTCGATGGTGGCTTCACGTGCCCGAACCGTGACGGACGTGTCTCAAAAGGCGGATGCACCTTCTGTTCGGACGATGGAAGTGGTGATTTCGCGGGAAATGCTTGCGATCCGATTCCCGTTCAATTTGCAGAAGTGAAGGCTCGTCTCCACCGGAAGTGGAAAAATGCCAATTATATTGCTTATTTCCAAGCGTTTAGTAATACGTATGCACCAGTCGAGCGGTTACGTGAATTGTATGAACCGGCACTAAATGAGGATGGGGTCGTCGGTCTCTCGATTGCGACACGTCCTGACTGCTTGCCGGACGACGTCGTCGCCTATTTAGCAGAGTTGAATGAACGGACTTCCCTTTGGGTAGAGCTTGGTCTTCAGACCGTACACGACACCACCGCTAAAAAGATCAATCGCGGGCACGACTATCAATCGTTTTTGACCGGTCTTGCGAAACTTCGCCGTCACAATATTCGTGTCTGCGTTCATATCATCAATGGCCTCCCAGGTGAGACACCAGAGATGATGCTCGACACGGCACGAGAAGTTGCTAAAATGGACATACAAGGAATCAAGATCCATTTACTTCACGTCTTGAAACACACACCGCTCGCCCGTCAATATGAGAAAGGACTGCTCGACTTGATGGATGAAGACACATACGTCTCCCTCGTCTGTGATCAACTCGAACGGATTCCTCCCGAGGTGATCGTCCATCGTTTGACAGGAGACGGTCCTCCCGACCTCTTGATCGGTCCGCTATGGAGCCGTCACAAGATGCAGGTGCTAAACAAGATTCGTGCGGAATTGGAGCGCCGGGATTCTTTTCAAGGAAAAAAGAAGGATGAGATGTATGGGATTAATGAGAGTACTACCTTTTGCAAAACAATTACTACATGACCATCTCGAGGAAGGTCAGGTCGCCATCGATATGACGGCCGGGAACGGACACGATACGTTGTTCTTAGCGAATGCTGTAGGCGAGACAGGACATGTCTATGCTTTTGATATCCAATCAGAAGCTGTAGCAGCCACAAAGGCGCGGGTTGAAGAAGCGGATGTCAGTGAACGTGTGACCGTGATTCATGATAGTCACGATACGGTCCAAGCGGTCGTTGAAAAGGAAGCGCGTCCGATCACCGCGGCCGTCTTCAACTTAGGGTATTTACCGGGAAGTGATAAATCGATCACGACACACGGAAATACGACGATTGCCGCATTATCCCAACTATTAGACGTCATGGCTGTCGGTGGCGTCATCGTCATCGTGATTTACCACGGACATGAAAGTGGGAAAGTCGAACGAGACGAGGTGCTTCATTATGTAGAGTCCCTCGATCAAAAACAGGCAGGCGTCCTGCGTTATGGATTTATCAACCAAGTCAATCATCCCCCATTCATCGTGGCGATTGAAAAACGTGCATAAGAAAAAGGCGGCTCATTAGAGTCGCCTTCTGTCATTCTTGAATCAATTCATAAAACGTCATGAGGGTTTCCGCGAATTTCGTGTTCAATCGTTCGTAACCAAAGTGTGGGAATCCTTCCAATCGCCGGATATACACTTGGTCCCCACCGATTTTTCGACAAACATTCAACGTCAACTTCACGTCCGCAAACTGGTCGTCTGGTGCATAGAAACAGGCGAGCGGAAGGCGTGGCAGATGCTTCTTCTCTTCCTGATGCTCGACGATTTCTTCTTCGATCTCCCGATATTGCGCATATGTGATTTCTCCGAATCGGGACGACTCGTCTCCGCCGCCAGTAAATGTCATCATCCCAAGTGGCAAGTCAGGACGAAAACGGTCGACAGCACTTGCGACGACTTGTTTCAACCCACCGATTTGACGAGTGGCATGCCAATCAAACAATGGGGAGATATATGTGAGACTCCCGAGTGGCACATCGTACTCCTGTAAAAGGCGATTCGTTAAGAGTGCGCCAAGACTGAATGCCACGACATGAATCGGTAATTTATATTCTCCTGCCTCGCGCAATGCTCGCTTGATTAGTTGCTTATGGTCACCCGCCGTCAATCCAATCGATTGTTCGCGGACGACGATGACTTCATACTCGTCTTCGAGCCGTCGAATAAAGTTCTCGCTGATCCGTGACGTGAATTGTAACGGATACACGATGACGATGACTCCTTTTCGTACTTCTTCATTTGCCATACAGCCGTCACCTCGTTTATAGACTACATTCATTGTATCAAAAAAACATCAGCCGCAACTGATGTTTAAATAAAATCCGTCTGGAGGCTTAGCTCGGGTCATATCGTAAATGGATGAGTTCCATCGGGCGATCATACACCTCTTCCTGGATGCGATTCACTTCTTTGAAAGATTGATGCAAGAGGAAGGCGATTGCTTGCTCATTCGAATTCTCAACGTACACTTCCATCGGCTGTTCTTTTTTCGATTGAAGGTGGGCCAAAAAGGCTGCGCCGTAGCCGTTTCGATGATAATCGGGGTGCAGATAGAGGCGGAGCATCTCCCACATGTCACCGCGATCGATGGCATGACAAAATCCGATGACATCTTCTTCATATTCGCCAACGATAAAATACTGTTCTCGTGCTTCTTCACTTGAACTGATTGCTCGTACAATCTCTTCTTGCCGATACGCGCGTTCCATCGCTCTCGTTCGATTGGAATCATCCTGTGAAATGGTCGCCAGCGCGATGTTCCGAATCAGCGTCGCATCTTCTGGCACTGCTTCCCTCATGTTCATGACAGCTTCCCCCTTTTGGCCAATCTATTTGTATCATTCCCTATCCCGGTGTTTTTATCCTGCTCCTTCATTTCTTTTTCATGACGATTCATCAGAAAACGTTACGTAGACATTGCTCTAGGGTATAACACAACCAATGCCAATCAAACGAAGGAGTGGAACCACATGGAACCTAGACAAGAACATGACCCGAAAGTAGAACAGACAGCAAACCCGAACCGCCAATTCGATCAATTGGACGGGGGAAGTCCAAAAATCAGTGTCGTGACCGGGATGTTGCTCGGTGCACTCGTCGGTGGTCTACTCGCCTTACTTAGCTCCTCGAACCGGGAGCAGACAAAGCAATCCCTCTCGAATGCGAAATCGTCGGTCGGGGGCATCGTCAACGAAGTGAAACAAGATCCTGCCGGAAAGGCGTCTCAAGTCATTGAACAAGTGAAGTCGGCCTCGACAAAGATTCAAGAAGTCTCTACAGATGTCCAAAACGTATACGAAAAAGTCGTCGGGGAAGTCGATACCGTGAAAGAGGACGTCACTAAAATCGTCGAGACGGCTCAAGAGGCCAAGTCGGACTTACAGGACATCGGGGAGAAAGTCGTCGAAGCGAAGGATACGGCGCTTGGACAAGATCCGACAACCGATTCTTCATCCGATTCGAACAAACAGGTACCACCGACAGCATAAAAAAACGACCTTTCCTCGGAAAGGTCGTTTTTGATGATTACGCGAAACGTTTCGCGCCTTCTTCAAGAATGGCTGCTTTATCTGTTTGCTCCCATGGGAGTTCGATGTCTGTACGACCGAAGTGACCGTAAGCTGCCGTTTGTTTGTAGATTGGGCGACGAAGGTCAAGCATCTTGATGATGCCTGCTGGACGGAGATCGAAGTTCTCGCGAACGAGTTCAACGAGTTCCGTTTCGCTCAATTTACCTGTGCCGAACGTATCGACAGCGATTGATACTGGGTGTGCAACACCGATTGCGTATGCAAGTTGAACTTCTGCTTTATCAGCAAGTCCTGCTGCAACGATGTTTTTCGCTACATAGCGGGCTGCGTATGCCGCTGAACGGTCAACTTTTGTAGGATCTTTACCAGAGAATGCACCGCCACCGTGACGAGCGTATCCACCGTACGTATCGACGATGATCTTACGTCCAGTCAAACCTGCGTCCCCTTGTGGTCCACCGATTACGAAGCGACCAGTCGGGTTGATGAAGTATTTTGTTTCAGCATCGATGAGTTCAGCCGGAATGACTGCCTCGATGACATGTTTTTTCAAGTCTTCTTGAATTTGCTCAAGCGTGATTTCTTCAGCGTGTTGTGTCGAAATAACAATCGTATCGATGCGAACAGGGTTGTTGTCCTCATCATACTCGACCGTTACTTGCGTCTTCCCGTCCGGACGAAGGTACTCGAGCGTACCGTTCTTACGCACTTCAGCAAGACGACGTGACAACTTGTGTGCCAACGAGATTGGAAGCGGCATGAGCTCAGGTGTCTCGTTTGTCGCATATCCGAACATAAGACCTTGGTCTCCTGCACCGATTGCATCGAGTTCCTCTTCAGTCATCTGACCTTCACGTGCTTCAAGCGCCTGGTCAACACCTTGCGCGATGTCTACCGATTGCTCATCGATTGACGTCAAGACCGCACACGTTTCAGCATCAAAGCCATATTTCGCACGCGTGTATCCGATTTCGCGGATTGTTTCACGGACAACTTTCGGGATATCCACGTAAGTTGACGTTGTGATTTCACCAGCTACGAGTACAAGACCTGTTGTGACAGACGTTTCTGCCGCAACACGGGCATTCGGGTCTTCCGCTAAAATGGCATCCAAGATGGAGTCAGAGATCTGATCACAAATTTTGTCTGGATGTCCTTCAGTAACCGACTCTGAAGTAAAAAGTCGACGGTTCAATTTTGACATTCAAAAAACCTCCTATAATAAGGGTATTATGTGGACGGTACTCGTTCCCCTTACGCGTTGCTTTGGGACGGTAATGAAAAAAACCTCCCCCGATGACATACATGGGGAAAGGTTGAATCGTTCTTCCTTACCCTCTTATCGTTCGAAGCTAATGGCTTCGCTTCAGGATAGCACCTTTTCCGCACAAGACTTCATGTCGGACGGTTGCTGGGCTTCGTAGGGCCTTGTTCCCTCCACCGCTCAGAATAAGAGTATCCGTTACGAAAACCATCATATAAATGACACTCGATTATGTCAAGGGAATCGGACGAATTCGTAAAAGTTTTCACAGACTTGCAAAACATTTCTGTTTGTGAATCGTCAAACATTTTTTTATTTCGTTTCTTTTTTTTAACACCTTGTGATAAGAGAATGTGATAAAATAACTTTGTAAGAAAGCGCTTACTTAGAGAGAAGAAACGCTTGTGTTTAATTAGTGTGTCACATATAATTAAAAATGTCATACTGATTAATCGTAATCGCGGAAGTATGCGGATTTCATCCACATCTATTTAGGGGAAAGGTGGGATTCAGGATGGCGACAACGCTCCTGAAAATCGAAGAATTAATTAATGGTGCCGACATGTTACGGAACTTGACGGTTCCAGAGCTGGTGGAAGAAGCCATTCAAAATGGTGAAGGTGTACTGACAAAAGACGGGGCATTATCTGTCAGCACCGGTGCTTTTACCGGACGGTCACCGAAAGACAAATTCGTCGTACAAGATGAAGTCAGCAACAACCTCGTCGATTGGGGTAAAGTGAACCAACCGATCGCAGAAGAGAAGTTTTCAGCACTTCTTGACAAAGTTCTCGACCATTTAGAAAAGAAGGATAAGCTGTATTATCTAGAAGCATCCGCTGGTGCAGATGAACACTATACGTTGCCTGTCCGTGCCATTACGGAGTATGCGTGGCACAGTCTGTTCGCCAAACAATTGTTCTTACGCGAATGGCCGACGAAAGGTGCGTTCGACCCGTTCACGGTCATTTATGCACCGAGCTATAAAGCAGACCCTGCGGTCGATGGTACGAACTCTGAGACGTTCATTCTCGTCTCATTCGCCAAGCGCACGATTCTGATCGGGGGAACAGAATACGGTGGCGAAATTAAAAAATCTATCTTCTCCGTCATGAACTTCTTGCTACCTGAGCAGAACGTGTTATCGATGCACTGTTCAGCAAACGTCAACGATGCGAACGAAACGGCACTCTTCTTCGGATTGTCGGGCACTGGGAAGACAACGCTCTCGGCTGACCCTGAGCGTCACTTGATTGGAGACGACGAACACGGATGGTCACCGGACGGGGTCTTCAACATCGAAGGAGGTTGTTACGCGAAGACGATCAACTTGTCTCGTGAGAACGAACCTCAAATCTATGATGCGATTCGCTTCGGTTCATTGATTGAAAACGTCGTGTTGAATGAAGATCGTACACCGGACTATAAGAACATTTCCCTGACGGAAAACACACGTGCGGCATATCCAATCGAGTTCATCGACAATGCGATGCTCCCATCTCGCGCAGGTCATCCGAATACGATTGTCTTCTTGACGGCAGATGCATATGGCGTCTTGCCTCCGATCAGCAAACTGACGAAAGAACAGGCGATGTACCACTTCTTGTCGGGTTATACGTCAAAACTTGCCGGCACCGAGCGCGGTGTCACAGAACCACAGGCGACATTCTCGACTTGCTTCGGTTCACCGTTCCTTCCGCTCGCTCCAGAGCGTTACGCGGATATGCTCGGTAAATTGATTGAGGAACACGACGTGGATGTCTACCTCGTCAACACAGGTTGGACTGGCGGTGCATACGGTGAAGGTTCACGTATGAAACTCGCTTACACGCGTGCGATGGTCAACGCCGCAGTCAACGGTCAACTTCGTGACGTCGAGACGAAGAAACATGACATTTTCAACGTCGAGATTCCAGTAGCCATCGAAGGCGTACCGAGTAACGTGCTCAATCCACGTGACACGTGGAGCGACCCAGCTCGCTACGATGTCGAGGCGAAGGCACTCGCGATGAAGTTTAAAGAGAACTTCACACGGTTCACGAAAGCGAGTGAATCGGTCATCGCAGCCGGTCCACTGGTCATCTAATACGAAAGCACCGACTCATCGAGTCGGTGCTTTCGCTTGTTGTAGCATCCATTCCATCGCTTGTTCGGTCGTCTCCCATTTATCCCAAAACGGGAGTTGGTGTCCGAACGGAAGCACCCAAAACTCGGCCTGCTCACCTAATTTCTCGGCGACTGCCGTCGCATGGCGCAATCGGACCTGCTCATCATCCGTACCATGGATGATCAGCGTTGGAGCGCCCCATTCCTTATAGAGCGGAGAACGTTCCGTATATGCCGTTTCTGCCGATTCAGGGTCCCCGCCCGTCATGCGACGTAACATCTTCCGCATCGAGCGCTGCTCTTCATACGTCCACTCTAGATTCGTCACACCGGCCCATGAAGTGACAGTGGTGACCGGTCGTTCAGATGCGAGAGAGAGTGCCATCATCCCACCGCGCGAAAAACCGAGTGCATGAATCGGTCGTCCACTCGTTTGGACGCGATCATAGAGTGAGAGTACGTCTTCTAAATCCTCTCCACCGAAGTCTTCTTTTCCCGTACCTCCGTGATTGCCTCGATAAACCGGGGCCACCACATGAAAACCACGTGCCGCAAATTGCATGAGTCGCGGCAACCGGACGTCTCCGATTCGTGCCGTCCCCCCTCGTAAGTACATCAATACCTGTCCGTTCGACCGTTTCGGTTCAATCGAATAGGCGACGACCTCTTCCCCATCATTTGTCGTATACCACCCACGCGTCACCCGATAACCGGCATAAGGTGGCAAGACGTCGACCCGATCAAACCAAGTGTTGCTCATGGAGCACCCTCATCGTTTCCGGTAAGACACGGTCTTTCATCATAAAACTGTAACGTGGATTCCGTAGTAGGTTGTCCGGCAAGACATCGATCAAGACGGCCCCATCCGTCTCGTCGACTGCGGGATGATCTTCGAATCGTTCGATTTCCGCAAAATAAATGTTTTTGATGACGGTGTCGCCGCGGCCGAGCACACGATACTGCCCCATGTATCGTAATGTCTTGACGACGCCTCCGGTCTCTTCATATACTTCCCGGATGGCAGCGGCATCCTCATGTTCTCCCGGCTCGACTTTCCCACCTGGGAATTCGAGCCCTCGTTGCTTATGTTTCGTCAATACCCATTTGTCCTTATATCGGGCGACGACCCAGACGTGGAGCGGCGTGTCTGAGAACGGATAATGGGTGAAGCTTAACTCGACTTGATTATGATAGTAATCCTTGAATGTCTTCATAGTCCATCCCTTTCTTTCCCCTGTCTACTCTCACTTTACCTTGTCTGCACCCAGTTTCAAACAAAAAAATCGGTCCGACACGCGGACCGATTCGTTTTCTTATTGATTCAAGCGTTTTTCAAGTTCTGCTTTTTGTTCTTCATACCCTGGTTTACCGAGTAATGCGAACATGTTCGCTTTGTATGCTTCAACGCCAGGTTGGTTGAACGGGTTCACCCCGAGGATGTATCCGCTCATTGCACATGCTTTCTCGAAGAAGTAGAACAAGTAACCGAGGTGGTAAGGTGTCATCTCTGGCAATTCGACGACAAGGTTCGGTACGTCCCCATCTGTATGTGCGAGGAGCGTCCCTTCTGTCGCCTTGTCGTTCACGAATTGGATTGTTTCGCCTGCGAGGAAGTTCAAACCATCCAAGTCTTGTGCGTCTTCTGGGACGTTCATTGTGTGACGGACTTCTTTCACACGGATGACTGTCTCGAACAAGTCGCGACGGCCTTCTTGAATGTATTGACCCATCGAGTGAAGATCAGTCGAGAAGTCGACAGCCGCAGGGAAGATCCCTTTGTTGTCTTTCCCTTCTGATTCTCCGTAAAGCTGTTTCCACCACTCTGACACGTAGTGTAGAGCTGGTTCGTAGTTGACGAGCATCTCAATCGATTTACCTTTCGCATAGAGAGCATTACGTACGACTGCATACTGATACGCTTCGTTCTCAGCCAATTCTGGCGAGCTGTAGGCGTTTTGTGCATCGCGTGCGCCTTCCATCAAAGCATCGATATCGATTCCTGCAGCGGCAATCGGAAGAAGTCCGACCGGTGTGAGGACAGAGAAACGTCCACCGACGTCATCTGGAATAACGAACGTCTCGTAACCTTCAGCGTCCGCGAGCGTCTTGAGGGCGCCACGGGCACGGTCTGTCGTCGCATAGATCCGCTCACGCGCTCCGTCTTGACCATACTTGTCTTCCATGAATTGCTTGAGGACACGGAATGCGATCGCAGGTTCTGTCGTCGTTCCTGATTTCGAGATGACGTTGATTGAGACGTCTTTCCCTTCAAGCACTTGAAGCAACTCTCTCATATACGTTGAAGAGATGTTATGGCCCGCATAGAATACTTGTGGCGCCTTGCGCTCTTCTTTTGACAATACGTTGAAGAACGAATGTTGAAGCATTTCGATCGCTGCACGGGCACCGAGGTAAGAACCTCCGATTCCGACGACGACGAGAACATCTGAATTCTCGCGAATTCGTTCCGCCGCAGCTTTGATTCGTGCGAACTCATCTTGATCGTATTCGGTCGGAAGGTCGACCCACCCAAGAAAATCACTTCCGGCACCGCTCCGCTCGTGAATCACCGAGTGGAGAGTTTTTACCGTTTCTTGCATTTGGTCGATTTCATGCTTCCCTACGAATGAGAGCGCGTTTGAATAATCGAAACGTACAGTTGACATGTCATTTCCTCCTTTAAATCGCTCGTAAAAGAGCCATACATGACCCATCATAAACGGAAAGTCTAGATTCGTTCAATCATTATTGCAAAATAGGCAAGAAATCGCCTTATTTACTTAGTTCGAGAATATGCGCAACATCTTCCCGTTCGAGCGTACGGAAACGACCAAATGCACCACGTTTCATCGCAGAATCAAGAATCGCATCGAATGTCGACTCATCGATATCGTAGTCACGAAGCGAGTTCGGTGCACCGAGTTGATCGAAGAACGCACGGATGGCCTCGATTGTACGCTTCCCTGTCTCTAAATCCGTTGCACCTGGCTCCACATCGAACACTTCCGTACCGAGTCGAGCAAAGCGAGCCGCATTGTCTTCATCCAACACATGTTCCATCCAACGTGGGAAGAGGATCGCGAGGCCCCCAGCATGCGGGATGTCATGGACAGCAGATACGGCGTGTTCGATGTTGTGCGATGCCCAGTCACCGGCTGCACCCATTTGAAGTACACCGTTCAATGCCATCGTACCTGAGAATAAGATGATGGCACGGAGGTCTACGTTTTCTAAATCGTTGACGAGTTTCGGTGCCGATTCGACGACCGCTTTCAAAACACCTTCTGTCATGCGTTCTTGTACCGGCGCATGGTTCGGGTGGAAGTATTGCTCGAAACAGTGGCTCATCATGTCGACGATGCCATAAATTGTCTGGTCTTTTGGAACCGACACGGTGTAACGTGGATCGAGGATCGAGAATGTCGGGAATACAAGTGGGTGACCCCAACCGAACTTCTCTTGAGTCTCCCAGTTCGTGATGACCGATCCCGAGTTCATCTCCGACCCTGTCGCAGCGAGTGTAAGGACTGTCCCGAATGGTACCGCCTCTGTCGGGATATGTTCACGAAGTACGATGTCCCACGCGTCCCCGTCATATGGAATCGCTGCTGAAATCAGTTTTGTGCAGTCGATGACGGAACCGCCACCGACAGCTAGCAAGGCATCAACGTCCTCTTCACGCGCAAATTTCACCGCACGACGTACAGTCTCAATCCGCGGGTTCGGTTCAACACCTGAGAAGTCTACGTATGAGATACCGGCTTTTTCAAGCTCGGCCACGACTTCATCGTACGTCCCGTTCTTTTTGATGCTTCCGCCACCATAGACGAGCATCACTTTCTTCGCGTCAAGCGCTTCTAGTTCTCCACCTAATTTTTCGACCTGATGTGTCCCAAAAATTAGTTTTGTCGGGTTTTTGTATTCAAAGTTGTGCATAAGTTAACCTCCTCATAGAAATATGTAACACCTACACTATATACCCTGTTTTCACGGAATGAAAAGTATCGTGCTTACTGATAGATACGGTCGATGATGTGATGCAAGATGACCGCTTCCTCCGCTTGCTGATAGTTCGGCTCTTCTCCACAGGCCTCAAGGAAGAGTCGGATTTGCCGCTCATACGGGTCGTGTTCAGTCAAATAAGCTGGTCGCTCGTCAAACAATGCCCCAAATTTCTCCGTGTGAAGTGTGAGCGGGAACAGACTGGCTCCGGCTTTCGTGCCGCGACATTCCACTCGCATCGTATCTTTTTCCTCGATGTTGGCCATGTAGCTGACGTCGAGTAATAAGGATGCTCCGTTTTCAAACGTGACCATCGCTCTCGCCGTATCCTCGACTGTGAGCGAACTCGCGTCCCATTCCCCCAGCAAGCCGACACCCGAACGATTCCCTAAGTACTGACCGACATGACCGACGACCTCTCTCGGTTTCGGGTATCCCATCAAATGAAGCGCCAGGTCTAACATATGCACACCTATGTCGAGTAATGCACCCCCGCCTTGCAGTTCTTTATTCGTGAAGACACCCCATCCCGGAATTCCACGCCGTCGAAGCGCGAGCGCCGTCGCTGCATAGATGTCTCCGAGTTCACCCGCATCAATCATTCGCTTCAACAGAACCGTATCCTCACGATGTCGGTAATGGAATCCGTAATGCAATGTTTTTCCGGCTCGTTTTGCCGCTTCCAACATCTCGATCGCTTCATTCTCTGAAATTCCCGGTGGCTTCTCACAGAGAACGTGACATCCTGCTTCAAGCGCAAGCAGCACTTGCTCTTTATGTAAGGCGTTTGGTGTACATATACTGACCGCATCGAGATTTTCGCGTGAAAGCATCTCTTCGACCGTCTCATAAACGTTCGGGATGCCGAACTGTCGTGCGACACGTTCCCCGTTTGCCCGTGTCCGGTTCATGACCGCTACCACATCCATGCCTGCTTTGACATAATTCGGGATATGGGCACTCGTCGCAATTCCTCCCGTTCCGATGATGCCAATCTTCATGCCATCCCCTCCTATTCGCTTTACAGTTTCGTCATTCAATCCGCCGATTCCTGTAAAATAAAAAAGGTGACCCGTTTAGAACGGGCCACCTTGAAACACTTACTTCTTGAAGTTTGTGTTTTTGATCCAGTCTTCAAGTTTGTCTTTGAGGACTGTGAATCCTGGAGCTTCTTCTTGCTTGAAGTTTGAAGATGCTTCGTTGCGGCGTGGCGCACGACGAGCTGGCTTCGCAGACTTCTCGCGTTTTGGAGCTTCTTGAGTCGCTTTCATTGAAAGCTTGATTTTTTTAGAAGCTTCGTCCACTTCAAGGATTTTCACTTCAACTTCTTGACCAACTTGAACGTAATCGTTTACGTCTTTTACGTAGTCGTGTGAGATTTCTGAAATGTGTACAAGACCTTGAGTCTCATCGTCGAGTGCTACGAAAGCACCGAAAGGTTGGATTCCTGTTACTTTACCTGTTAATACTTGATCTTTTTCGTATTTTGCCATTACAAACAACTCCTATGCTAAATTCATCAACTTACTATAACATACTTTTTTCGATAAAGTGTAGAATTTAGCAAAAAAGATTATTTTTGACGTGTTGGTATGTTTTAAAGTCGAAGTGCGGGGTAAATACAAATCAAGCAAGACTTCAAGTATTCCCCCCTGATTCCGCTAGGCGACTCGCCTAGCCTTTTTTTGTTCAAAATGTCGTAAACGGCTTCTGATGACGAATCGGATAGATCGTTTCTCCAGCCATGTCGTTCAAAATGACCGCATTTCGATAGACTGCCATCCCGAGATTCGTCGCAGCCGGACCATGTGAATGCTCTATATTCGTGTGCGTAAACAACTTTCCGCCTAGCGACTCGCTCATGATCACCTCATACGTGTCACGGACTGCCCATTCTCCCTCTACTTCCCATACAACCGGGAGCTGATCTATCCAAGATGGGATCACCGGGCGATACCCCGTCGCCACGACAACGAGATCGTACTCTCTTTCAATCACTTCTCCCGTATACCGTTGGGTCCCTTTCAAACGATGTGTTAACCAATCATAAGAAATCGATTCCACTTCAACCTGTGTCATCATATCAGCCTTCGTCGCTTCCGCTTCTGCCGTCCGATGATACAAGGTCTCATAGATCGAGGTCATCGTCTCAGGATTGACACCATGACGGAAACGCTCGAATGACCCGAGTAGCTCTTGCCGAGCGTCGTACGGTAGCTTATGAAAATAATCGACATAATCCACACTAAAAATTTCATCCCCAAGCTTGCCTGCTTCGAGTGACTCAAATTGTTCGGAGCGTGTGATCCAGTCGACGCGTTGTTCATCCGTCGCTTCACGCAACAAGTCCAGAAAGACTTCCGCCGCACTCTGTCCGCTCCCCACGACCGCGACACGATATCGGTCTTTGAGGACGTCCCGGTACGTCAAATAATCGCTCGTATGAATGACTTGTTCAAACCCGTCCGGCACGAATGGCGCCGCCCCTGTCCCTAGGACGAGATGTCTTGTATGAACTTGTGTCGATCGACCATCTGATTCGACGGTCACGAGGAAGCCCTCTTCTTCCACTACAACGTCAGACACATAATGATTGAAACGAATCGTCGACAGTTGATTTACAACCCATCGCAAGTAACGATTGTATTCCGTTCGAGGAATCTTATCTTGTTCTTGCGTGATAAATGTTTGGAGTCGACCCGTATCACTCAAATAGTTCAGAAAACTCGCCGAATGGGTCGGGTCCGCCAACGTGACGAGATCTTGTAAATAATGCGTTTGCATCGTCATCCCTTCAATCAACATGCCTTCATGCCACATCATCTCCGCGCGTTGCTCAAAGCAAATCCCATGCAGTTCAGTTTTTTCCGCAAGGGCCATGAGACCAAGATTATACGGACCACACCCGATTGCAACAAAGTCAAATCGTTTCATCATCTTCACCTCGCCCGTCTTTTCCCTTTCGTTATATCGCTAAAACGCCAAAGAACTCTCACGAATGAGAGTCCTTGGCTACTGTGACTTCAAATTGTTTCATGAAACGTTGAATCCGGAGAATCGCTTCTTGTAGTTGTTCGAGCGAAGTCGCATAACTCGCCCGGACGAATCCTTCCCCGCTCTCACCGAAGGCATTTCCAGGAACAACGGCGACACGTTCTTCGATGAGAAGACGTTCTGCAAATTCCTCACTCGTCAATCCAGTATGTCGAATCGAAGGAAAAGCATAAAATGCTCCACCTGGCACGTGCGTCGGTAATCCCGCCTCGTTCAGCGCTTGAATGAAATAGTTCCGACGTTGACGATAACTTTTCACCATGCTCGGCACGTGCTGCTCACGAGTCCGAAGTGCCTCGAGTCCACCGAATTGAACGAGCGTAGGTGCACACATCATGCCATATTGATGGACCTTCAACATCTCTCGCGTCACAACTTCGGGCGCGCATGTGAAGCCAAGACGCCATCCTGTCATTGCGAACGCTTTTGAGAAACCATTCACAACAATCGTCCGGTCTCGCATGTCGTGGAGCGTCGCGAAGCTGACGAATGGGTCGTCATAACAAAGTTCCGCATAAATCTCATCGCTGACCACCCAAAGGTCATACTTTGTCGCGAGTTCTGCGATTTGCGCGAGTTCGTCGCCATTCATCGTAGCGCCCGTTGGATTGGACGGGAAGCAGAGCAAGATCGCTTTCGTTCGTTCTGTGATGGCTTGCTCGACGTCATCCCGATCGAGTCGAAACCCTTTCTCTGGACGACACGCGACAGGCACGACGGTTCCACCTGCCAACTCGATGAGTGGACCATATGAAACGAATGCCGGTTCGACCACGATGACCTCGTCCCCTGGATTGAGAAGGGCACGGAATGCGATATCGAGCGCCTGCGATGCCCCTGTCGTGACAATCAATTCAGACGTCGGATCGTACTCGACTAAAAAGCGTTCTTTCATATAAGTTGCAATCTCTTCACGCAACTCGATGAGACCGGCGTTAGCACTATAGGCCGTATATCCTTCTTCGAGTGCGGCATAGCTCGCTTCTCGCACGTTCCACGGTGTGATGAAATCCGGTTCTCCCACCCCGAGAGAGACCACGTTATCCATCGTCTGTGCTAAGTCGAAGAAACGGCGAATGCCCGATGGCTTCATCGAGACGACTTGATTTGATAAAGACTTCATGGCGTGATGTTCAACCGCTTATCTTCAGTTTGTGGGGTGAACAAAATCCCGTCATGTTTGTACGTCTTCAATTTGAAGTGAGTTGTCGTCGACAAAACCGAATCAAGCGGCGAAAGCTTGTCTGAGACAAATGAGGCAACATCTTGAAGCGAGTTTGCCCGGATGACGACTTGAAGGTCATAAGCCCCCGACATCAAATAAAGCGCCGTCACTTCTGGGAAGCGATAAATACGCTCGGCCACGTCGTCAAATCCGCGCCCTCGTTTCGGAGTCACTTTAACGTCAATGAAGGCAGTGACATCGTGGCGATTGATTTTTTGCCAATTGACCATGGCACGAAATCCAAGGAGAATCCCGTCTTGCTTGAACTTCTCGAGCATCGACTCAATCGTCTCTTCATCGAGTGCCAACAAGTCAGCCAACATCTTCGTCTCGAGATACCCCTTTTCTTCTAACAATTCTAACAACTCAAGTTCTTTTGATGAATACATACTTATTCTCCTTCCGTTCGACCAGGTAGCACGCCTGTGAACGTTCTCTCTGTCTGTCTCACGTATGAACGTCGTTCCTCCTGAACGATATGGAAATTCTTCATCTCCATGTCTGTCAGACCGTGCTTTTGACAAAAACGATCAAAATAACGACGTCTCGTTTCATCCTGTATTGCTGATAGGTTGTCGGTCCCGTTGAACGCGTACAGTACCGTCGCACGCGCCGGGTGTGACACGGTGAATGCATCCATTACCCTTAACAAGAAATCCCAATCCCAGTAGTTATAGACGTCTTCGTCGAATAGGCCGATCGTGTCATGAATCGATTTGCGATACATCGTACCCGAAGGGATAAACGTCGAGTCCTGACGCATCCGCTCTCGATCAAACGCGTAAGCGAACGGTTCCCAGTCCGTCACGACACGACGGCCTCCTCTCCATTCGAAGCGGAACAGCTCAGCGTCCGAATAGACGAGGTCAGCCTGTTGAAGGTCGCGTAGCCCTGCCTCTAGATGTGTCGGCATGAGCAAATCGTCATCGTCTAGTAACAAGATGACATCGCCTCTCGCTTCGAGAACACCACGATTACGGGCACGAACATGATGGTTTTCACCCACTTCGATGACACGTGCATCCAATTGATTCAAAAAAGGCGCCAAAAGGTGTTGTTTTGGCGGCCCTTCATTATTCATGACCAAGACCTCAAACTGCTGAAATGTTTGGACCGTTAGACTTTCAAGCAGTTCCGTCAGTTCCGTCTCGCGTTTATAAGCCGGAATGACAATCGAGACAATCGGTTTCATCCGCGATATGCCGTCTCAACGAGTGGAAGAATTGCTTCCCAGCTCACACCGTTCTCCTTTGATACGGTCACAAAGTCACCATAAGCAAAGACACTCTCCACGCCTTCGATTTCAACTAACTTGGCGAGAAGCGGTTGATCTGTCGCTTCGCCCGCCTTCACACTTTGACTCTTGGCGCCAAACACGTTCTCTGGAAGTGTCACTTTCATCGCATTCGGATTCGGTGTTGGATCAATTCGTAACATTATTGGTTCCTCCTTATAGTTGGCAAGATGACGATACGAGGAGTCGCTGCGCCATCTCGAAAATCTCTGTTTCTAGTGGACACGCATCGAACGCTTCAAGAAGCGTTCGGCGAATCACTTCGGTCAATTGTTCGGGAGAATCGACATAGGTTAATGCCATCATGACTTCATCAAACTCAGGTCCGTATGAACCTGCCCCATAACCGAGTGGGTCCCATGTTAATAATAAGTCTTCTGTACGCACTTGTTAAACCCTTCTTTTCGCTGAAATTCCATGTCCTACTTCACCAATCTACCTTACTTTTTACTCGGATACCAGCCTTGACAAATGGATTCATATTTCTTGATTCATCAGAACACTATATCTAGTATGAAATGAATATGCAGGTATTTTGATAAGTAACGTCAAATACAATCCATTCCACCTCAAACAAACGGATGAAATGTTTCATCAAGAGTGATGAAATCGAATTCATCAATTTGTGAAAAAACAAGCAAAGACAATACATAAATTTTTTTCATCTCAGTTCTCTGTCTCAAATTGGGTCATGAAGCCCTTTTGGAGCAAAAGCAAAAAGGTGACGGGCACATTCCAGAATGTCAAGGATTGAAAAACTAAATATAGGTGTTTTATGATTAAAAAGATAAAAAAGTGTCAATATATAGTTAACGGGTATTTTGATCGTTAACACGATATTGTGACAGGTAAGGAAGTTCTTATTATCCTTTTATAACGTCTACACCATCTAAAGGAGTGATCTATTTTGACATCCCCTATCCACCACGAGACGATGCTACCAGCGGCTCCAACGCTTTCTGACGTCTCTTCTCTTATTCAATCTATCCAGACACGGTATCCTCACTTAAGCGTAGAGCGCTATGAAGAACGGGCTATTCGGGCGCTCGAGACAAAAACGCTAACACAAGATGTAGTATATGACTTATTGACGATGCATGCCCTCGATATGTTGAAAGCCGAAGAACCGGACTGGACGTTCGTGGCAACGGAAATGTACTTGAACCGCCTCTATCTTGAAGCGGCACGCAACCGCGGTTACGAAGCATCTATGCGTTATGGTAACTTCTATCAACTGGTCGAGACGTTAACATCAAAACGAATTTTCACGTCAGCGCTTCTCGATACGTATTCAAAAGAAGACATGGACCATCTCGAAACATTGATCGATCCATCCCGTGACCGTCTCTTCACATATATCGGACTCCGCACGTTGTCGGACCGCTATCTTGGGCGCGATCATGTGAAGAACCTTTATGAGCTTCCACAGGAGCGCTTCATGGTCATCGCGATGACGCTCATGCAAAAAGAAGATGAGACGACTCGATTGAAGCTCGTCGAAGAAGCTTATTGGGCTTTATCAAACCTTTATATGACGGTCGCGACACCAACGTTGTCAAACGCCGGTAAATCATATGGACAGCTCAGCTCTTGTTTCATTGATACAGTTGATGACTCCCTCCGTGGCATTTATGATTCGAACACCGATGTGGCGACGCTCTCAAAAGGTGGCGGTGGAATCGGTGTCTACCTCGGGAAAATCCGTTCACGTGGTAGTGACATCAAAGGATTCAAAGGCGTCTCAAGTGGTGCCCTTCCTTGGATGAAGCAATTGAACAACACGGCCGTCTCTGTCGACCAACTCGGTATGCGTCAAGGCTCAATTGCCGTCTATTTAGACATTTGGCATAAGGACATCTTCGAATTCCTAGACGCGAAATTGAACAACGGGGATGAGCGCCTCCGGACACACGACTTGTTCACAGGCGTTTGCTTACCGGACCTCTTCATGCGTACGGTCGAGGCACGCGGCGACTGGCACTTGTTCGATCCACACGAGATTCGTACCGTGATGGGATATAGCCTTGAAGACTATTTTGACGAATCAGAGAACGGTGGAAGCTTCACAGAGAAATATATGGAATGTGTCAACACGCCAGAATTATCTCGTGTGACAGTTCCAGCCATCGACCTTGTAAAACGTTACATGCGCTCACAACTTGAAACAGGTACACCATATATGTTCTTCCGAGACGCAGTGAACCGCGCAAACCCAAACAAACATGCCGGGATGATCTACAGTTCAAACCTCTGTTCTGAAATTGCGCAAAACATGTCGGCAACGACAATCGAAGAAGAATACACACAAGACGGAAAAATCGTCATCACAAAGACTCCTGGTGATTTCGTCGTCTGTAACTTGAGTTCAATCGCACTTGCTCGTGCCGTGAAAGCCGATGTGCTCGAACGACTCATCCCGATTCAAATGCGTATGCTCGATAACGTCATCGATTTGAATACGATCGAAGTTCCACAGGCGATGATCACGAACCAGAAGTATCGTGCAGTCGGTCTAGGAACGTTCGGTTGGCATCACTTGCTCGCACTAGAAGGAATCCGTTGGGAATCGGTCGATGCCGTTCAATATGCAGAGAAACTCTATGAAAAAATCGCGTATCTCACAATCCAAGCATCGATGGAACTCGCCAAAGAAAAAGGAGCATTCGGCGTCTTCGAAGGTTCAGAATGGCATACAGGCGAATACTTCAAGCGCCGGAACTATCGTTCACACGACGACCTCGATTGGGACGGTCTCGCAGCAGAAGTACATCAAAACGGCGTCCGTAACGCCTATATGATGGCCGTTGCACCAAACTCATCGACGGCGATTATCGCTGGTAGTACCGCATCGATTGACCCGGTCTACAAAAAGGTCTACTCAGAAGAGAAGAAAAACTATAAGATTCCAGTCACGGTTCCCGACTTGACGCCGGACACGAACTGGTTCTATAAATCAGCATTTGAAATTGATCAATTATGGAGCATCCGTCAAAACGCGGCTCGCCAGCGCCACATCGACCAAGCAATCAGCTTCAACTTATACGTGAAGAACGATGTAAAAGCGACAGAGCTTCTTGCGATGCACCTCGAGGCATGGTCTCTTGGCATGAAGTCGATTTACTACACTCGTTCGACGACTGTCGAAGTCGACGAATGTGAGTCGTGTGCTTCGTAAACCGTCGTCATAATCATTATGTATATTTTATAGAAAGGTGGTCCACCCTATGAACATCGCAATCATCTGTCATTCGATGAGTGGAAACACAGAAGAAGTGGCATCGCTCATCGAATCGACACATCATCACCGTGGCGATACGGTCGTCCGCTATGATGCCGATCGCGTCGGATATCGCGAAGCTCAATCACTCGCTTCGTTCGACCTCGTCTATTTCGGCTCTTACACGTGGGCAGACGGAATCTTACCAGACGAAATGAAAGATACGTTCCGCCTCGTGTTAAAGGAACTCCAAGTGCCGATTCGACAAGCTGCGGTATTCGGAACCGGTGACAAGATGTTTGTACATTTCTGTCGCGCTGTTGACGAGATGGCGTACCACCTTTCAAAATACGGAATCCCACTTGCCGGGGAACTGCTTAAAATCGAGCAGTCCCCACGTAACCAACCGTTCAACGTCCAAAATTGGGCAGAGCGGATGGCTCACCATGTAGAAGAAGGAGTTATGCATCATGTCGATTCAGAAAATCAAATTATTGTCGCCCAAACATCCTAACCGGGCAACCGCCATCATTGGCGGGGAAACGAGTTCGATCGTCAATTGGAACGATATCGCGTATCCTCAGTTCTATACCATTTACAAACAGTTATTATCGAACTTTTGGATTCCTGATGAGATCTCAATGTCTAAGGATATGCAACAATGGCCGCAATTGACTGAACGT
This sequence comes from Exiguobacterium profundum, assembly GCF_042652865.1. Taxonomy (GTDB): domain Bacteria; phylum Bacillota; class Bacilli; order Exiguobacteriales; family Exiguobacteriaceae; genus Exiguobacterium; species Exiguobacterium profundum. Next base: position 1,247,737 of record NZ_JBHSHG010000001.1, read on the forward strand.
GAACAGGATGCATTCAAACGGATCATCGGACTGCTCTCGATTCTCGACTCGGTCCAGACACGATACATCCTCGAGTCTTCTATGTTCTCATCTGACTCGTCTGTACACGCCGTTCTCGCGGTCATCGCACAACAAGAGGTCGTGCACAATCAATCATACAGCTATGTCCTATCAAGTCTCGTGCCACTCGCTGAACAAAATCGAATCTTTGACATCGCCAAAGACGATGAAATGGTCATGAAGCGCAATCAATTCATCTTGGACTTATATGAAGCGTTCCGCGAGACTCCGAACGCTGAAAACTTTGCGAAATCGCTCGTTGCATCCGTCATTCTAGAAGGCATCAACTTCTATTCAGGATTCGCTTATTTCTACAATCTCGCCCGCCACCAAAAGATGGTCGGTACATCAACGATGATCAGTTATATCCAACGTGATGAGATGCAACATTCTTACTTCATCAGCCAGCTCTTACGTGCCGTGCTAACAGAAAATCCGAAGATTGATGAAAACGGAAAGTTCAGTCAGTTCGTATACGACACGATGGCAGAAGCGGTCGATCTCGAGATCGAGTGGTGTGAATACGTTCTCCGTGACCTCGATGGACTCGACGTCAGTGAAATGCGAGACTACGTCAAATACTTGGCGAATAAACGCCTCCGCGTCATCGGTCTGAATGACTTGTATGAAGGATTTGACGAAGATGTCATGCCTTGGATCCGTGCATACTCAGATGACTCGCTCAATGCGACAAAATCTGATTTCTTCGAACAAAAGTCACGTTCTTATGCGAAAGTGACAGACGCGAACGGATTTGATGATCTATAAAATTGAACCGAACCGATTTAATCGGTTCGGTTTTTTGTACATCAAAAAAACCCAGACAATCATGTCTGGGTTAATTCAAATCAATAATAAGTCTGAACATATTTGGCAATTCCTTCAGCCACACCTTCCGCCATTTGCTGACGAGACGTGTTACTTCGAAGGTAAGTCAAATCTGTTGGTGATGAGATAAATCCTAATTCGACGAGTGCAGATGGCATTGTATTATACGTAATAACGTAATAATTAGCTGTTTTCACTCCTCGGTTCGACATTCCACTCATTTTACCCGCCAAGTTGCTTTGAATGTTTGAAGCAAGGACACGACTTCGAGCGCTGTGCGCAGACTGAGAAGAATAGAACGTTTCTACCCCTTTCGCAGATGATGAACCGGCTGCGTTGACGTGCATACTTACAAACAAATCACCACGTAACGACTTCGCTGCAGCAACTCGCTGATCTAGAGTCAAATAGACATCAGTTGAACGAGTGAGACGTACATTGTAATCATATTTTGAGCGAAGATAAGCTTCTACACGTTTCGTTACATCGAGTACAATCGTTTTCTCATAGAGAGATCCATTAACTGCTCCTGGGTCTTTTCCACCGTGTCCTGGATCAAGGACGATGACTGTTCCAGTCGATGTGCTCGGCTTAGATGTCATCACGAATGCTGAAGAAATGAAAGCATCTTGTCCATTGAACTTGATTTTATGGAAACCATTGATTGTCCCATAATGTGAAACAGCTGTTCCGTGATTGAGTTGACCAACCACATTCGAATCAAGACTCGCTTTCGAACGAACGTTCAATACATCACCTGGTGTGTTGATGTATACCGTACCTTTTGGTGCAGCTTCCGGCGCTGCCGGGGCTTTCCCTTTCGTCAACCACGAACTCGCTGTGTAGTAGACTTTCGAGCCGATATGAACAGTCGACCAACTCGAATTGTACGCTTTGTATGAAACAGCCGTGTATTTCGGAAGAACCATGAGGACTTCCGAACTCTGATGGGTTTTCCCAAACAAGTTTACTGTACGGTTTGCATACCCTTGCGTGAGTCCATCATCCGGTTTCGTTGTCGTCGGAGGCTCCGTTGGCGTTTTCGACGTAGAGATCCAAGCTGTCGGTGTGTAATAAGTTTCACTTCCGAGATATACAATCGACCAGCTCGAGTTGTATTTGCTCGAGAGGACAGCCGTGTTCACGGGGAGTACCTTCTTCACCGCCGAACGTTGATTCCGCTCAGCGAAGAGTTTCATCTCCCGGTTTGCATATCCGTCTTTTTTCTCTACACCACTGTCCAATGTGCCTGCTGTGATGCCCCAAGTCGGCGTATAATACGTCTCGTTCCCGATATAGACAATCGACCAACTTGAATTATATTTACTCGAGACGACAGCCGTATGTTTCGGAAGAACTTTCTGCACTTTCGAACGTTGGTTGCGTTCAGCGAACAACTTCAACTCACGGTTCGCGTAGCCGTTTGTCCGCTCCACATTCGACTCTGTCAGTTTCGGTGCGATGTAAGCTTTTGCGGCATAGTACGTCTTGCCATTTAGGTAGACTTTTGCCCAAGAAGAATTATGAACGGCATACTTCACTTCCGTCCCTTTCTTCAACGTAGCGACAATCTTCGCCGATCGATGAGACGTGACTCGTACGTTTAAGTTCGCAGTTGTCAGACCAGTAGACGTTGCCGCCTGCGTCGTTAGCGAACTTGAAGTGGATGAAAGTTTCCGAATGTACTGGGCCGAGGCATAGTATGTACGATTGTTTACATACACTTTGTGCCAGGACTGATTATACGTTCCATACTTTACTTTCGTGCTTTTTGGTAATGTTTTCACTACCTTCCCACTCAGACTAGGGGATGTACGAATGTTCAAATTGACAGTCGTCTCTCCATCGTAAGTAGCAGCTTCAGCAGACGGAAGTTGCATACCAAACAAGAGGACCGTTAAGATGAGGGCAACTTTCAATAGTTTCATTTTCATCCAAAATATTCCTTTCTCATTGCGGCATTTCCTACTAACAACAATTTCATATTAGCATAATGCTTTTTTAAAAAAAGTAAATATTTGAAAAAAAGATGAATGTTTTTGATAAAAAGGTAAATGTTTTTATTTGACCGGTCGGATGATCAGAAACGTCTCCGCACCGTAACGTTCGATGGCGACAGTAAAACCTTCTTTAATCGAAGGATTCTCTGTAACAATCAATCCATCTCGTTTCTGTTGAATTACAAATCCGTCCAATCCTTCAATCGTTGCAATGCGACAAAAACGCTCGATATGTTGTTCTCGTTCTATATATCGGTCGAATCGCTCAAACGATTTAACTGGGACTCCACCCCAATAGCGACCTGGCTGATGTGATAAATAAGTACGCACCGATGTCTCCGTAATCGGATCCGGCGTATGATCAAATCGTCCAAAGTCCCGGGCCGACTTCTCTTCGATGAGGGCAAAGAGTGAATCGAACAGATTGAGATGGTAAGACTCTCCAAGAGACAAAACGGCACGTTGCAATTGCTCGATATGATGCTGTAGTGATTGACCTTTACGGTTCGGTTTTAACTTCTTATCGCCTTCATAAGCGTTCAAAATCCGCGCCACTTCCCCTGCCTCTTCAACAATTTGAAAATACAGCTTCTCTTTCGATTCTCCTCCCTCCGCCTCTGGTTGTTGCAATGCAATCGCATACTGGTTTGCCAGACACGTGGAGATCACTAGGACATCAAGCAACTCCTCTTTCAACTCATCCTGAGCCTCTCTCCTTAACGCGCCTCCTACTTCTCCTACTTCTTCTAACAATCGTGCTAACCCCGATAAAGGTTTCCAATAGCCACCTAAATGAAGAATCATCGTATCGATTTTTTGTTGAACTTCTCTCACGCTCATTCACCTATCTTTCTGCTTTATTTACCGCTTACATGATATACTATGCTCAACCTAGTTGTCTGGAAAGGGTGGGTTCCACATGTCATCGGCAAGACTTTGGCAATTGCTTCGATTCATTCTCGTCGTAATCGGTTTCTTTTTAATCACTTGGCTATTGAATATACTTTTCGAATATACATATCCGTTCGTATTTGCCTTGCTCTTGTCCTTGATGACCGTCCCGCTCGTCAACTTTTTCGAGCGAAAATCAAATATGCCTCGTGCACTCGGCACTCTCATTTCCTTGATCATCGTGCTTAGCATCGTCGTCGGAATCATCACCATCGTCATCATCCAATTGATTCATTATGCAACGGTGGCAGCGGAACGACTCCCTGAACAAATTGAGACACTCACCGAGTTTATCCAACGACTGTTCAATGAGAAAATCGCACCGCTCGTCAATGATGCATACGAGAGCTATCAGCAGTTAAATCCCGGACAGACGACCTCGCTCGAGGGAGGAATCACCGAGCTCGGTGTCCAACTCGCCTCAGCGATTGGTGTCTTGTCCCGCGGAGTGGCCAGTGTGCTACAAAACATGTTAGCGGCGCTCCCGCTCGTCTTGTTGCTCGTGGTCGTCATTGTCCTCGCCTGGTTCTTCATCACAAAGGATTGGCCATCATACGTCAACTCACTGAATCGTCTGAACAAACGAAAAGGATTCAAAGAATTCGAGGAAGTGATGATCAACCTCAAGTCTGCCCTATTTGGATACGTCCGTGCCCAGTTCACGCTCATCTCCATCACATTCGGGATCGTCTTGATCGGGATGCTCATCCTTCGTGTTGACAACCCGCTCTCTTTCGCTTTACTTGCGGGGTTCTTTGACCTCAGGGGTCGGTACGCTACTTATTCCTTGGGCCGCCTATGCCGCGGTGACAGGTGATTGGTTCGTTGCCATCGGATTGGTCGTGTTGTATATCATCGTCATCGTCCAACGCAACTTGGCTGAACCGAAAATTGTCGGTTCCCATATCGGATTGAATCCACTGGTCGCACTCATCTCCATCTTCGTTGGATTAAAGCTATTCGGTGTACTCGGCTTTATCGTCGGGCCCGTACTCGCAGTCCTGTTGAAAGCCGTATACAATGCCAAAGTGTTTCATTACATATGGCGATTTATCGTCGGTCCGCCTACGACGACAGCAAAAGAGCGATGAAATGTTGATTTCATCGCTCTTTTTTCATTTGAGGTACAGCCACTACGGGTTGATCGGATGTCGCCGGCTGGAGCGAGAGACCACTTGTCCCCGCTTCATAGGCAGCTACCGCCAAGATGCACGCATCGATAATATCGTCGATTTGGACGTTCGACATTTTCCATTTCCATGGAGAACTTTTCGAGTATTGCCGAAGTAACTCGATTCGCTCATCCTGCCCTTCGACCGTCTTTTTCGAATGACTTGCCTCATGCCCCATCATGACTGAAAAACAAACTTCCGGATGTGATTCGTAAACGTCAGATGCCTTCACCTGCTGAAACTCACGGATACGGGGAACAAGATTCCACGCTTGTTTACTGATTCCTTTGCCAACCAACGCCCGACTCCTTTCATTCGCTTCCTCATAAGTCGCTTCTTGCAACACCTCTTGAATCGGCGGAGTGAAGACGGACGACTTTCGTTGGCTGAGTCGGCAACGCATCCACGCATCGCATTCGCGGCTCGGATGGTCGACCGTTCCTAAATCTTTCGGCATATCCACAAAATGCATGGCACCATCAATCAGCAACTCCTCCAACGTCTCCGAAATCGTTAAACAAAGTGAGATGCTGTCATATGTGATCCGTACCCAACCGCCACGTGCACCATCAATTCCTACTCCTACCATGTCGTACCTCCTGTAACATCATCAACACGCCAAATACGGCGAGAAACACTGTACTCCCTAACCAAATACGGTTCGGCCACACCGTGTAGCATAAGCCACACAGAATCGCCAAACCGATTACTCCAGCTGCTCTTACCGATCCCACGATTCAATCATCCGTGCGAGGGTTCGAACCATGACACCAGTCGGCCCCTTCGGACCGAGGTCATTCGCTGCCGCTCGTTCGCTCGTTCCCGCAATATCGAGATGCAGCCATGGTGTATCGCCGACAAACTCACCGACAAATGCGCCACCAAAAATCATATGGCCGAAACGACCTGGTGAGTTATTCAAGTCGGCAACTTCCGATTTTCTCACCTTGTCGATGAAGACATCAAAGTATGGCATCTGCCACACGAGCTCGTTCGTCTCACGGCTCGCCGCTTCAAGCCAACGATAGAGCGAATCATCATTTGTCAGACAGCCTGTCACGTCTGTACCGAGGGCGACAAGAACGCCACCTGTGAGCGTAGCTACATCGATGATAGCTTTTGGTTCATACGTTTTCGCAAATGTGACCGCATCCGCTAGGACGAGGCGTCCTTCAGCGTCTGTGTTCAAGACTTCAATCGTCTTCCCATTCATGGCTGTGATCACATCATCCGGTTTGAACGCATCCCCAGAAATCATATTGTCGGTCGCACCGATGATGCCAATCACGTTCCGTTTTGGTCGTGTCAATCCGAGGGTTTCGAACAATCCGAGGACGGTAGCAGCGCCACCCATATCCCCTTTCATTCCGACGATTCCATCTTTTGGCTTGATTGAATAGCCACCTGTGTCGAATGTGACACCCTTTCCGACAACGGCAATCGGAGCTTCTTCCTCTGCCCCTCGATACTCGAGCACAATCAATTTTGGCGGAATCGTCGAACCTTGGTTCACTGCGAGCAATGCCCCCATCCCGAGTCCTTCCATCTCTTCTTTTTCAAGAATGCGGTATTTGAAATCATGACGTTTCGCCAACTCAACCGCGTAATCCGCTAACGTCTCCGCCGTCAAAATATTGGCCGGCATCATCGTCAACGTTCGAGCGACATTGACTCCTTTCCCATAAGCCACACCCGCATCGATATCCGTCTGGTCCACGTCACCGAGCAACGTGATTGTCGGTTCTTCGACCGTTTCATTTGGAGCAGACTTATATGTAGGATGGGCATAGGTCGCCATTTCATACGCTTCTGTAAACATACGCGCCGCTCCGTCCGTAAACGTATCAAGCGCTACCGCGACGTCCTTCAGTCCACGTGCTTTGATCAGCTTCGCGACTTTCCCGAACCAATTCCGAACATTCTCGGTCGTCATGTCATTTCGTTGACCAAGTCCGACAAATAAAACACGGGTCGTCTCCCCGGCGAATGTCGGAAGGATTGTCACTTCCCCCGTCTTCGTAGAGAGGTCTCCTGATTGAATAAGCGCTTTGACGCGTCCAGCAAACAATGTGTCGAGCCCCTCATCGATAGAATCAGCCGCTCCAATTCCGACGACGATTGTCTCGTAAGAATCGGTCCAATTTAATTGAGCAATTTGATACATATTGCCACTTCCCTTCTATATATATGGTAAGCATAACGAACTTCTCCAAAATAATGAAATAGTATGCGTAAGAGTCAAGAAATCTTCGAATTCATGGGCTATCTCCTCGTTGTGACGTTGTTTTATTTTATGATAGGATAAGAAAGTACGCAATCGGGCTTCTCTTCATCGTGAAGTGAGGCCAATTTGACTGGTCGAGGCTTCCCCTAGTCGTAGACCGTTGCTACTTTAACTTTCTCCGTTCTCGTTAATTCTTTTTTCTTTTCGGGTATGAAGTAACGAGGCAGGAAAGTACACTATTTCTTTGAAAAGAGGGACTACGCTTATGTCACACATTAAAGGTATTGGTGCATCTGCAGGAATTGCAGTTGCAAAAGCATTCGTCATGGAGACACCTTCATTCGATATCCCATCACACAAGATTGAAGATGTCGCTGCAGAAAAGGCTCGCTTCCACGATGCGATCGCACAATCTAAAACGGAGCTTGAAGCCATTCGCGAACATACACTTCGTGAGCTCGGTCCAGACAAAGCCGAGATTTTCTCAGCTCACCTTTTAATCGTTGAGGACCCAGAAATCGTATCGCAAGTGAACGACAAAATTGAAAGCGAAAACATGAACGCAGCGAAGGCACTTGACGAAGTCGCCCAAACGATGATCATGATTTTCGAATCAATGGATAACGAATACATGCGCGAACGTGCAGCTGATGTTCGTGACGTCACAAAACGTGTCATGGCTCACATTCTCGGAGTGACATTCGTGACTCCAGCTTCGATTTCAGAAGAAGTCATCATCATTGCCGAAGATTTGACACCATCAGACACGGCACAACTTAACCGTAAATACGTCAAAGGATTCGCGACGAACATCGGCGGACGTACGTCTCACTCTGCCATCATGTCACGCTCACTTGAAATTCCGGCAGTAGTTGGAACAAAAGTTGCCCTTGAAGAAATCAAAAACGGTGACCTCGTCATCATCGACGGAACAGAAGGTGACGTCTTCGTCAACCCTTCAGAAGATCTCGTCAAAGAATACGAAGGCAAACGTGCTGATTTTGAAGCGTACAAAGAAGAGTTGAAGCAACTCGTCAACGAAGAGTCAATCACAGCGGACGGTCACAAAGTGAAGCTTGCTGCGAACATCGGGACACCGAACGACCTCGAAGGCGTTTTGAAAAACGGTTCAGATGCAATCGGGCTCTATCGTACGGAGTTCCTATATATGGACTCTGAAACGTTCCCGACTGAAGAAGAGCAATACACAGCTTACAAAACGGTTCTTGAAGGCATGGAAGGCAAGCAAGTCGTCATCCGTACACTCGACATCGGTGGCGACAAAGAGTTGTCATACCTTGACCTCCCGAAAGAAATGAACCCGTTCCTCGGCTATCGTGCCATCCGCCTTTGCCTTGAGGAAACAGATTTGTTCCGCACACAACTTCGTGCCCTTCTCCGTGCCTCAGCTCACGGTAACCTTGCAATCATGTTCCCAATGATTGCGACACTCGAAGAGTTCCGCGCGGCGAAAGCCCTTCTTCTCGAAGAAGAAGCGAAGTTGAAAGAAGAAGGAATCGAAGTCGGAAAATATGAGACAGGGATGATGGTTGAAATCCCATCAACCGCTGTCATGGCGAAGCAATTCGCAAAAGAAGTCGACTTCTTCTCAGTCGGAACGAACGACTTGATTCAATACACGATGGCGGCTGACCGGATGAACGAAAAAGTTTCTTACTTGTACCAACCGTTCAACCCTGCCATCTTGAACCTTCTCCACAATGTCATCACTGAAGCACACAAAGCTGGCAAATGGGTCGGCATGTGTGGAGAGATGGCTGGAGAAGAACTCGCGATTCCAATCCTTCTCGGTCTTGGTCTCGACGAATTCTCGATGTCCGCTTCAAGCGTCCTTCGTGCGCGTAGCCTCGTGAAACGCTTGACGAAGTCGGAAACAGAAGCAATCGTCAACGAAGTCCTCAACATGGACACAGCTGAAGAAGTCGTGAACTTCCTTAGCGAAAAGTTCGACATTAAGAAATAATGGCAAAAGTCCTTCTCTCGCTCGAGAGAAGGACTTTTTTATATACTGCATTAGAAATCAAAATCGTCTGGGTCCGGACCGACACGTTGATATCGGTCGAGTGAGTCGATTCGTTCCATTTGATCTTTGGTCAATTCAAAGTCATGAACATCGAAGTTTTCTGCGATTCGATGTGGTTTGATGGATTTTGGAATAATCACCCATCCCGTTTGGAGATGCCACCGTAACAACACCTGGGCGACGGAACGATCGACTTCTTTTGCGACCTCTACTAAAGTCTGCTCTTCGAACAACCCTCCCTGCATAAGCGGTGCCCAAGCGACCGGTACGATGCCGTGCTCGCTCATATACGATGCTAACTCGGTTTGACGAAGCAACGGATGCCGTTCAACTTGGTTCACGGCTGGAACGAGGTCACTGTTTGCAGCCAATGTCTCGAGGTGATGGATTTGGAAGTTACTCACCCCGACTGCCCCGACACGTCCCTCTCGATACAACGTTTCGAGGGCACGCCAACTCTCGACCATCTTGTCTTCCACCGGCCAATGAATCAAATACAAATCTAACTGTTCCAATCCAAGACGAACGAGTGACGCCTCGTAGGCGGAGATGGCAGCATCGTAACCTTGATCGGCGTTCCATAGTTTCGATGTGATAAATAAATCTTCCCGGGAAATATTTGCGATTTCCATTCCTTTTCGGATTCCGTCACCGACCCCCTCTTCATTCTCATAAACGGCTGCCGTATCGATATGACGGTATCCTTGACGAATCGCCTCGACGACTGCATCCATGACTGTATCCCCATCTTCAACTTTGAAGACGCCAAGTCCAATAGTAGGAATGGCTTTCTGACCGTGATTCAATTGTATGGATTGTTTCATTTGTACCCCTTCTTTCGTGAGAATTCTCCTTCACTATAAGGGGGATTCTCCTTTTCCGGAATAAGGCACATTGAAGTAACTACACAAATCGAGCCGCCCCATGATAGGAGCGGCTCGTAATCATTTATTCTGGTCCTCTGTCATCGGCTCTAAAGTCGAGCGCTTCACCCGCGACGACAGTCTCACCGAATGGTACGACGACGACTTTTCCGTCCCCGTTCGTCCAAATGATTGGTGTAATCAGTGACGGCACTTTATCACGAATCGCGCTGAGGTCGACTTCGAGAAGGACGTCTCCCGCTTCGACCCGGGCGCCTTCTTCGACTCTCGCTGTGAATCCTTCCCCTTTCAGGTTGACCGTATCGAGACCGACGTGGATCAATAGTTCACGTCCATCGTCAGCCAAAATGCCAATCGCATGTTTCGTCGGGAAGAATGTCGTGATTTGACCGGTCACCGGCGAAACGACCTGTCCGGAACTTGGTTCAATCGCAAACCCTTCTCCCATCATGCGACCCGAGAAGACTTGATCCGGCACATCATCAAGTGATAACAGGACACCAGACATCGGAGCCAAGAAGCGATGATCGGCTTGTTCAGCCGCTTCCGGTGTAATGACTGCCTTCTCTACTTTTTCTTTCGGTTTGTATTCGCCACCTTCGATGATGGTCGCGATTTGTGATTTGAGCGTGTCCGATTTTGGTCCGAAGATGGCTTGGATATTGTCTCCTACTTCAAGGACACCAGCGGCACCGAGCGTTTTTAGAAGGTCTTTGTCAACTTGTTTCACGTCATTGACGGTGACACGAAGTCGCGTGATACATGCATCTAAATGTTTAATGTTTTCAGGACCACCGAGTCCGACGAGCACTTCATATGGCAAGTCGTCCCCAATCCCCGCTTTGTCCCCTTTCGTGCCAGTCTGCACGTCACGTCCAGGAATTTTCAGGTCAAACTTCGTAATAGCGAATCGGAATCCAAAGTAGTAGATGACCGCAAAGACGAGACCAACCGGGATGACGAGCCACCAGGCCGTCCGGTTCGGCAGGACCCCGAAGAGCAGATAGTCAATGAGACCACCAGAGAAGGTCATCCCAATCTTGACGTTCAGTAAATGCATCGTCATGAAGGAGAGACCGGCAAAGACGGCGTGAATTCCGAAGAGAAGTGGTGCAACGAAAACGAATGAGAATTCGACTGGTTCTGTGATCCCTGTCAAGAATGACGTAAGGGCAGCCGAGAAATAGAGACCCTCGACGTCTTTCCGCCGTTCTTTCGGAACCGTGTGGAACATGGCGAGACAGGCTGCTGGTAAGCCGAACATCATGAACGGGAATTTCCCGGTCATGTACGTACCGGCTGTGAATTCCACGCCGTCACGCAGTTGTGCGAAGAAGATCCGCTGGTCACCTTGTACGAGATCACCTGCTTGGTTCGTATACTCCCCGAATTGGAACCAGAATGGAGAATACCAAATATGGTGAAGACCGAACGGAATCAAGGAACGTTCTACTAATCCAAAGATGAATGCTGATAAGGCAACGTTTGCCTCGATGACCGTACTTGAGAACGTGTTGATCGCATTCCCAATCGGTGGCCATATATATGCGAGCGCAATCCCGATAATCAAACTGAATGCGGCCGTCGCAATCGGGACGAACCGCTTCCCTGCAAAGAACCCTAAGAAATCTGGCAACTTGATGTTGAAATACTTGTTGTACGCATAGGCTGCAACAAGACCTGCGATAATCCCCCCGAATACCCCCATTTGGAGTGTCGGAATACCGAGAACGGTGGCATACTGCGGATCACCTTGAGCGATTTCCGCGGTAATCCCATTCCATGTGCTAATGACTTTGTTCATGATCAAATAACCGACAATGGCTGCTAGACCAGCAACCCCGTCCCCGTTCGCCAGGCCGATCGCGACCCCGACGGCAAACAGTAACCCTAAGTTTGCGAAGACGATGTCCCCGGCATCTGTCATGACTTGCCAAATCAGGACAAGTGAGTCATTCGCCAGAAACGGGAGCAATTCAACGAGGTCCGGGTTTTGGAATGCGGTACCAAACGCCAAGAGAAGACCGGCTGCCGGTAAGATTGCAACCGGAAGCATGAGTGCTTTCCCGACCCGTTGTAAAACGCCAAACACTTTCTTCCACATCATGGTTCCCTCCTTTGTCAGAATACTTACTTTTTCCCTCTAACGTTTGGATGAAACCGTTTCACATAAAAAGAAAAGACCAACCCCGAAGGATTGGTCTAGGTCATCAATTAGTTAGCTTTCTTTTCGTTACCTGAAGCGATGACCGCTTGGATTTCTGATTTCAATGCGTCCGAACGTGGTCCGAAGATTGCTTGAATGTTGTTACCAACTTCAAGGACACCAGATGCACCAAGGCGTTTCAACTCATCTTTGTTGACTTGGTTCTTATCTTTTACTTCGACACGAAGACGTGTGATACATGCATCGAGGTGCTTGATGTTTTGTGAGCCACCAAGACCGACGAGGATATCTTGTGCAAGTTCCGAACCAGTAGCTGTTGACTGTTCAACAACTTCATCTTCACGACCTGGTGTTTTAAGGTTGAATTTGCGGATAACGAAACGGAATCCGAAGTAGTAAACAACCGCGAACACGAGACCGACTGGAATAACGAGCCACCAAGCCGTACGACCTGGAAGAACACCGAAGAGCAAGAAGTCGATCAAACCACCCGAGAACGTCATCCCGATTTTCACGTTCAAGATGTGCATTGTCATGAATGAAAGACCTGCGAATACCGCGTGTACTGCGAAGAGAAGTGGTGCTACGAACAAGAATGAGAACTCGATTGGTTCTGTGATACCAGTCAAGAACGATGTAAGGGCAGCAGAAGCCAAGAGACCACCGACAACCGCTTTACGCTCAGGACGTGCTTCGTGATACATTGCGAGTGCTGCTGCAGGAAGACCGAACATCATGAACGGGAATTTACCAGTCATGAACGTACCTGCTGTCAATTCAGCGCCATCACGAATTTGTGCGAAGAAGATCGCTTGGTCACCACGTACAACATTACCCGCTGCATCTGTGTATGAACCGAATTCAAACCAGAACGGTGAGTAGAAGATGTGGTGAAGACCGAATGGAATCAATGAACGTTCGATTAAACCGAAGATGAACGCTGCGAATGTACGGTTTTCATTCAACATGAAGTTTGAGAATGAGTTCAATCCGTGCTGAACTGGTGGCCATACTAATAGTAGGACGAAACCAGCAACGACGGCTGCAACTGCCGTTACGATTGGAACGAAACGTTTACCAGCGAAGAAACCAAGGAACTGTGGCAATTCGATATTGAAGTACTTGTTATAGGCCCATGCGGCGATGAGACCCATGATAATCCCTCCGAATACCCCTGTTTGGAGTGTTGGGATACCGAGTACGTTCGCGTAAGCTGGATCACCTTGTGCCAATACTTCAGGTGTGAGTTCGAGCCAAACACCCATGACTTTGTTCATGATCAAGAATCCAACGATTGCTGCAAGTCCGGCTACCCCGTCACCTGCTAAACCGATGGCGACACCGACTGCGAACAAGAGCGCCAAGTTCGAGAAGATGATTCCACCTGCTTGCTCCATCAATTGAGCGAATTTCACGACGCCTTCGTTCGTTAACCAACCAGCGCGTGATGTAAGTTGTGGGTTTTGCATTGCGTTACCGAATGCAAGAAGAAGACCGGCTGCCGGCAAGATCGCAACAGGAAGCATAAGTGCTTTACCGACTTTTTGAAGAACACCAAAGATCTGCTTAAACATCAACATTTCCTCCTTTTTTTAAGTACGTATAAACAATATGATAGCGGCGTAGATGTCAGACAACCGACGTATCTAAACGTTTTCATAAATCACGTTTATAAAAACAGAAAAGGCATGAATAAGGATAGAACGTAGACCTCTCCCAATGGAGACATCACATAACGTTCCACTCCTTACTCATGCCTGATCGAATCAGTAACACGTAAGACACGTGGTATCATTTATCTACTTGTTAGGCGCTGGAGATGCATCGTCAAATATGTCGCTTCACCTCGTGGGACGGGACGCTTTAATTCGCGTTCCATGATGCCCATCAGCTCCCAAGCAGTACTATAGCATAGCGGATATTCGTCGCGCAACACCTTTTCAATTTTTTGTGGTGCCTCGACCGTCTCACCTGTCGCGACCCGCTCAACGGCGTACCTTAAGTGCCGAAGTAAGCGCTTATAATCGAGTGATGTCCGGTCCATTTTCACGTTCAAACGACTCTCAATCGTCTGAACAATTTGCCCGATGATTTGATTATGACGGTTGACCTCGAGGACGTTTTTGAACGTCGTCGCCGAGTGAATATGAAGGGCGATAAACCCTGTTTCCGCATCCGGGAGCAAAACGTTCAATCGTTCATGGAACATATCGACAATCCGTTCCGCGAGCGCAAACTCGTTTGGGTAGAGTGATTCCGTCTCGAGTAAAAACGGATTCGTCACTTCCATCCCTTGTTCGATTCGCTTCATCGTGAAGAACAAGTGATCGGTCAAACCGATATGGATGTGCTCATCGACTTTCTTGCCCGTACTCGTCTCAATAAAGCCAACAATCTCTTGCATGAATGCAATGAAGTCCTCGTCGACATGTTTGACGAGTTCCTGATATTGTGATTGCTCTTCTTTATCTGTCAGTTGATACACTTTCTCCGGGACGCTGGCCGGGTCGACGAGGTCGCCTGGTTTTTTGCCAAAGCCAATCCCCTTCCCGAGTAGAATGACTTCCGGATCCGTATCATGTTGACAAATGACAACGCTATTATTCAACACTTTTTTGATCGTATACATCGGTAATGTCATTCGCATCGCATCCCTTACTAAAAATCGTTTCGCTATCTAGTATATCGGTTCATGCCCTAAAAAAGTAGGGACAAAACAAAAAAGGCGAACATTTCTGTCGCCAATTAAAACATTGAATAACCGCTCTTTCGTAAGAAACGAATCGTCACACCAGCTAGAATTGCACCGAGCAATCCAAAGCCGAGCATGAATAAATCGAGAAGTTGCAACCCGACGAGTCCTTCATAGACACTCGTAAGCGCGGTCGATGTCTCGGTCACGTAACTCGAAAGTTTGACATTATCAATCATCATGATGACAAAAATCGGATAAATGAACACAAGTGTCCATGTCTTTTTAAGTAACATATTCAAGATGAAGCCGATACTGAAAAAAATCGTCATATATAAAACGGCTCCAATGACTGCTTGGATAATATGCATGTATTGCCCCCCTTGTCCGCTCTTCATTATACAAAATTTCGACCAACGAGGTCAAAGAACTTCCTATGACAATTTCGAAAGAAAAACAGCCCGTTCTGAGATAGAACGAGCCGTGCAATCATGAAATTAGAACTTCCCTTTTTTAAGGACGAGTCCGTACTTTTTCAATTCGATGAAGTGTTTGTTGTCGATGACTTTTTTCATGAACGAAGCGTTGCGACCGAAGATTTTCTTGCCCATCACGATTCCGATTCCATCGTTATGTCCGAGTGAAGCGACCGTTCCCTTGCTCTCGTAAGTGAACTTCGATGTCGATTTTCCATTGATGAGCGCCGCAATGTTTTTCGCAACGTTATGTGCTTGTTGTGTCGCGATTTGTGCCGTCGGTGGGTATGGACGGTTCGATGCAGGATCCATGACCGCTGAGCAGTCACCGATGATGAAGACGTTGTCGTGACCTGGTGCACGGTTGTCCGCTTCCACCATGACACGGTTACGGACCGCTTCAAATCCTGATTTTTCGATGATCGGGCTACCACTTACGCCACCTGTCCAGATGATCGTGTTGGCACGAATCGTTTCTGTCGTGTCACCTTGAAGTGGACCGAATGTCACCACACCTGGCTCGACACCTTTGATTCCGTTACCAAGTTTCATCTCGACACCGTTACGTTCCAACCATTTCTGTGCGTACGTTGTGAGTTCTGGGTCGAAACCAGGAAGAACTGTTGGTGCTGCTTCAATGTTGACGATGCGAACCGCTTCGCGTGGAACGTCATATTGTTTGCAAAGCTCTGGAATCCGGTTGACGATTTCACCGAGGAATTCGATTCCTGTGAATCCAGCACCACCGACAACGATCGTCACGAACGAATTGTCAGAAGAACCATTTGTTTTATATTGAGCGAATGAATATTCGATGTGCTCTTTGATTTTACGAACACTGTTCAACGAGCTGATTGTCATCGCATTTTCTTTCAAGCCTGGGATACCGAACGTTTCAGGTACACCACCGAGACCGATGACGACATAGTCGTATTCGACAACTGAACCATCTTCGAGTGTGACTTGTTTCGCAGCAGTATCGACGCGATCGACGATCCCTTTGACAAGTTTCACACGTGACGGGTTCACAATATCGTTAATGTAGATGCGTGCTTGATCTGGGTTCATCGTTCCAGCAGCTGGTTCGTGAAGCCATGTCGTTTGGTAGTGATAATCATGCTTGTTGATAAGCGTAATGTTCGCATCACCTGCAGCGAGTGTCTTTTGAAGGTTGACGGCTGTGATGAGTCCACCGAAGCCCGCACCAAGAATAACAATGTTAGGTCGTTTCATGTTCATTTCCACCTTGTTTAAAATTTTGTTTTTTTGAACAACTATGTTGTGTGTTTCTTCACATAGACGTTCACAATAAAGCCTATTCTTGTTCAACATCTGTTCACAATTGCTTCTGTTTTATTGTACGCTCTTTAATTTGAATTCTCAATGGAAAAGCTTATCTTCTTGAATTTTTTTTGAAAGTGTTGCATGTTTGTACTGAATGGATTTAATTCAATAAACTCTCTATAATAGATGTATACGCTTTGAGGAGGAATTCGATGAAGACGACGAAAGATGTAATCATCATCGGTGGCGGCCCAGTCGGACTGTTCACCGCATTTTATGCAGGCATGCGCCAACTCGATACGACGTTGATTGAAAGCTTACCGCAACTCGGTGGTCAGTTATCAACGCTCTATCCTGAAAAATATATTTATGATATTGCCGGTTTCCCGAAAGTGAAAGCACAGGACTTGATTGATCAACTAAAAGCTCAGGCCGATCAATTCGAACAAGACTACCGTCTCGGCGAAACGGTGGAAACGGTCGAACGCCTCGAGGACGGCACTTTCGTATTGACGACGAACAAAGAAGAGTATCATACGAAAGCCATCATCATCACAGCCGGAAACGGTGCCTTCTCAGCCCGCCCACTCGGTCTTGATGGCTGCGAAGATTATGCCAACCTTCATTACTTTGTTGACAACATGGAGAAATTCCGTGATCGCCGTGTCATGATTGCCGGCGGTGGCGATTCAGCCGTCGACTGGGCACTCATGCTTGAAGGAATCGCAAAAGAAGTACACATCGTTCACCGTCGTGACCGCTTCCGTGCTCATGAACATACGGTAGAACAGATGAAGGCATCGACGATTAACGTCCTTACGCCTTACAACATCGAGTCACTGTCTGGTGAGACACACATCGAATCTGTCGAATTGACAGATAAGGATGGCGAATCAAAAATCGTTGAAATCGATGATTTGATTTGTAACTACGGATTCGTTTCATCGCTCGGTCCAATCAAGAACTGGGGAATGGAATTCGAGAAAAACACAATCCGTGTCGATTCACGTATGGAAACGACCGTTGCCGGCATCTTCGCTTGCGGTGATATCGCGACATACGAAGGGAAAGTAAAATTGATTGCGACCGGTTTCGGTGAAGCCCCAATCGCCATCAACCAAGTGAAACAGCTCGTGGATCCGACTGCTCGTCATCCGCAACACTCGACATCTGTATTTGCTGGGAAATAACCAAAAACGCTTCTGTGGACCACATCCACAGAAGCGTTTTTTATCTTTTCATCGTTTGAACGATGACCCGGTCAATCCAGTCATCGAGTTGCGTAAACACAAATCCCGCCTTCTTCGCCTCAGCAATCGACATATAATAGTCGACATCCGAATCATACGGCGACGAGTCTCCATCTTTTATAATATGGACGGGTTTTCCGACGTGTTGACCGATTCGCTCCATCAAGGCCCCCATCGAGATGAGTCCATCACTCGCCGCATTGAACGGTCCTGTCACATTGGCACGACCGACCCATTCTAAGAAGGCGGCCGCTTCCGCACTCGAGATGAAGCCCATCTTTGCTTCCGGGTGATGCAAGACAACCGGTTCCTCGTTCCGGATTGCATCTACATAAAACTTCAATCGGTCTGTATAGTCATCCGGACCTAACACGATCGGTAATCGTACGGTCGCCACCGGGAAAGAGGCGCGATGGAAGAAGAATGATTCCGCCTCGCGTTTCCCTTGTCCGTAGTCATGTTCGGATTCAAGATGATATTCGTAATGGAGCGGATTGAAGTCGCTCTCTTTTAAATCAGGACCAGGCGCGTAGACCGACATCGTCGACGTGAGCACATATTTCCCGACTTTGTCCATGAACGCATCCGAGGCGATTTTTGCCTGATACGGAGTAAAACAAATGTTGTCATAGACGAGGTCGTACCGTTCGCGGGCCAAGTCTTTCATCGTCGCGACCGATTGCCGGTCTCCTTTGACAGACCGAATCCCTTCAGCTTCCGGCACCTGTAGTTGCCCTCTCGTCACAATCGTCACATCATCCCCTGCTTCAGCAAGTCGCAATGCGAGCCGTTTTCCGAAATAGCGTGACCCTCCGAATATCAATACTTTTCTCATGACCCTGAATCCTCCCATTTGTAATGACGTCCCTACTCATTTTCCCTTCAAAGAAACAGACTAATCTACCACTTTTACACGTATTCTTGCTATTCTAATAAGTAAAGACTTGTTAGGGGGCTCGAATATGCACCAAATCATGTTAGAAAAAGGATGGACGTATGAACTACCACCACAGTATGCGATCTATCAGAGCTTATCTGATTTCAGTCGTTACTCTGTCCTCGATCAAGAGGAAGAGAGTGTCTGCTCATTCCGCATCACGAATGACACGTGTACAATCACAGGCTTTCGGCCTTGGCAACATCACATCGAACTCGACGTAACTGCAAAAGTCATTCGGTTGATTTTGACAGAAGAAGAATAAGAACCGATCGCACTCGCGATCGGTTCTTATTCTTTAGCATTCTCCTGGCGTACCTGCATTCGTCGCTGTCCGGAAACTCGAACCGCAACCGCATGTTGCAATCGCATTTGGGTTTTTAATTGTGAAACCCCCACCGAGCATCGACTGCTTATAATCAATCTCGAGGCCATCAACGACCCCATGATCCACTTCCGCAACGATGACGCGGACACCATGATGGTCGAATTGAATGTCTTTGTCCGTCTTCTCCTCGTCGAAGCCCATCCCGTATGAAAGTCCTGTACATCCGCCACCTTGTACCTTCACTCGCAAGTATTGCGCATCCGGGCGTTCCGTCTGTTTCATCATCTCTAGCACTTGAAGTGCGGCTGACTCTGTTAAATGAATCATCTGAACTCCTCCTCATATATCTTCAATTCAAGTCAATTGACTTGTCATCTTGTGGATTATCTTGTATAACTAAACTGTAACAAAAAAAATTAAATCGTTCCATCTTCGGGGCAGGGTGAAATTCCCGACCGGCGGTATTGAAGAATATATTCTTCTCAGCCCGTGAGCGAGCAAGGCGTTGCTTGCTGATTTCGTGAGATTCGAAAGCCGACAGTATAGTCTGGATGGGAGAAGATGGCGGC
Source organism: Exiguobacterium profundum (assembly GCF_042652865.1). Taxonomy (GTDB): domain Bacteria; phylum Bacillota; class Bacilli; order Exiguobacteriales; family Exiguobacteriaceae; genus Exiguobacterium; species Exiguobacterium profundum. Next base: position 1,267,603 of record NZ_JBHSHG010000001.1, read on the forward strand.
ATCCGACCGATATCCGGATGTTTTCTTTGACGTGGACTTTTCCACCTCGGAAAACATCTCTTTCGTATGCGCGTAAACTCTCCCGATTGTCTTCATTGCAATCGGGTTTTTATATGCGACGGATGCCATTCATCGAGGAGCGACCTAAAGGAGAGATTCTGATGAAAACTACGCGCAACAAACGACTGACAACAATGGTGACTTTGGCGATGCTCGGGACGATCTCGTTCGTACTCATGCTATTCAACTTTCCGCTCCCATTTTTACCGCCATTCCTTAAAGTGGACTTTAGTGACATTCCTGCACTCATTGCCGGAATCGTCTTTTCCCCACTCGCAGGAGTCGTGGTCGTCGGTTTGAAAAACGTCTTGTACTACGTCTTTAACGGTGGCGGCGTTCCAGTCGGGGAAGTCGCAAACTTCTTCGCAGGTGTCGCATTCATGTACCCAGTTGCCTGGTTCTACCATAAGCGCAAGTCAAACAAAGCACTCGCTTCTGGATTACTTGCCGGTACAATCACAATGGCTCTTAGCCTCGCCATCTTAAACTATCTCGTCATCTTGCCAGCCTACGCCTTCTTCTTCGGAATGGCAGACATGGCCGACCCGGCGGTGAAAACGGATCTTGTCCTTTACGGGATCTTACCGTTCAACTTGATTAAAGCGATCTTGATCAGCGCGCTCTTCGTCCCACTCTTCTTGAAATTGAAGCCGTGGATCGAACGTCAACGCGTACAACTTCAAGCATAATCAATATACGAGCATCTAGGCGTTGCCTAGGTGCTTTTTTTAACCATATTGTAAGGAGGGGCATTCATTATGACAGACGAACAGGATTTGGTTCATTTTCTAAAACAAGACGCCGAGCTCATAAAGCTTCTCCACGCCGTCGCCAACCTCGATTTACCGGATTGTTGGATTTGGTGCGGGATATATTCGTTTAAAAGTCTGGGACCACCTTCACGGATACGAAACATCGACTAAAACAGATGATGTAGATGTGATTTATTTCGACCCAAACCAACCAGAGGAAGCAGTCGAAAAACAACTCGAAGAGCGATTATTCCGCCTCATCCCCGATGTACCTTGGTCTGTCAAAAATCAAGCGAGAATGCATCACGTCAACAACCTTCCACCCTATGCTTCATCGGTCGATGCGTTGGCACATTTTCCTGAGACCGTCACCGCGATCGGGGTACGTCTTCAATCGGATAGTTCCCTCATCCTCGCTGCCCCACACGGCATTCACGACTTGATCAACATGCACGTTATACCGACACCACCCTTTGATTCGAACTCTTCAAAGCATCCCATCTATCTGGAGCGGTTGCAGCAAAAGAACTGGTCCGCCAAGTGGCCAAACATCACCATACATACATCCTTCTCATACTAAAAAAACGCGACCACCGAAGTGATCGCGTTTTCTTATACCGATTAAAGAAGAAGTCCAGCCAATGTAGCTGACATCAAGTTTGCAAGCGTACCTGCAAGAATCGCGAGAACACCCATGCGTGCGATGTCACCACGACGGTTTGGCGCCATACCACCAAGACCACCAAGAAGGATCGCGAGTGACGAGATGTTTGCGAAACCACAAAGTGCGAATGCGATCATCGCTTCTGTACGAGCTGACAAATCACCAGAACCGATGATTGGAGCAAACTCAGAGAAAGCAACGAATTCGTTCAAGACTAGTTTTTGACCGAGGAAGCTACCGAATTGTACAGCATCCGCCCATGGTACACCAATCACGAATGCAAGTGGCGCGAAGACGTAACCGAGAATCAATTCGAGTGACAAGCTATCAAATCCGAAGAGTCCACCAACTGAACCGAGGATCAAGTTGACGAGCGCAATCAATGAAACGAATGCAAGAAGCATCGCACCGACGTTCAAGGCAAGGAAGAGACCGTCAGAAGCACCACGTGCCGCTGCATCGACGAAGTTCGCCGCTCTGTCTTCTTCATCTTCTACAATCTCGATGTCGTCATCGTACTCTTCTGTTTCTGGTACGATGATTTTCGCGAATAAGAGACCTGCTGGCGCTGCCATGAAGCTCGCTGCGAGCAAGTATTCGAGTGGTACACCGAGTGCTGCATAACCTGCAAGTACAGATCCGGCAACCGATGCGAGTCCACCGACCATGACTGCGAAGAGCTCAGACTGTGTCATTGTAGGAAGGTACGGCTTGATGACAAGCGGTGCTTCCGTTTGACCGACGAAAATGTTCGCTGTTGCTGAAAGTGACTCTTTACGTGACGTACCAAGTGCTTTCGCAAGGGCAGTACCGAGGATACGGATGACCCACTGCATGACGCCGAGGTAGTAAAGCAATGCGATTAATGATGACATGAAGATGATAATCGGAAGGACTTGGAATGCGAAAACGAAGTTGTCGCCACCGACTGCTGTTCCGAATACGAAGGCAATCCCGTCACCCGCTGTGTTCAAGACAGCTTGAACCCCATTTGAGATCCATTCAAGCGCCTTACGTCCCCATGCCGTATATAAGACGAGGAATGCAAATGCGAATTGAACAGCGAACGCTGCCAAGACCGTGCGCCATTTGATGGCTTTACGGTTGGTAGAGAAGATGTAAGCGATTGCAATTAGTGCCAAAATACCAACCACACTCATGATTTTCATTGATGTTGTGCTCCTTTCATATTAAACAAAACCAATTATATGTGTCATACCCGAAAAGAGATGTGTCCTACCGTTTGAAACGCTTTCTTTTTATCGTTGTTAAACGTCAGACAACCTACATTCGAACCTCTTAGAATATAACATCCCTCTTTTTAAAATGCAACGGGTGAAATAAAAAAGTTTGAGGTCATTTCCTCAAACTTTTTACCATGCCATCTCTTCGATTTTTTCATACACCTTCGTCACGAGCTCTTCTGGTGTTTCACCCGTCACCACTTCCCCGTCTACGAGGCAAAAGAGATCAAGGGAACAGACACCACAATAGCCTGTACAGCCATATTCGACCACATCAAGATCAGGGTCGGACTCTAATTTAGCCCGGGCAATTTGTGAGCCCATCGCCAAATTCGAAGCACAAAATTCGATGATCGGATTCATCATATATATCACCGTCTTTCTTTACGTGAATTATCGGAAAATGGTTCTTCTACGGCAGATTATAACATGATACAGTTGAAGAGTAACAAAGGGGGATTATTATGCGCAAATTAGTCGTCTTAGGAGGCGGTTACGGGGGAATGCGTGTGATTGAGAGAGTACTTGGACATCAGTTACAAGACATCTCGGTCACGCTCGTCGATCGCTTGCCTTATCATGGATTGAAAACTGAGTATTACGCACTGGCCGCAGGAACGGTCTCGGACCGCGATATTCGCATTGACTTTCCGGATGAAATCGATTACATATACGGACAGGTCACGGACATCGACACCGAAGACAAAATGGTTCTGCTCGCGAGTGGAGAAAAAGTGCCCTACGACGACCTCGTCATCGGATTAGGATGCGAAGACAAATACCACAACGTTCAAGGGGCAGCCGAATTCACGTACAGTATTCAAACACTGGAAGAGTCACGTAAGACACAACAAGCGATCAACGGTCTGCGACCAGGTTCGGTCGTTTCTGTCGTCGGTGCCGGTCTATCTGGTGTCGAACTCGCCAGCGAACTTCGTGAGAGCCGGCCTGATTTGACGGTCCGTTTATTCGACCGCGGACCATCCGTTCTATCTTTCTTATCTAATCGTGTCTCGATGTACGTACAATCTTGGTTCGAGGAGCACGGCGTCGAAGTCATCAATAATGCGAACATCACACGTGTCGATGCTGACGGATTATGGAACCATGAAGACTTATTCCCATCTGATCTGACCGTATGGACGGCCGGGATTCAACCGGTCGCCGTTGTACGGAATCAAGGTTGGGAGCTCGATGGAGGCGGACGTGTCAAATTGACGGAACATCACTTTGTTCCTGGACTGCCGGACGTGTTTGTCGTTGGTGACAATGCGAGCTTACCGTACGCACCGTCCGGACAACTTGCCGAAGCCCAAGCCGAACAGATCGTTCAAGTCTTGCTTTGCAAATGGAAAGGTATCAATTATCCAGAATTACCCGACATCAAACTGAAAGGGACGCTCGGTTCCCTCGGGAAGAAGGCTGGCTTTGGGGTGTTTATGGGGAAACAATCACTCACCGGGAAAGTAGCCCGACTATTAAAGTCCGGTATCCTTTGGAAACATAAAGTCATTAAATGAATACATTGCGAACGAGCCTCTGGCTGGTTCGCTTTTTTAATTTGTTCATCTGTTATTTCTATTCATTTTTCTAACGATTGAGTCAAAAGTCTTGTATCTGAATTCCCTGTATCCTTATCTAAATATTCAGATATTTAATGCCATTGGCGTATTCTACACGTTGGTAAAACTTGTTACTCTATGGTCACGGCAGTTCGACATCCCGTCATCTTGCCTACATACCCTAAAGGAGGAAACAAGTTGAAAAAAATCTGTAGCTCCGTCCTCGCCTCATTGCTTGTCTTGTCAACCGTACCTGGGGGTGCGGATGCCGCCCCAAACAAAGAGAAAGAACGTGTCATCGTCGTTTTCAAGGAATCGGCAAAGAAAATTCCGCTGTCGATTGAAGGCATGGAAGTTAAACAACAGTATTCGAATATTCCTGCAGCAGCACTCGAAGTTCCGAAAGCTGCTTTGAATGGACTGAAGAATAACCCGAACGTCGCACACGTGGAAGTGGATCAAATCGTACAGATTGAGAATCAAACACAAGACTGGGGGATTCCTAAACTAAAAGCTCCTTCATCTTGGCAGAGTGGATTCACAGGGAAAGGTGTCAAAGTATCCGTCGTCGACACAGGGATTTCGCCCCACCCCGATTTAACAATCGCTGGTGGTGCCTCATTTAGCACGGTCACGAGTTCGTATGCCGATGACAATGGTCACGGTACACACGTAGCCGGGATTATCGGTGCACGTAACAATAGCATCGGAACAGTCGGGATTGCACACGAGGCAAGCATATACGCCGTCAAAGCTCTTGAGGCGAACGGAAGTGGTAGCTTATCGAGTATCGTTGCAGGGATTGACTGGTCGATCACTAATGATATGGATATCATCAACTTGAGCCTCGGGACGACAAGTCCATCGACGACGCTCCAACAAGTTGTCGATCGTGCCAATAATGCAGGCATCCTTGTCGTCGCGGCAGCGGGTAACAATGGTCGTACCGATGGATCGGGTGACCTCGTCAACTATCCGGCTCGTTACAGTTCGGCAATTGCTGTTGCTGCAACAGATATCAACAACAACCGTGCCTCGTTCTCGGCGACAGGTAGCACTGTCGAAGTGGCAGCACCTGGTGTCGGCATCAACTCGACCCTCTCAAATGGGGGCTACGGTCAAATGAGCGGAACATCAATGGCGACACCGTATGTGGCGGGTAACCTCGCACTCATGAAACAGGCGTTCCCTACGCTATCGAGCACACAACTCCGTACAAAATTGTCGCAAGACTCCATCGACCTTGGTACAACAGGTCGCGACACATGGTTCGGGAACGGACTTGTCCAATCCCCGACTTCTGGTGGTACGACGCAACCTGTCCAAGCACTCACGACGACAGTCTCGACATCGAAGTCTTCTTACTACGCTGGTGAAGTCGTCTCGATTTCTTCGGCAGTACGAAATTCAAATGGCCAAGCGGTCGCAAACGCCGATGTTCGTGTGACGGTCACACAACCGAACGGTACGACGCTTGTCGGTACAGGCAAGACGAATTCATCAGGAACCATCACATTCACACTCTCGACGAATTCTTGGTCACAACGCGGAACGTATCAAGTGAAGTCTGATGCGACGCTTACCGGCTACACGGCTGATTCAGCGACGTCATCGTTCCAGCTTCTCTAAATAAAAAAAGTCGAGTCCCTTCGCTCGACTTCACTAATTGACGAATCAAGTCGTGTCATGCGACCTGATTCGTCTTTTTTATCATTTGACCACTTACAATCGTTGTGCGGTATCCATCAACCGTGTCGAAGACGTCGCAATCTGGGTCGTGGCACGCTTGAGTTCGGCAATGGATTCCACAATCTCATCTATATCACCGGCGAGACTCCCCATCTGCCCGTCAGCATGCTCCGAATCACCCGAAATTTGGAGGAAGGCATCCGTCACTTCATTGATCCGTCCCATCGTCTGCTTCATCTCTTGCTCGGTCGATAAGACGCGGCTCGAAGTCTCTTCCATCTGGTTCGTGAGACGCTTCACCAAATCCTCCACCTCTTCTGCCGCTTGTTTCGATTGACTCGCGAGCGTCCGTACTTCGGAAGCGACGACTTGGAATCCTTTCCCTTGCTCGCCTGCCCGTGCTGCTTCAATCGCGGCATTCAAGCTAAGTAGGTTCGTCTGGTTGGCAATTTGTTTGACCGAATCCGCAATCGTCATGATCTCGTTCATCAATCTTTCGAGCGCCTTGATTTCCTGAGCTGAATCGGAGAGGTCACGCGCGATTTCATCAAGGCGTCCCGCCTCCGACAAAATCGTGTCTTTCCCACTCACTGAAGAGTGAAGTACCGTCCGTAGCTTTGTCTGCGTGAGTGAACTTGAATGCTTCATATCATCTGCCCGCTCATTCATCGACTGAAAACTAGCCATGACTTCTTGTGAGAGGGCAGCCAAATCTTCACTCGCCTGCTGAATCGTTTGACTGATTTCATCTTTCACGTGTTGCATCTGGTCACGAACGACGTCTGCTTCATCGTCAAACATCTCGAGCACGATTTGTTGCTCGAAGTTAAAGATTTTCGAGACGGCCATCATCAACCTCATTTTCGAGTCCGCATCGAGCTGCTCATGTTGAATCGATAAGACAAGCGTCTCGAATATTTTTTGGAAGGCCGCCATATACCATTTCCCTTTCAGACCGATCAGATAATGACGTTTGGCGATGGCGAGACGTCGATTGATATATGCTTCATTCAACTTCCCTTCAAACATCTCCATTATATGGTTAGAAAGAGTGAGTTTTAATTTGTCCGATGACGAATGTTGCCGAATCAACTCTCTCATCTCGTCGATCTTTTCGAGCTCTTCATAAAACACATCAACCAACCGAGGTGTCAATTGACGTAATTCCTGTTGATACGCACGTAAATAAGCTAAATCCTCACGTTCGAGACGAATCAACTGACGTTGTCGTTCCAACTCATCGGGAAGTGCGATCAACAAGTGCTCCATTTGGGACGAGGTGTCTAAATGGATCGGCATATTTCGTTTTCGGGCAAACATCAAATAGTCCTCCTTTAATAAACAGGTTTATTAATTTTCAAAATATTATAAAATTTATACAAGTTATGTTCAGTTTAGCCCGAGAGACAAAAGTTGTAAAATCTTTTTCTGAATTATAGGTAAACAAAAAACGAACCTTGCTATCGCATGGTTCGTCCACTTGCTCACTATTTTATATGATTGACGGATCCTTGTTTCGCCTCAATTGCCGCATACACTTTTCGTAACTGAACGACCCCTTCATCAATCACTTCTCCGTCGAGCAAGACGAGCGGATAAAACCATTCATCGTCTTTAAGCGCCTGGGCAAACTCGTCCTCACTCTGTTCGAAATCGATATACTCGAAAGAAAAGGACTGCTCCGGATACTTGCGTCCGAGCGCACTTTGCAACCACTCATACGTCTCGGTCGAACTCGGTGCACCGACACAACTGGCACATTGAACCTCTGCCCCATAAACCGTGATTTTCATTTTCATTCCCCCTCGAAACCATTATACAAAAATCCTCCCCACTCCCGATGACGAAACGCTCAGCGTAAATGATTGAGAAACACTCTCAAACTTGCTAGAATAAAGTAGAACGAGAAAGGGGTAGATACCATGGAAATGTTTGATCAAGTCCAAGAAGTGCTCGATAAATTGCGTCCGTTCTTGCTTCGTGACGGCGGAGACGTCGAACTCGTTGATGTCGAAGAAGGCATCGTCAAGCTCCGTTTGATGGGTGCTTGCGGCAGCTGCCCGTCTTCAACAATCACGCTAAAAGCCGGTATTGAGCGTGCGCTCATCGAAGAAGTACCAGGCATCGTCGAAGTAGAACAAGTATTCTAAGCAAAAAGGGAGACATTCGTCATCCCTTTTTTTCATGCTTCCATTCATTTAAACTCTCAACCATATAGGTCGGGAGTTTTTCTTGTTCTTGAACAAATGCTGGACCGTGTACACCTGAGTTGACGTGAAGTGTACGGATTCCCCCATTGATCCCGAATAGAATATCTGTATGATAGTTATCCCCTACCATCACGACATCCTCTTTCGTCAATCCAATCATGTCGAGTGCAATATCAATCATGACCGGTTCTGGCTTCCCGATAAAGAATGGTTCTTTTTCTGTCGTCACCGTCAACACGGATGTGAGCGACCCGTTCCCCGGTAAAAACCCTCGTTCTGTCGGAATGGCGATATCCCCATTCGTCGAAATGAATCGGGCTCCCGAACGAATGGCGATCGCCCCTCGCGCCAACTTCTCATACGTAATGTGACGGTCGAGACCGATGACCACATAGTCCGCTTTCGGTTCGTCCGTGACGTGGAACCCACGAGATTCTAAGGCGAGTCGGAGTCCGTCTTCGCCAATCATATAGACGGTCGCGCCCGGTGACATCTTCTCAATATAAAAAGCCGTCGCCATCGCACTCGTCAAGACGTTTTCTGCCTTCACATTTGCCCCCATTGAAATCAACTTATCCGCAATCTGCTGTTGTGTCATCGAGGCGTTATTCGTGACGAATAAGTATGGGACGCCCGTAGCTTCTAACTCGTTTACAAAATCGACAGCAGCTTGAACGGGCTCTATTCCTGCATACATCGTACCATCTAAATCAAACAAATATCCTTTTATCGGTTCCATCCAATCACTCGCTTTCTGGCAAGAATGCGGACACTGGTCCAAGTTCGACCTCTAAGTAGCGACGAACTTGCGTGGAGAACGCTGTGAAGTCTTGTTTCGACGTCTTCACCCATTCATCGAAGCGGGATGCGTCTGCATCGACGAACTCACGGACATAGTATGCACGCAATCCGACGAGCGCCTTGGTGGCATTACCCGTCTTCTCATCGAGCACGCGTTCATCGAGCAGAATGTCGACAATATCCTCATAGCTACCCGGGTCTCGCATGATGAATCCGTCAATCATCGAGTTCCCTACGTCGATGACCCCTTCTATCAGGAGGACAGCCATTCGTTGTTTCGCAAGTTCTACCGTAAACGCATCTCCGCTCAGTTGGTCCGTATGTGCTAACATCGTCTCCATTTGTTCCAGTGTCTGATTAATCTTCTCTCTATTCACAAAATACATGATGATCCCCCCTGCTGTTAATACTAATCCTTTTTCGTTCTGGAGAAAAGAACCTGCCCTATTTACATCATTTATAAAAATGTGATACACTAATCAACGGATTTGAGCCATAAAAAGTATAACACATTTAATAGAGATAACGTGGAGGGTACAACACTATGGAACGTGAATTAGCATTAGAAATCGTACGAGCAACGGAAGCCGCAGCACTCGCATCATCGAAATGGATTGGACGCGGGCAAAAGAATGAAGCCGATGACGCAGCTACGTCAGCGATGCGCGAAGTTCTCGGAACAGTGAACATGGATGCGACGGTCGTGATCGGTGAAGGTGAACTCGATGAGGCACCGATGCTCTACATTGGGGAAAAACTCGGTACGACGTTCGGTCCGAAAGTCGACATCGCCGTTGATCCGCTCGAAGGTACATCCATTGTCGCAAAAGGACTCGGAGATGCGATGGTCGTCATCGCTGTTGCGGATGAAGGTGCCCTCCTCCACGCACCAGATATGTACATGGATAAGCTCGTCGTTGGGCCGAACTTAAAAGGAAAAGTCTCGCTCGATGAACCACTCGAGTCGATCATCGAAAAAGCAGCAAAATATAACAATAAACGTATTGAAGAAGTGACGGTGATCATGCAAGACCGCGATCGCCACGAACACCTTCGCCAAGCCGTCATGAACGTCGGCGCACGCGTCAAATTGTTTGAGGATGGCGATGTCTCGGCCGGAATCGCAGCTGCCGTCAAAACAAATCCGATTGATATTTTCATCAGTACAGGCGGTGCTCCTGAAGGCGTCATCACGGCTGCAGCTGTCAAAGCGCTTGGCGGAGACATGCAGGCCCGTCTTCACCCGATGAATGAAGAAGAATCTGCACGCGTCATCTCGATGGGCATTGAAGATCCGCTCCAACTCCTCACGCTCGACGACCTCGTCAAGAGTGATGACTGTATCTTCGCCGCAACAGGTGTCACGTCAGGTGAGTTGCTCGATGGCGTCAAATTCTTAACAGATGATATCGTCGAGACGACATCACTCGTCATGCGCTCGAAGACACGTACGATTCGTAAAGTCGTGGCCGAACACCACTTGTCGTTGAAGCCATACTTACAAAAAACTGAAGTCAACGCCTAATCAAAAACGCCTTGCTCAATCACTTGAGCGAGGCGTTTGTTTCTTTAAAATCCTTGTTCTGTTCCGTGCACTGGCTCATTCGAATCAATTTGCTTGTCTCGAATCGAATCGTAGAACGTCGCGTACGTCGTCGAGAAGTAAGGTCCGATGAAGAAGAACCCGATCCCGAGCGTCAAGATCCCGACGAGGAACCAACCAAAGAAGGACAAGACGAGCATGAAGGCTTCCATCTTGTGCCCATCCATAAGACGACGTGATTCTGTGATCGACTCGAGTGCCGAAAGCTCAGGCTGATCGCGCAAAATGTACGGTGTGAGTGAGTACGAGAAGGCTTTGATGATTCCCGGTACGATGAGTAACAACGTCCATAACACGAGGAATACCCCCATCACAAACGAGGTGATGACATGTTTGAAGTAACGTGTCTGGAACGGCTTGAACAGCGTTGAGAGCGAGGCTCCTTTCTCACGTGATACGTTGAGAGCAAGCCACGACCAACCGATCGCAAGTGGGGCAATTAAAATTTGCAGAACGTTCGATACAAAGCTCAAAGTGACTTCTGTCGATGTGAACGGTTCTGGCGAGTTGACGTCCATTTCAGGCGCAAACCATTGCGGAATCCCGTTAATAATGAGGAACAAGAGTGCCAATCCGGCCATCAACCACCATTTTCCTTTCAAGGCGTGTCGTGCATGTTGTTTCCATTCAGATCTCATAGTAATCCATCCTTTTTCGTAGTCTTTCTATTAGTGTACGTGAAAAGGTGACCATACGTTTCAAAAAAACATAAAAAAAGGGAAAGGAATTTTTCCTTTCCGCTTAGCGAATCATCACATTGCCTAAAAAGAACTGAGACATGGACAAGATCAACAACAGCACCCCGAGTGATAACACAAGGTGAGATGTGACTTTGAAGACACGGCCTCGCAAGAACGAATGGCCATATTCAAAGCGACGGATGATCAACACATGAAAGAGTTCAAATAGAATGACTGCCGCCGTAAAATAAAAGGTCATCATGATATGGAAACCAAAAAAGAACATGGCCAATATCCCGAGTCCGAAGTTATGAATTCGATTATGGACGTCATCCCGATCCCCGACGGTCGTTTGTACATGTTGCATCCAAATCACCTCACTATCAAAACCAAAAAACGACGAAACGATCCTTAATGACAATTTATCACATTTTTCCAACCTCAAAACCGGAAGTCACGACTTTTTACCTAAACGAAATATTTGGAAATCAAATGTAATAAAAAAAGTGCTGACTGCTCAGCACTTCACACGTTTGATTCATCGGTCTTGTTAAACTTACGCTTCAACTTCAGTTTTTGCTTCGTTCCCCCAAAGACGGGTCCACTCTCTTCTTCGTTGATTTCCGTTTCTTTTTTCAAAACGAAATAAGGACATCCAAAGTTGCAATATTCGTATACGTAGTCCATCACGTGATCAATTCGGTTCTCATAGGTCGCCAATTTAGATTGCGGTTCATAGAATCCCTTCAATCGCAACTGACCATGCCCCCAATCACCGACGATGTAATCGTACTTATCTAGCACGTCACTATACCGTGCGATAAACGCCTCTTCATCGAACCCGTCCCGTTTTTCTTCCAAGACGGTATATCCGTGGCGATTCACTCGAATCATCGCTCCCACCTCCACTCTGTTATCATAGCATGCCCTCATCGATGCACTCTATCCTTTTCGAATCACTTCATGACGGGCAACGATTGTTTCTCGTAATACATCTCGCAGAAGTTCGGGCATGAAATATCGCTTCGGTTGGTCTGCCAAATAAGGAAGAAGCGGACCGAATGTCAACATATCGACCGTTGCGACACGATATGTCCGATTTAAATCCAATCGTTCCCCCATCACATAAGTCTGACCGTCACGTTGTTCGATTTGATAGAGACTCGGTTCTCCGAGAACGGTCCCTCTGAACCCGAGACCTCTGACATGCATATTCGTGAACGTTTCTTCATTAGTATCGTGAAGGAAACGCGACAACGTTTCACCGTCCAATGTCAGCACACAAGGGTTGATTGGATGCGGACAGATCCGATGCAACATGTTGAGCGTCACCCCACCCGGTGCAAGGCCTTCTAGCACAACCCCAGATGGAATAATCCCAACATCCGCCGCACACCATTCGACCATCCCTTCGACGAGTAGGTCACCAAGTGGAGAAGGTCCGAACCAATCGGAGGCGTATCCATCCGTCTCTGCAATCGTGACATCAAGAAGGCGTTCGGCATCTGCCCCTTCTGTGCGCAACAACGCCAACGTGTCTGGACTATCCGATTGCTGAGACAGTTCGTGAAGGCGCGCTTCTTTCGATACGATTCCTGACTCGCCAAGCGTCAGTGTGACTTCACCGACGTACTTCCCATATTTTCCGGCCTGTGCAATCAACACACCGTTCGTCATCACACCTTCATCTAAAACATGATGTGTATGCGCACCGAGAATCACATCGATTTCAGGAAACATTTCAGCTAATCGCTCGTCTCCAAAGAACCCAAGGTGACTGAGCGCGATGATGACATCACAATGCGCCAACTGTTTCAGCGCTCGCTCCGCCGCCTCGTAAGGCGATTCAATCTGCCAGCCGAGCTCTGGGTATAACTCTTCATATGGAGCGGTCACACCAAACAGGCCGATTTGGAAACCATCTTTCTCAAGAACGAGCGTCTCATCGACCCAATTCGGTCGTGACCCGTCTGCTTCATATACATTCCCAAGTAAGATGGGAAATGTCGCTTCGTCATACAGTTCGGCTAGCCAATCATGAGGAAAAGTGATCCCTTCGTTGTTTCCGATGGTGACCGCTGTCGGACGGAGTTGCTCGAGCAAACGAACATTCAACTTTCCACGTGTCACTTCGGTCGCCGGGTGGGTGCGGTCGGCATGATCTCCTAAATCAAAGTACAGCGTGTCGTCAGTCCGATGTTCTTCTAGAAATGAAACAAGTTTCGGCCATTGGTCGAACTTTGAATGAAGATCGTTGTAATGAAAAATAGACAGTGTCGTCATGGCCATCCCTTCCTTCTAAAACAAACTGATTTGTCTCGGCGCGAGTTCATATTCAAGGCCAAGAATCTCAATGAGTCGCTTTGCATTCGGTGCTGCATCCCCAGCCGAGTTGTTGTTAAAGTATACATACACGTCTTTCGCTTCACGGTCAATCTCACGAAGTGAGGTCGCCAATTCTTGCAATTCTTCCTCGCTATACCGGTACAGACAGCGAACATGCCGCCATTCTTGACTCGTCATTCCAGGTTTTTTGAGCCATCCTGACGTATTGCGTCCATGCAATCGAACGACCGCAACATCAGGATGCGTCACGACCGGTACGAACGGGATGCTGCTCTCTTTCGTTTGCGGTTCATCGCAAATCGTGTTGATGAACCGCTGCTCCTTCAAAAATTGAAGCGTCCGGTCCCGGAACGCTTCTGAGAACCAGGTCGGATTGCGAAACTCGATGGCAATCTCGTAATCTGACAGCTCGGCACGAAGCGTTCTCAAATAATCCAGGTGTGGCTTTGACACATCGAACCACGGCGGCAATTGAACGAGCACAGCCCGTAATTTCCCCGCTCGTTTTAACGGATCGACCGAGACGCGATAACGCTCAAACAGTTCAATCAAAGGCGTTTTCGGCTCACGATCATGTCCGCTCATTTCCCTGGAAACTTTCACAACGAATTGAAAATGATCCGGTGTTTCCCCATCCCATTTTTCGAAATTTTTCACAGGTTGAATCGCATAGAAGGTCGAGTCGACTTCAACAGTCGGGAAATGTCCCGCATATGTCGATAATTTATGTTTTCGTTCTTCTGGGGTCGTATACAGCAAATCGTGGTCACCCCATCCGGTCACACCTACATAGATCATAGCGTCCTCCTTTACGATTCTGAAATGGCGGCCGCTTTCCGTTTCGACCAGTTCCATGTGCCCATGTATGTGACGAGCAATAGGACGAGTCCCATCATGAACGGATAGCGCATATCAATATCAAAGGCGATTCCAGCCAATGTCGGCCCTAAAATATTCCCAATACTCATATAAGCGTTGTTCATCCCCATGGCAAGACCTTGCTCGTTTCCTGCAAGTTTCGACACGAGCGTGTTCAACACCGGTCGTAAAATAGATGTCGATAAGAAAATCACGAGTGTCACTGCGAAGAAGAGCATATACGTACCAGCGAACAAAGATAACAAGAAGCCAAATGAGGCGAGCGCGATGAAAGCAAGTACGACCTTGGTCTCACCCAACCATTCGACGAGACGGTCCACCGCAAACAATTGAACGATAACACTCACAATCCCCGTTCCGGTTACCATGATGGCAATCTCTTGTGGTGTCGCACTGAACATCTCACTGACATAGAGCCCAAGTACCGATTCATACGCCATCAGACCAAACGCCATGACGAGGTTGATGACCAATACGAAGAAGTACGGTTTTCGCGTCGACATGACCAGCTGCGTCGGTAAAGACTCTTTAATCTTAGGCGCCACGTATGGAGCACGGTCAGGCTCCTTGAGAAGAAGCACAGACGAAATGACAGCGATAAACGATACAATCGCTGAAACAAGCAACGGTGTCTTCAAGCCGAATTCAGCGAAAAAGCCACCAATCCCTGGTCCCACTACAATTCCAAGCGACATTGCCGCGGAAATATAACTGTTTCCTCGAGCTCGTTGCTCGAGTGTCGTGATATCTGCCACATAAGCGAAGATGGCAGGAATCAAAAGCGCTGCACCAACACCCCCGATGGCACGAGAGACGAGAAGAATCGTCAAATTATCTGATAGATAGAAGACTCCCATCGAGATGGTGAATCCGATCAGACCGAGGATGATCATGAGTCGGCGGCCGTGGACGTCCGCCCATTTCCCGGCAATCGGTGACATGACGAGCTGGGCACCCGCAAATACGGAAATCATGAGTCCGGCGGCTGTCCCTCCCTCGCCAATCATCTTTAAGTAATCCGGAATAATCGGGATGATGATCCCAAATCCGGCGACGGCGATAAACATGTTCAACATGAGAATCGCCAATTGATTTTTTTGTTTTGTCGTCAACGAATGTCACTCCCTTTTCATCTTTCCATTTTACTGTTTGAGCTCACATCCAGGCAAACAATAAGACAGAAAAAAGCCCATCCTTGACCAAAGGATGGGCGAGACTTATGAGATGCGTGATTGAGCGAGTGATTCTTGTGACGTTCCTTTCGGAAGAAGAAGCGTGATCGCATAGACGATCATCGTCGGAACTGCCCAGGCAAGTCCGATATCCGCCATTGGTAAGTTTCCAATCCAAGAAGTAACCGCAGAAGGCTGGATGCCGTTCCACGTTTCAAAGAACGAGAGAACGAGCGCCGTATAAATCGTCGCTTTCATCGCCACACCAGGGTTTCGTTGAAGACGTTCCGTCACCGATACGAGCACGAGTGCGATCATGACCGGATAGAGGAGCGTGAGAAGCGGCACGGCGATTTGAATCAACGAACTCAAACCGACGAGTGAGATCATGAATCCAAACAACGTTGTCGCGATGACGACATGATGATATTTGAGAGAATCAAACTGATTGCTGATGAAGCGTGAGAACTCTGAGATGAGGCCAACTGCTGTCGTCAAACAAGCGAGGAAGACCGCTAATCCGAGTGCGAGCATTCCGACTTGTCCGTAAGACGTACCTGCGAACGCTTGGAGAAGGCTTGCGCCACTCGTCGTTCCTTCTGCGACTGTCATATTCGCACCGATTGAACCGAGCGAGATATAGACGAGCATCAAACAGGTAACGGCAAGCATGCCCGCAGAGCGAAGAAGCGAAGACGCTTCTTTTTGGTCACTCAATCCATTAGCTTTCAACGTGACGAGGACGATTGCCCCAAAGACGAGGGCCCCGAATACATCCATTGTCAAATAGCCTTGTTGGAAACCTTGGCCGAGTGCACCCACCCATGTCTCAAATCCTTCCGCTGGAGCTCCCGGCTCCCCGAGTGGCGAGATGAGGTTTGTGATTCCAATCGCTGCAAGCAAGAACAAGAGGATTGGTGTAATGATGCGCCCGATGACTTCAATCAACTTTTGAGCACGAAGCGTCAAGAAGAACGTCAACCCGAAAAAGACGGTCGAACTCATCGCGAGTGTCAAAGTAGAAGGAGCATCGAGAAACGGAACGAGTCCCATTTCATACGTGACAGCAGCCGTACGCGGGATTCCGAAGAATGGTCCGATAGCCACATACATCAATCCTGTCAAGATAAGCGCGAGACGCTTTGGAATATAACGAGCAATTTGGTCTGTCCCGCCGCCGACCCGAGCGACTGCGAACAAAGCAAGAAGCGGTAAACCGACACCCGTAATGACGAACCCGATCATCGCCGGTACGAGGTTTTCCCCCGCCAAGGCGCCGAGCTCAGGTGGGAACAGCAAGTTCCCGGCCCCAAAGAATAAAGCAAAAATCGTAAACGCTAACGGGAACAATGTCGATTTTTTCATACAACTACCTCCATACACTTGATATTCCGAACGACTTAACAAAAAAATAATAACTAAATTTTCTGACAATATATCGCTTGGTCTATTTCATTATACACACTTCCTATCGTTTGACCACCCTATCTCCAAAATTCGAGGTTTAATTTTTTGAAATGTAGATTTCACAAAAAAATCTCCCTTTCACATGTAAGGAGATGTAAGCGGTTAATAGCGTATGTCGAACGAGCGAAATTCCTGATCGTTCGCTTCCGTCTCTTCGATTCGTTCGACACCGACAAAGCGATTGCCATCCTTCAACGTCTGCTCGAAGGCGTCGATTTCTTGCTCGGTTCCTTCTGCATGTAGCTCGACTGTCCCGTCACTTAGATTGCGAACCCATCCTTTGATGCCGAATCGTTGCGCGGTCTCCTGTGAAAAAAATCGAAACCCCACGCCTTGGACACGTCCAGATACAATCAAACGTTTAGCAACTCTCATTCTATTTTCCTCCTTTATTTTGTCAAAGATGTTTAGAGGTCCTTACTTTAGGAAACAGTATTTAAGTAAAATAATGGAATTGGAGTGGTTGTATGAATGAATTTATTACTCTTGTCACGAACGTTTCCGACTGGCTTTGGGGCGTACCGATTATCTCGTTACTCGTTTTATCCGGTATCTTCCTCACCATCAAGCTCGGTTTCTTTCAGTTTCGTTACCCCATCTACATATTCAAGCAAACATTCGGCAGCATTTTCAAAAAGCCGAAAGGTGAAGGCGACATCAGTCCGAGACAAGCGTTGACGTCAGCCCTCTCTTCAACAGTCGGGGCCGCGAACATCATCGGTGTACCTGCAGCGATTATGTTCGGGGGACCGGGTGCCATCTTCTGGATGTGGGTCATCGCTATCATCGGCATGGCCATCAAGTTCTCAGAGAGCGTACTGGCCGTGCACTATCGTGAGAAGAATGATGCCGGCGAATTTGTCGGGGGACCGGTCTACTACATATCAAAAGGACTTCGTTGGAAGTGGCTCGCGACGTGGTTCGCCTTCGCTCTCATGATCGAACTCATTCCGAGTATCATGGTACAAGGAAACGCTGTCAGCTCGGCAGTCCGTGAGACGTTCAATGGGAACACGCTCATCACGGGGATTGTCGTCGCTATTCTTGTGGGCATCATCGTCTTTGGCGGACTGAAGCGCATCGCGAAAGTCACCGAGATCGTCGTCCCTGGCATGGCACTCGTCTATGTCGGAGCCGGACTCGTCATCGTCTTGATGAACTTCTCTGAGATTCCAAACGTTCTCAGTCTCATCTTCTCTTATGCATTCGAGCCGATGGCCGCGTTCGGTGGGTTTGCCGGTGCCGCCGTTGCTGAGACGATTCGTTGGGGCTTCGCCCGTGGACTCTATTCAAATGAAGCCGGTCTTGGAACGGCACCTATTGCCCACGCCGCGGCACAGACGGACCATCCGGTGCGCCAAGGGTTCTGGGCCGTCATCGGGATCGTCATCGATACGCTCATCATTTGTAGCACGACCGCATTCGTCGTCTTGTCTTCAGGTGTCTGGACGGCAGACGGAGCGATGGATGACCCAGCAGCGTTGACGACGATTGCTTTCAATGAATACTTCGGTTACACGGGAAGCTTACTCGTCACCATCTCACTCATCTTCTTCGTCCTCTCGACCATTATCGTCATCATCTTTTACGGCTCGCGACAAGCCGAGTACTTATTCGGTTTGACGGCAGGAAAAATCATGAAGGCCGTATATATCGTCTCGATTGTCATCGGTTCGATTGGAGGCGCTCAGATGATTTGGAACTTCCTAGACTTGATGCTAGCGATGATCCTCATCCCGAATATGATTGCCGTCTTGCTTCTAAGTGGTGAAGTGAAACGATTGACAACCGAGTTCTTCACATCCGAGAAGTATTACAAGAAAGATATCGCCGAAGAAGAGGCGTCTTAACCAACAATCCGACTGCCTAAGCAGTCGGATCTTTTTTAGGATGCGGGCTCGACTTTCTCAATCCCTGCTTTGATAGTTTGTACCGAGGCGTCAAACTTCTGTTGTTCTTCGTTCGTCAATTCAATCTCGATGATCTTACGAATGCCGCTTCGGTCAATCAAGGCTGGTACGCCAATATGCACGTCACTCGCCCCGTACTCGCCGTCTAGGTGAGCGCCAATCGTCACGACGGAGTTTTCATTTCGGACGATGGCCCGGATGATGCGAAGCAAGCCGACCCCAATCGCATAATAGGCGGCGTTCTTATGCTCGATGATCTGGTAAGCAGCGTCGCGTACGTCCGCATAGATCGCTTCTAAGTCTTCGAACTGATATTTCTCGTTCTCCGCCAATAGTTCATCGATACTCTTCCCATAGATGCGTGCGTTGTTCCATGCGACAAAGCCCGTATCCCCATGTTCACCCATATAGTAGGCGTGGCAGTTTCGTGGCGATAGTTCGAAATAGTCTCCAAGTTTGTAACGGAGTCGTGCTGTATCGAGGACCGTCCCTGAACCGATGACGCGTTCTTTTGGTAAACCAGATGCTTTCCAGGCGACGTGTGCCATCACATCGACCGGGTTCGTCGCGACGACTAAAATGCCGTCGAACCCGCTCTTCATCAAGTCTTCGGTCACGGTGCGGACGACCTTGGCGTTTTGCTCGACGAGGTCCATCCGTGTCTGCCCAAGTTTTTGTGCGGCTCCTGCCGTGATGACGACGATATCTGCGTCTTTACAATCCGAGTAGTCCCCTGCCCAAATCCGGACCGGTGTCGGGGCGAATGAGATCCCATGATTGAGGTCCATCGCCTCTCCTTCTGCCTTGGCATGATTCGAGTCGATTAAGACGAGCTCCTCGCAAAGCGCAGCCGTGGATAATTGATAGGCGAAACTGACGCCGACCCAACCGGCACCGATGACGGCGATGCGAGTGATGTCTTTCGGGTCAATCTCATCTTTATGCGGAATACGTGACATGTGTATCCATCCTTTCTATGATTCTTTCTCTTTTTTAGCATACCCTACATATGGCAACGACATAACAAAAAAAAACGGACTCCTTTTTACAGGAAATCCGTCATTCAAGCAATTATCCAATCGAACCTTCCATCTCGAACTTGATGAGACGGTTCATTTCGACCGCATATTCCATTGGTAATTCTTTTGTGAATGGCTCGATGAAGCCCATTACGATCATTTCTGTCGCTTCTTCTTCCGAGATTCCACGGCTCATGAGGTAGAAGAGTTGCTCTTCTGACACTTTTGAGACTTTCGCTTCGTGCTCGAGCGACACTTGGTCGTTCAAGATTTCATTGTACGGGATCGTATCTGAAGTCGACTCGTTGTCCATGATGAGCGTGTCACACTCGATGTTCGAACGTGCGCCCTTCGCCTTACGGCCGAAGTGGACGATTCCACGGTACGATACTTTTCCGCCTTGTTTCGAAATCGATTTTGAGACGATAGACGACGACGTGTTTGGTGCGAGGTGAATCATTTTAGCGCCAGCGTCTTGGTGCTGTCCTTTACCAGCGAGGGCGATTGAGAGTGTCATCCCACGTGCGCCTTCCCCTTTCAAGATGACAGCTGGGTATTTCATTGTGAGTTTCGATCCGATGTTTCCATCGATCCACTCCATCGATCCACCCGCTTCACAGACTGCACGTTTCGTTACCAAGTTGTAGACGTTGTTCGCCCAGTTTTGGATCGTCGTGTAACGGCAATATGCATCTTTGTTGACGAAGATCTCAACGACCGCTGAGTGAAGCGAGTTCGTTGTGTAAACCGGTGCCGTACATCCTTCGACGTAATGAACCGATGCGCCTTCGTCGACGATGATGAGCGTACGCTCGAATTGACCCATGTTTTCCGAGTTGATGCGGAAGTAGGCTTGGAGCGGTTGCTCAAGTTTTACGCCTTTTGGTACATAGATGAACGAGCCACCCGACCAAACAGCTGAGTTAAGGGCCGCAAACTTGTTGTCCGTCGGCGGAATCAACTTCCCGAAGTACTCTTTGAAGATCTCTTCGTCTTCTTTGAGGGCTGTGTCTGTATCTTTGAAGATGACACCTTTTTCTTCGAAGTCTTCTTGCATGCTATGGTAGACAACCTCAGACTCATACTGAGCCGAGACACCTGCCAAGTATTTTTGCTCTGCTTCTGGGATACCGAGCTTGTCAAACGTACGTTTGATTTCTTCTGGTACCTCATCCCATGAGCGTTCTGTCTTTTCAGATGGTTTGACATAGTACGTGATTTCGTCGAAATCAAGTGCCGAGAGGTCTCCGCCCCATGTCGGCATCGCCATCTTGTTGAAGTGATCCAACGACTTCAAACGGAAGTCGAGCATCCATTGTGGCTCTTCTTTCATGCGTGAGATCGTCTCTACGATTTCTGTCGTCAAGCCACGGCCTGAACGGAAAATCGAAACGTCCCGATCATGGAAGCCGTATTTATAATCGCCAATTTCCGGCATGTTCTTTGCCATATCGGTCTCCTCCTTCTCCTTACGCGTCCTCGTCTACTCCTTTTTCAAGCGCCTTCCACGCGAGCGTGGCACACTTGATTCGAGCCGGGAATTTCGATACGCCTGAGAGCGCCTCGATATCACCGAGGTCAAACGTATCCGTGTCGTACTCTTTGCCTTGAACCATTTCAGAGAAGATGTTGGCGAGTTGAAGCGCCTCTTCTACTGTTTTTCCTTTGACGATTTGGGTCATCATCGATGCCGAGGCGAGACTGATTGAGCAGCCTTCCCCTTCAAACTTCGCATCTTTGACGATGTCGTCTTCGACCTGTAGTTGAAGACGAAGCGAATCCCCACACGTCGGGTTGTTCAAGTCCACCGTCACGCCATCTTCGATGACGCCACGGTTTCTTGGGTTTTTATAGTGATCCATGATGACCTGGCGGTACAACATGTCGAGATTATTAAAACTCATAATTGAAATACTCCTTCGTTTGACGTAATCCCTCGATGAAGCGGTCGACTTCTTCTTTTGTGTTATACAAATAGAAGCTCGCCCGTGCCGTCGATGATTGCTTCAAAAGACGCATGAGTGGTTGTGCACAGTGATGACCGGCACGAACCGCGATACCTTGCATGTCGAGCACAGTCGCGAGGTCGTGCGCATGAACGTCCTTCAAGTTGAACGTGACGAGACCGACGCGATCTTCAGGACCGTAAATCTCGATCCCTTCAATCGTTTTCATCTGCTCGATTGCGTAAGACGCGAGTTCACGTTCGTGTGCTTCGACGTTTTCAAGACCGATTTCTTCTAAAAAGTCGATGGCAGCCGCAAGTCCGACCGCTCCGGCGATAATCGGTGTCCCCGCTTCGAAACGGTACGGGATGTCTTTCCACGTCGATTCATACAAATCGACATAGTCGATCATCTCGCCACCGAACTCGACCGGCTCCATGTTTTTGAGGAGTTGTTTCTTCCCATATAAGACACCGATTCCAGTCGGTCCGAGCATCTTATGTCCAGAAAAGGCGAGGAAGTCACAGTCGAGTGCTTGGACGTCCAATTTTCGATGCGGTGCACTTTGTGCGGCATCGACGACCATGACAGCACCTTTTTCATGCGCGAGTCGAGCGACTTCGGCAATCGGGTTAATCGTCCCGAGTACGTTCGAGACGTGGCTCATCGCGACGATTTTCGTCCGGTCCGATAACACCGCTTGAACGGCATCCAGTGTGACCCGTCCGTCCGGCGTGAGCTCGACGTATCGAAGCGTCGCGCCTTTACGTTTAGCGAGTTGTTGCCACGGAATCAAGTTCGCATGGTGTTCCATCGGGGTGAGGACGATTTCGTCGCCTTCACCGACATTCGCATCTCCGTAGCTCGATGCGACCAAGTTGATGGCCGTCGTCGTTCCACGAGTGAAAATGATTTCTTCAGGAACCGCCGCATGGATGAACGAGCGGACGCGTTCGCGTGCTCCTTCATACGCATCCGTCGCTTGCGTCCCGAGCGTATGGACGCCACGATGCACGTTCGAATGGTTGCGACGATAATAGTCCTCGATCGCCTCGATGACAGCGAGCGGCTTTTGTGAGCTCGCCGCGCTATCAAGATAAACGAGCGGGTGTCCATTGATTTCCTGATCTAAAATCGGAAACTGTTCACGAATCGAGGCGTTCAACATCTTAACGTACTTTCCCTTCGATGACTTCGCGGAGACGGTCTTTGACCGAATCGATTGCGAGTTCTTCGACGACAGGCGTCAAGAATCCGTGGATGATTAAACGCTCTGCCTCTTGGCGAGACAAACCACGGCTCATCAAGTAGTACAATTGAACATCATCGACACGGCCGACTGATGCCGCGTGACCTGCCATAACATCATCTTCATCGATGAGAAGAATCGGGTTGGCATCCCCACGAGCTTTTTCAGAGAGCATCAAGACGCGCTCTGTTTGCACACCGTTCGATTTTGACGCACCGTGGTGAATCATCGATGTCCCGCTGAAGATCGCAGTGGCTGCGTCTTTTTGGACACCGTGAATCAAGATGAACCCTTCAGATGCTTTTCCGAAGTGGTCGGTACGGATGTTGAAGTTTTGTTTTTGTGCACCGCGACCGATTGTCACAGCTTTTGTATCCGAATACGTGTTGTCTCCGACGAGGTGAGTCTTCGTCTCAACGACCGAGTTCCCGTCGTTCATGTGACCGAGCGCCCAATCAAGACGACCGTTCGCATAGACGACGCCGCGACGGTTCATGAACGTAAGTGCAGATTCAGCGAGTTGATCGACACCACCGAAGACGACTTTTGCGTTCTCTCCAGCGAATACTTCCGTCACGACGTTGACCGTGTGCGGTTCGTTCGTACCAGAAAGGAAGTTTTCGATGTATGTCACTTCACTGCCTTCGTCAGCGACGAGGATCGTGTGGTGATAGAGGGCACCGTTCGCCTGTTCCATCGTGAAGATCGCTTGAAGCGGATCTTTCAATTGTGTGTTTTTCGGTACGTAAATGAACGCCCCACCGTTTGTGAGGGCAGCGTTCAGCGCCGAAAGACGTTCTTCATCGACACGTACGCCTTCCGTCATGAAGTATTTCTCAACGAGCTCAGGATGTTGCTCCATCGCTTCTTTGATTCCCATGAACAAGACGCCTTCTGGCATCGACAATTCGTTATAGACGACATGACCATTGCGTTCAACGAGCACGTTTGTCCGGTGGTCTCCGAGGAGTGATTCGATGTCAGCTGTCAAACCGTCTTTCGGTCCGAGATTGACATCACCCGCTGCGAAGTCCCACTTATCAATTTTAATCTTTTCAACTTTTGGCAAAGCAAGTGTCGGCGCAAGTTCTGCTGCCTCTTTACGACGGTTGACCATCCATGCTGGTCCGCCGAGCGCTTCTGCACGTGCCGACAACGCTTGTGCATCCAATTCAAATTGTACGGTCATCGTACAGCCTCCTTACGCTTCTGTGTCTACTGTCATTCCGAGTTCTTGCTTCACCCAGTCGTAACCTTCTGCCTCGAGTCGTTGTGCGAGCTCTTTACCACCAGACATGACGATTTTCCCGTCCATCATGATGTGTACGAAGTCTGGCTCGATATAGTTGAGGAGACGTTGATAGTGCGTGATGATCAAGCAGCCGAACTCTTCTGAACGCATTTCGTTTACGCCTTTGGCAACGACTTTAAGGGCATCGATATCAAGACCTGAGTCGATTTCATCCAAGATGGCGATGTTCGGTTGAATCATCATCATTTGAAGAATTTCGTTACGTTTCTTCTCACCGCCTGAGAATCCTTCGTTTAAGTAACGGTGTGCCATTTCTGAAGGGATTTCGAGAAGTTCCATCTTCGCATCGAGTTCACGGATGAACTTCATGAGCGAGATTTCTTGACCTTCTTCACGACGTGAGTTGATTGCTGAACGCAAGAAGTCCGCGTTTGTGACACCACTGATTTCAGCCGGGTACTGCATCGCAAGGAACATCCCTGCTTGTGCGCGCTCGTCGACTTCCATCTCGAGGACATCTTCGCCGTTTAATTCGACGCTTCCCCCAGTGACCTCATAAAGTGGATGACCCATGAGTGCTGATGCGAGTGTTGATTTACCAGTCCCGTTCGGACCCATGATGGCATGAATTTCGCCACCTTTAATTTCTAGGTTAAGACCTTTGACAATCTCTTTTCCTTCGATTGAGACGCGGAGGTCATCAATTTTCATTTGTGGTACGTTAGACATTCGGATACCCCTTCCGTATTTTCTCGCCATAGTGAATGGCGTAGATTAGATATATTCTAATCTTAGACTAGTCATTTTTTTATTTCAAGCGACTCACCTTAGAATTCATTCTCAATAGAATGATAAAAGTTGAGAATGCTAATAGTAGGAAATCAAGACATTATCCGGCATTTTCTTCGACGAGTGCGAGGACTGCTTTCCGTTCCCGTACGGCAGCCGCGAAGAAGAAGGCACCACACCCCGTCAAGAGTGCCAAACTTCCGAATACAGGAAGAGACGACTGACCGAATGTATCGAGTAATACACCCCCGATAATCGGTCCGATTGTCTGTCCGAGTGACGTCAATCCCATCGCCCCGAAATAAGTGCCCCGTAAATGTTCCGGCGCGAGTTCATCCGTCAAGACGTCCGTCATCGTGAACATCAACACCTCACCGACGGTAAAGATGGCCATCGCGACAAATAGGACCCACTCTACCGTCGCAAATCCGATGAGCAAAAGTCCGAATGACAACGTCGAAATCCCGAAGAAGAGTGACTTGATCGGAGAGACACGAATCCCGAAACGCATGATCGGATATTGAACGATGAGAACCGTGATGGCGTTCGTCGTTAATAAGTAGGCGAATAATCTCGAGCCTTCTTCTAATCCATCGCGTAGCGCGATGAATTGCGGGAGCGTCGAATTGAACTGGCTATAACCGATAATCGCGAAGATCATCCCGATGATGACCGCCCGAAACGTTCGGTCATCTCTCAGGACACGAAACGTCTCCGTCAAGCGCGGGCGTGCCTTGATTCCGTCCCCTTCTTCAAACGGATATTTGTAAAACAAGATAGATATAATGATCCCGTATAATATGTAGACAGCCGTCACGACGAAGAATGCGGTCTTCACACCAGTGAGTGACAAGACGACCGCCAAGAGTGGTCCGATGGCCGCGGCGATATTAATCATGAAGTAACGGACATTATAGACGATGACTCGCTGATCTGCCTGCGTCGTATCACTGATGAGTGCACGCGAAGCCGGTTCTAGGAATGATCGCGACATCCCCATCAACATCGATAGCATGTAAAACCAAAACAGTTCCGTCGCAAGTGCGAGACCAGCGAACGTGACGGCATTCAGCACGATCCCGATCAACATGAGCTGTTTTCGTCCATACCGATCAGAGAGTGTCCCCCCAAAGAAGCTCATGAACAGACCTGAAAGTGCCGTCACGGCAAAGATCGTTCCGATCACACTCGCTGAAAAGCCGAGCGTAGCTAGATAGATCGCAAAAAATGGCATGACAAAAAACGTCGCCAGTCGTGCAAAAAACGTCCCGAACAGGACGCCCCACGTCAGTGGATGAATCTGTCTGAGCTTCATCCAAATCCCCCCTTTTCTTTCATATATGTAGTGTACTTCTCTTTATGAAAGAACACTAGACAAAAAAAGACCCAGGAGGAAGTCTCCTGAGTCGAAATGACTTATTGTTTGACCGGTACGACCGCACCTTTGTATTCGTCCAAGATCCACTGTTGTGTCTCTTCAGACGTCAATACTTCGAGGAGTGCCTTGACGCGCTCGTCTTCTTCGTCCCCTTCACGCGTGACGATCAAGTTGACGTATGGTGAGTCTTCCCCTTCGAGTGCAATCGCATCTTCGAGTGGGTTGAGACCTGCATCGATTGCATAGTTCGTGTTGATGAGGACCGCATCGCCTTCTCCATTGTTGTAAGCCGTTGGAAGAAGTGCTGCTTCCACGTCCGTCTTGAATTTCAAGTCTTTCGGGTTGTCGACGATGTCAGCGACTGTCGCATCGACCGTTTTGCCTTCCGCAAGCGTGATGAGACCTTCTGACTGGAGCATCGTAAGGATTCGTCCGTGGTCAGCGACCGATGAGCTCATGATGATTTCCGCTCCTTCAGGAAGCTCGTCAAGCGATTTGTATTTTTGTGAGTAGACACCGATCGGCTCGATGTGCACGCCACCTGCTGATGCGAATTTGTAGTCTTTGTTCTCAGCCATTTGTGACTCGAGGTATGGCTCGTGTTGGAAGTAGTTCGCATCGAGCTCCCCGCTCGCGAGCGTCTTGTTCGGAAGCACGTAGTCTTGGAACTTCTTGATTTCGAGTTTGTAACCTTTTGCTTCATATTCTTCTTGTACGTGCTCTAAAATCTCAGCGTGCGGTACGTTTGACGCACCAACGATCAATGTTTTTTCATCGCCAGAACCTGTTTCTGCCTCTTCCCCGCCGCAAGCCGCGAGAACCGTGAATGCTGATAATGCTGTCAATCCGAGTACTGTTTTCCAAGTTTTCATAATGAATCCCTCCAAATGGTATATGTGTGATTATGCTGAACGTTTATCTATCTTTGTGACGAGTCGGTCACCGATGAATTGGATGACGAACACGATGATCAAGATGAGCACCGTCGCCACGAACGTGACGTCGTTTTGTGAGCGTTGGAATCCTTCCAAGAAGGCTAAGTTCCCGAGTCCGCCACCCCCGACGACCCCCGCCATCGCCGTGTAACCGACGATTGCTACGATGGTCACCGTGAGTCCCGATACGATTGCCGGAAGAGCTTCTGGAATCAAGACTTTGTAGATGATTTGCCATTTTGTCGCTCCCATCGATTCGGCCGCTTCAATGACCCCACGGTCGACTTCACGAAGCGCAAGTTCGACCATCCGAGCATAGAACGGTGCCGCTCCGATGATGAGTGCCGGAAGCGCCGCCGTCGAACCGAGCATCGTACCGAGTAGGAACAACGTGAACGGGATGAGTAAGATAATTAAGATGATGAACGGGATCGAACGAAACACGTTGACGATCGCGCTGACGAAGACGTAAATCGGACGATTCTTCAATAAAAGCGATTCGTTTGTAATATAGAGAATCAAACCTAAAGCCAGTCCGATCACAAACGTCGCCACACCTGCGACGAGCGTCATGTATAACGTCTCCCAAGTCTGCTCCATCATAATTTGCCAATCTACGTTAGGAAACATCGCTTTCCACCTCCACTTCTACGGATTGCGAACGAATCGACGCGATGGCACGATCGATTTCACTTGCTTCCCCAATCAGTTGGATGAATAGCGTACCGAGCGCACCGACTTGTGACTGGGTCACGTTCCCGCCGATGATGTTGAATCCGATGTCATGCGTCTTGAGGACGTCAGACAAAATCGGTTGTTCTGCCGTCTCGTTCAAGAATTTCAATTTGACGATTTGACCGCTCGGATACCGTTCTTTAAGGTGTTCGAACGTGAGCGATAGATCGTCGACCGCCCCGATTTGCTTGACGAATTCTTTCGTGATCGGTTGCTCCGGATGTTGGAACACGTCCGAGACTTGACCGGTCTCAACGACTTTTCCGGCCTCCATCACGGCGACACGGTGACAAATCTTTTGGATGACATGCATCTCATGCGTGATGAGGACGATCGTCAATCCGAGCTTCTTATTGATGCTGACGAGCAGTTCGAGAATCGAATCCGTCGTCTTCGGGTCGAGCGCGCTTGTCGCTTCGTCACAGAGGAGAACCTCAGGATTTGTAGCGAGCGCGCGGGCGATCCCGACTCGCTGTTTTTGACCGCCCGACAGTTGCGATGGATAGCTGTCCTCACGACCAGCCAAACCTACGAGCTCGACGAGTTCTTGGACGCGTCGTTTCCGCTCACTTGCCGGTACCCCGATCAGTTCGAGTGGGAAGCTGATGTTTTCTGCGACCGTGCGCGACCACAAAAGATTAAAGTGCTGGAAGACCATCGAGACGTTCTTGCGAACCCCTCGTAGTTCTTTCGGGCTGAGCTTCGTGAGCTCACTCCCGGCGACCTCGATTTCACCGCTTGACGGTGACTCGAGACGGTTGAGTAATCGGATGAGCGTCGATTTCCCCGCTCCCGAATATCCGATTATTCCAAAAATTTCACCGCGATCAATTGTTAATGACACATCATCGACCGCCTGGACACGACCATTCTTCGTATCGAACCATTTGGCGACGTTTCGTAATTGAATCAATACCTTTCCCTCCTGACAACAAAAAAAGCGCGCACGTTTGAGCAAACGTGCGCACTTTATCGTACGGACAACGATTGCTCTCATCTGTCAAGGTTTCTCACCTTGCTGGAATTAGCACCATTTCGGATTGCTCCGCGGTTGCTGGGCGTCATAGGGCCAGTCCCTCAGCCTCTCTTGATAAGAGTGTTGTGTATTCGATTAGCTTTATCATAGCGACAGCTTTTTCTGCTGTCAAATCCTTTTTTCAAAAAAATTAAAAAAAGGTGCCGTCCGAGGACGACACAGAACGTAGCACCTTGAGTCACGGAAGGACAGCCCATAGATGAAAATCTTTTGCCCGTTCAAGATTTACATCCTTACATGGGGGAGATTCACCAATCATCACTCGATCTTGGCTTGGACCGTGCAATTATACGGAACGTCTTTCTTCGCTTGATTTTTTTGGGGGACAATCGAAGGGAAGACTGACGTGTATTCGTATAAAGGTAGCAGCGGCTTCGCCAAAACGTCTTGATATCGGGAATATCGCGTCCTATTTTGTGTTCAAGTAAGATGTTGTAATGAATATACCATTCGTGAACTTTCTGTGTCAACTGATTATTTAAAATTTTCAGATTATTCTAATGTTCCTCTCTCATTTCATGAAAGAGAGGACATGTTGCACATTCTGAAACGCGTACAATCGATCTTGAACTTCGCCATTTTCAAGCTTCAACAAGGCGGGTACGCTCATCACTTGGTAGGCTTCTAGCTCTTTTGGGATATAGTTCGCATCTCGCTTTTCGACTTTAATTTCAGAGTCGACCGCTTCGACGACCGTCAACATTTTTTCCGCCACAGCGCATGTACCACACATCGGGGCGTATATATATAAGAATCCGTCTGTAATCATTCTTCTCACCTCTCTTGTCATTATAAGGGGCGATGGATTCTCATTCAAAAATCGTGCTTTGATGAAATTTCAGAATTTTTCAATGATTATCTTGACTCTTTCTGTAGAGAGGAATAATATGGGTTCTAACTTTATCGCTTTTGTACATAACAGCAAAGAAGAAGGACAGGTGAATGAATGATGACGGAAC
The DNA here is from genome assembly GCF_042652865.1 of Exiguobacterium profundum. Taxonomy (GTDB): domain Bacteria; phylum Bacillota; class Bacilli; order Exiguobacteriales; family Exiguobacteriaceae; genus Exiguobacterium; species Exiguobacterium profundum. The sequence continues at coordinate 1,297,940 of NZ_JBHSHG010000001.1, forward strand.
AAGCAACAGGTACGATGAAACAGTTCACGATGAACGTCTTAAACGGTCTCAGCATGGCGATTCTGATCGCCCTCATCCCGAGCGCTTTGCTCGGTGAATTAACGAAAGCCATACTTCCGTATTTTCCGTCTCTTCAATTCATATTGGATGCGACGACAATTGCGATGCGGCTTCTGCCAGCCATTATCGGGCTAGCGGTCGCCATGCAGTTCGGACGATCGATTCTCGAAGCTGGGACCATTGCGATTGCGACGTATGTCGGTAGCGGTGCCGTCCGAATCGACGAAGGGGCTTTTGTGATGACCGGCATCGGGGACGTGATCACAGCTGGTGTTACCGCTGCAATCGCTACACTTCTTGTCATGAAACTCGCTCCCCACTTGAAAACGTATACGGTCATTGTTATGCCGATGACCATCATTGTCGTCGCAGGAGGCATCGGTACTTTCCTACTGACGTACATCTCCCAGATCACGACGTATATCGGTCTACTCATCATGACAATGACTGACCTGCAACCGGTCCTCATGGGAATTCTGATCGCCATGGCGTTCTCACTCATTATCGTCTCGCCGATCTCGACTGTCGGGATTGCGACAGCCATCAGCTTGTCCGGTGTCGCGGCTGGTGCGGCGAACCTCGGTGTCGTCGCTGCCGGATTCGGTCTCGCGATCGCCGGATGGCAGGCAAACGCGACCGGCACATCGATTGCCCACTTCCTCGGCTCTCCGAAGATTCAGATGGCGAACTTTGTCCGACGCCCCATCATGATGCTTCCCATTTTGGCAAATGCGGCGATTCTCGGTGCACTCGCAGGGATTCTAAAAATTGAAGGAACACCAATCAGCGCCGGGTTCGGCGTGTCAGGTCTCATCGGTCCGGTGAACGCCCTTCACCTCATGCCGGGTGGATTCGCTCTCTTCAACGTCCTGCTCGTCATCGTCTTGTTCGGACTGATTCCGGTCGCACTCGGAATCTTCTTCTACCGTGTATTTGAACGGACGACTCTCGTCGAATCCGATCATTACCGACTCGATTTCGAGTAAACAAAAAGCCGGCTTCTCCAATGGAGAAGCCGGCTTTGATTATCCTTGAATCATCGCTTCGTATTCTTCTGCAGACATGAGTTTGTCGAGGTCTGACTCTTCCGTCAACTCGACTTCAATCATCCATGCGTTTTCAAACGGTGACTCGTTGACGAGTTCTGGAGAATCCGCGAGGTCCTCGTTCACTGCCGTGATGCGACCAGATACCGGTGCATACAACTCAGAGACCGTCTTCACTGATTCGACTGAGCCGAATGGCTCGTCGAGCAAAATCGTACCATCGACTTCTGGGAGTTCGACAAACACGATGTCCCCTAGTTCGCTTTGTGCGAAATCCGTAATGCCGATGCGGGCTTTCGTTCCATTTACTTCTACCCACTCATGTTCTTTTGAATAACGTAAATTTGCTGGTACTTTGCTCATCCTAACTTCCCCCTCAAATAAATTAGACTCACATCTGTATTATAGCACTTAGCCCCAAACGTCCGTAAAGGACTTTTCTGAAAATCCGACGGTCGTTTTTTCACCATTTGTGACGATTGGTCGCTTCAAAAGCATACCATTGCTCGCCAATAGCTCGAGTTGTTCGTCTTCTGATAGATTCGGTAGCTTGTCTTTGATGCCTTCGTTCCGATAGACTTGCCCGCTCGTGTTAAAGAACTTTTTGAGTGGTAGACCTGATTGTTTCCACAGTTCGGCGAGTTCCTCTTTCGTCGGCGTCGATTCGACGATATGGATATATGTATACTCGATCCCTTGTTCCTTCAACCATTTTTCTGCCTTTTTACATGTACTGCATGGTGGATAGCCATATAGTGTCACCATCTGTTCATCACCTCTTTCCTCAATGTAGCACACCTAGAGAATTTAAATCACGTCTCAAGCAACCGTTCAATCTCTCGCTTCATTGTTGGGTTGACCACATAGCGTTCTTCGATAAAACGTAAGATAGTCGAGGCTGCGACGCCTGACTTGCCATATCCTAATACCCCGCCCAACAGGAAAGAAATCATCTTGGGCTGTCTCGACTCGACCCGGCGTGTCGGATTGAACGGGTCCCCTTGTTCACCGATTGCCTTCAAGACGTTCTGAACAGCTGCGACTTGGACGAGCTCGAATCCCGCGAGCGTTTCGCCACGACGTTCACGTAGCAAGCCGACGTATAGGTTCGTCAACGCCTCTTCATAATAATAAGCCGCTGTTTCACGGGTGATTTCGAGGCGTGGTGTCGCAAATACCTCGAGCGCCTCGTCCCGTCGCCAGACGACACGTCCTGGCGTATAGGCGATGGTCGCCATTTCATGCAGTTCAAAGACGGCGAACTCACCATAAATGCCATCATGGTACATGATCTTATGCCCGTCCTTCGTGTTTTGGAACTGATAATGAAGCGGTTCGATCTCGAGCCAGTCAAGTCGATCGATAAAGCGCGCCTTCTGCCCATCCTCGACAATCAAAAAGAAATCGAGGTCCGAATACTCATCCAACCGCTCCGTCTCTTGTCCAATCGACCCCAATGCGAGCAGCATGAGCGTCCCGTCCCGTTCGGCTACGGACCGTCCAATGCGTTCCATCCGGTCGAGTAATACATCTCGTTTTGTCATCATCTCTCCCCCTCGTCTCTATTGTACGTGGCAGAGCTCAAAAAAAGAAAGGATCGACCGCGTCCAGTCCACCCTTTCTGTTAATTTGATTAGACGATAAACTTGTTCGCTTTGATGAGGCTCGCTGCGACTTCGCGCTTCGTGCCGATCACGTTGATTGGCTGGTAGCGGCTGAATTTCTTCATTGCCGAGAGAAGCATACGTTGCTCGTCGCCAGACGCCGCTGCGTACAACACTTCTTTCGCCATGAGTTCGACTTGCTTGAACACTTGCTCCGCAAAGATTTCAGTGTAGCGGACTTTGAGCGTGTTCTTCTCTTCGCCTGAACGGGCAATCGCTTTGTCCGTACGAGCGATGGCTGCTTCAAGCGCATAGATGGCACTGATCATGTCTGCAATCTTCGCCAAGATTTCTTGTTCGTTTTGAAGGTCTTGTTGATACTTCTGTACAGCTGTACCCGCGACCATCAAGTTGATTTTCTTCATGTTCGAAAGGAGCATCTTCTCGCGAGCGAGTGGTGAGCCATCCAATTCTTGTGGCATGTAGCTCATCAGCTCTTTTTGAAGTTTTTGCGCTTCTGCGAGGAGCGGCAATTCACCTTTCATCGCTTTCTTGAGGAGCGTACCTGGGACGATCAAACGGTTGATCTCGTTCGTTCCTTCGAAGATACGGTTGATCCGTGAGTCACGGTAGAGGTTCTCGACTTCATACTCTGCCATGAATCCGTATCCACCGTGAATTTGAACGGCTTCATCAACGACATAGTCGAACGTCTCAGAAGCGAAGACTTTGTTGAGTGAGCATTCGATCGCATATTCTGCGATCGCTTGTGCGACTTTCGATCCGTCGCGCATGTTCTCATCACCGAGTGCGTCCAAGCTATCCTGGAACAAACCACCTGTACGATAGACTGAACTTTCCATCGCATAGATGTTCGCTGCCATCGTCGCCAATTTCTCTTGGATGAGTGGGAATTGGCTGATCGGTGTCTTGAACTGTTTACGCTCGTTCGCATATTGAACCGAGAGGTCGAATGCACGTTTTGAAGAACCGACTGCTCCGACTGCGAGTTTGTAACGACCGACGTTCAAGATGTTGAAGGCGATGACGTGACCTTTTCCAACTTCACCGAGAAGGTTGTCGACTGGTACTTCGACATCTTCAAGGATGAGCGTACGTGTCGACGATCCCTTGATTCCCATCTTCTGCTCTTCTGCGCCCGTTGAGACTCCTTTGAAGTCACGCTCGACGATGAAGGCACTGAACTTGTCGCCATCGATTTTCGCATAGACGACGAACACGTTCGCGAAGCCGGCGTTTGTGATCCATTGTTTCTCACCGTTCAAGACGTAGTGCGTGCCCGCCTCATTCAAGACAGCTGTCGTTTTCGCACCGAGGGCGTCAGACCCTGAGCCTGGCTCAGTGAGCGCGTAAGCCGCGATCCATTCGCCTGTCGCGAGTTTTGGCAAGTACTTGTGCTTTTGCTCTTCTGATCCGAAGAAGACGATCGGGAGCGTCCCGATCCCCACGTGTGCGCCGTAGCTGAGTGCGAACGAACGTGCTTTCGCGAAGCGCTCCGTGATGATTGAAGATGAGATTTTATCGAGTTGGTAACCGCCGTACTCTTCAGGAACGTCTGCTCCGAGAAGACCGAGCTCGCCCGCTTCTTTCAACAATTCGACAGAGAGGTCGAACTCGTGTTTCTCGATGCGCTCGAGGACTGGCATGACGCGGTCATCGACAAATCCAGCCGTCGTGTCACCAATCATCTTATGCTCATCTGAGAAATCCTCTGGTGTGAAGAGACGCTCCGCGTCGAGTGCGTCAATGACAAAGCTACCGCCTTTAATCAATTCATGTTCTGTACGTTCCATATCCGATTCCCCCTTAAAGTAATTCGAAGACACCAGCCGCGCCCATTCCGCCGCCGATACACATCGTGACAACCCCATACTTCTCATTGCGTCGTTTCATCTCATGCAAGATCGAGACTGAAAGTTTTGCTCCCGTACATCCAAGTGGGTGACCGAGGGCGATAGCGCCGCCGTTCACGTTCACTTTCGATGGATCGATTCCGAGTTCACGGATGACACCGAGTGACTGGCTCGCGAACGCTTCGTTCAACTCGAACAATCCGACTTCTTCTAATTTCACGCCAGCCATCTCGAGTGCTTTCGGAATGGCGACGACTGGACCGATTCCCATCACTTCTGGACGGACACCGCCGACGGCGAACGAGAGGAACTTGGCCATCGGTTGCAATCCTTGACGTTCTGCTTCTTCACGGTCCATGACGAGGACAGCTGCTGCTCCGTCTGATACTTGTGAAGCGTTACCTGCTGTGACTGACCCTTTGATTTTGAAGGCCGGGCGGAGTTTTCCGAGTGCTTCGATCGTCGAATCGGCACGGACACCTTCGTCATGCTTCACGACTTTCTCCACTTCCGCGACTTTACCGTCTTCACCGAGTACGTGCTCGATGACCGTCACAGGAACGATTTCTTCTTGGAACTTGCCACCTGCGATAGCCGCTGCCGCCTTTTGGTGACTGTTGATGGCGAACGCATCTTGGTCTTCGCGCGAGATGTTATATTCGGCTGCAACACGTTCTGCCGTATGCCCCATACTCATGTAGTACTCTGGTGCCGTCTCCATGATGTGTGGGTTTGGACGGATGACGTGACCACCCATCGGCACTTGGCTCATCGATTCCATACCGCCGGCGATGATTGCCGTCGCTTGACCGATCATGATTTTGGCCGCCGCGTCCGCGATGGCTTGAAGGCCTGACGAGCAGTAGCGGTTGATGGTGATCGCTGGAACTTCGTGTGACAGTCCCCCCCGGACCGCCGCATAGCGAGCGATGTTCATCCCTTGCTCCGCTTCTGGCATCGCACAACCCATGATGACGTCATCAATCGGGCCTTTATATCCTGAACGCTCAAGCGTTGCCTTGATGGCATATCCCGCGAGCTCGTCCGAACGAACGTTACGGAACGATCCGCGTTTTGCTTTTCCGACCGGCGTCCGTGCGCCGGCTACGATGACTGCTTCCCTCATCTGTATTGTCCCCCTTTATCAGTTCCGTAGTGGTTTGCCTTTCACGAGCATGTGTTGCATCCGTTGTTGTGACTTCGGCTCCCCGATGAGGCTTAAGAAAGCTTCGCGCTCGATGTCGAGGAAGTACTGCTCATCGACGAGCGTACCGTATGCCAAGTCGCCACCACTGATGACGTGTGCGAGTTTCTTCGCAATTTTCAAATCGTGCTCTGAAATATAACCACCGTAGAACATTTCGTACGCCGCGAGTTCGAGCGTCGCTTTACCCGTTTGACCGACGACCGGTAACTTCTCACGAACCGGTGCCGTGTACCCGTCAGCCAGTTCAAGGACCGTTTGTTTCGCATCGAACGTCAAGTGGTCGCGGTTCATCGAGATGCCGTCGACCGCACGATGGTAACCGAGTGTTTTCGCATCAAATGCCGACTTCGATACTTTCGCCATCGCGATGTTCTCGAACGTCTGTTGCGCAGCCTTCTCGATGTTTTGCATCGATTTTGGTGTCTGCTCAAGGAGTCGACGGTACGTGTTGACGTTTCCACCCCCACCAGGAATGAGGCCGACACCGACTTCGACAAGACCCATGTATGTCTCAAGTGCGGCTTGCATACGGGCTGCCGGTAAGCTGATTTCCGTTCCACCACCGAGCGTCATACCGTACGGTGCAGCAACGACCGGACGACTTGAATAACGAATCTTTTGAACGACTTGTTGGAACTTGTTGATGATCCAATCGAGTTCGAACCAGTTCTCGTCTTCGGCTTCCATGAGCATCATCGCAAGGTTCGCACCGACACAGAAGTTCTTGCCGTCATTGGCAAGGACCATTCCTTTGAAGTCTTGCTCGACACGATCGATCGACTGTTCGATCATCTGCATGATGTCGACACCGATCGCGTTGTTTGGTGATGTGAATTCGAGTGCGACCACGTCATCACCGATATCGACGAGGCGTGCGCCACCATTTTCTAAAATGATGCCGTTTGATTTTGCGAGCGGCTTAAGTTTCAATTCTTTCGGATTGACGGTCTTCTCGACATACGTCTTCGACGCTTTATCGTAATACTGGTCTCCCTTGTAGAATGACGTATTGCCTGCAGCAAGCATCTCATCGATCCATGCCGGGACGTCATAGCCTTCCGCTTTCATACGCTCGACTGATTTCTCAACACCGAGGGCATCCCACATCTCGAACGGTCCAAACTTCCAACCGAAGCCCCACTTCATCGCATCGTCAATCGCAACGATCGTATCGGCGATTTCACCAGTGAGACGTGCCGAGTAAGCGAGCGTCTTCGCCGTGATTGGCCAGAGCAATTGGCCGACGCGACTTTTGTTCAAGATGGCACCTTTCAATTTTGCTTTCGAGCCAGGAAGTGACTTGATTTGATCGAGCTCAGGACCTGTAATCGCTTTCAATTGTTCGTATTCGAACGTCTGAAGATTCAACTCCTGGATGACCTTGCCTTCTTTCTTATAGAAGCCTTGACCAGCCTTTTGTCCGATCCAACCTTTTTCAACGAGTTGCTTCATTTCTGTCGGAACGTCGAACGTGTCCTTCTCTTCCCCTGATTCGAGTGTCTCGTAGACGTTCCCCGCCACGTGGACGAATGTGTCGATTCCGACGACGTCGAGTGTGCGGAAGGTCGCTGATTTTGGACGACCGATGAGTGGACCTGTGATCGAGTCCATCTCTCCGATTGAAGCGTTTTGCTTGAGCATCTCTTCAAACGTGACGAGAAGACCATACGTCCCAATCCGGTTCCCGATGAAGTTCGGTGTGTCTTTTGCTTCGACGACACCTTTGCCGAGACGATCTTCAGCGAAACGTGACATGAAGTCGATGACCGGACGGGCTGTCTTCTCCGTCGGAATGAGTTCGAGCAACTTCAAGTAACGCGGTGGGTTGAAGAAGTGCGTGCCGAGGAAGCGTGATTTCAATCCTTCCGGAAGGGCACTTGCCATCGCTTCGATTGAGATCCCTGACGTGTTCGAGCTGAGAATCGCGTCTTCACGGATGTAAGGTGCAATCTTCTCGAAGAGTTGTTGCTTCACGTCGAGACGTTCGACGACGACTTCGATGACCCAATCCGCTTCTTTCAAACGCTCTAAGTCATCTTCTAAGTTCCCGACTTCGATGAAGTTGAGATGTTCCGCTGTCGCGAGTGGTGCTGGATTTTGTTTCAATAGCTTTTGACGGTTTTCTGAGGCGATGCGATTGCGTACTTCCGGCGACTCGAGCGTCAACCCTATCGCTTCCTCTTTGGCTGTCAATTCACGTGGTACGATGTCGAGCATGAGCGAACGAATCCCCGCGTTCGCCAAGTGAGCCGCAATCCCCGCCCCCATTACTCCTGAACCGATGACGACCGCAAAACGAATTGAGTTCGTCAAACGGAGGTCGGTTGATTGTTCGATGTGACTCGTCATAGTGTTCCCCCCTAAAATGAGAATGAATAGTGATTCATTTCACGCGTAAAAAAAATCGCAATCACCATCGTGTTTACTCTTCTATCATAAATGAATGAACATTCATTCGCAAGCGTTCATTTTTCAATTTCATTCCATTTTTTGAATGAACGATTAGTTTTTAATGTGTGTGGTATAGACAACAAGAGTCAAATTTAGAAAGGGGAATGTATACATGCATGATAATCGTTTAAACACTGTCGGTAGCCGAAAGGACTTTGAGTCGTTTAAGAAGAAAGCCCAAGAACAGTCGCACCAACCGGGAATCGATTCGAAGATGGAACCTTTCCCGATCTATGAACGGGAAGACTATAAAGGAAGTGACAAGTTAAAAGACAAAATCGCGATCATCACCGGTGGGGATTCCGGGATCGGAAAGTCGGTCGCCATCTTCTTCGCCCATGAAGGTGCGAACTCCGTCATCGTCTATAAAGACCAAAACGAACTCGAGGACGCGGAAGCGACGAAAGAACGGATTGAGGACTTAGGTCAAGCCTGTCTCTTGCTTCAAGGCGACCTCGGCGAATCTTCTTTCTGTCAACGAGTCGTTGAAGAGACGCTCGAGACGTTCGGTCGAATTGACATCCTCGTCAATAACGCTGCCGAACAACATCCGCAGGAATCGCTTCTCGACATCTCGGACGATCAACTCGAGAAGACGTTCCGCACGAATATCTTCAGCATGTTCTACTTAACGAAAGCAGCGCTCCCCTACTTAAAAGAAGGAGCGAGCATCATCAATACGACCTCGATCACAGCCTATGAAGGAAACGACCAATTGATTGACTATGCGTCGACGAAAGGTGCCATCACGGCATTCACCCGCTCGCTCGCCAAAAACTTGGCGGACAAGAAGATTCGCGTCAACGGGGTCGCCCCGGGACCGATTTGGACACCGCTCATCCCTTCAACGTTTGACGCGGAGAAGGTGAAATCGTTCGGCGATTCAGCAGAGATGAAACGACCGGGGCAACCGGCCGAACTCGCACCGGCGTATGTCTATCTCGCAAGCGATGATTCGACATACGTCAGTGGTCAAGTCATCCACGTAAATGGTGGAACCGTGATTAATGGATAATTGATCGAAGACTCAGTTCGTAGCTGAGTCTTCTTTTTGTGCAGTGCATCCAGAAGAACATCAGGAACTTTTCTTTTGGCTGTCCGATCAAATCGGTCCAGATTTTTGGGTAAGTGAGGACGAGAACAAGAAATCGTAACACCTCCGCTACATAGAAGACCGAACGCATCGACGTTATCCATACATCAAAAAGCACGAACATCCTCGACGGATGTTCGTGCTCATTTTATTTCTTCACCATTCCCTTTAACACGAACGCCACGTTTGCCGGGCGCTCTGCGAGACGGCGCATGAAGTAACCGTACCAGTCACGACCGTATGGCACGTAGACACGGACTTTGTATCCTTGGCGCACGAGCTCGAGTTGACGCTCGACACGGATCCCGTATAACATCTGGAACTCGAACTGGTCGAGTGGAATGTTGTTCTCTTTGACGTGCTCGATGATGGCGTCAATCATATGGTCATCGTGTGTCGCGATGGATGCGTAGTTCCCGTTCGCAAGATGGAGTTTGACGAGCTTCACGTAGTTATGGTCCACGTCCTCTTTTTCAGGGAACGCGACCGTCGCCGGCTCTTTATATGCCCCTTTGACGATGCGGAGGTTCGGCTTGAGCGGCGCAAGATGATTGATGTCATCTTCCGAGCGGTACAAGTACGACTGGATGACCGTTCCAAGACCGTCAAATTCAGACTTCAGCTTTTTAAACAATTCGAGCGTCTTTTCACAACGCTGCTCATCTTCCATATCGATGGCCACAAAGACCCCGACTCGTTGTGCGACCGTCAAAATTTGACGCATGTTGTCTTCAATCAACTCGTCCGAGATATCGAATCCGAGTGATGTCAGCTTGAGTGACATATAGGCGTCTAATTGCTCTTCTGCCATAATTTCAATCGCACGCATGATCTCGTCGCGATTCGTATTCGCCTCTTCGACCGTCTTAATAAATTCCCCGAGATGATCGACCGTGACCGACAACCCTTTCGCATTCAATTCGCGAATCGTCGGGACAGAAGCCTTAAAGTCTTCCCCTGCTACAAAGCGTGATGCACCAAATCGTAGGCCATATTTCTTTGCCAAACTGTTGAGTGTTTTGTTTTGTGACATGTAGATAAATCCATCGCGCAACACTTTTTCCATCTGATTTTCCCCCTTACTTTTACACCCATCTATCTCTATGATGATGTCTGCAATTATTATGACACACAAACGTCATTTCGTCTGTATTTTTGTAACCGTTTGCAGCACTTTCTTCCCAACTTTTCAAAAAAGACAGGCGCCCCGTAGGACGGCTGTCTTATAGGCTTGTCGAAGGTGCGACATAGAGTAAAATACTGAGGAAGATGAACACGCTTCCCGCTAGGACGAACAGATGCCAAATGGCATGGTTGAACGGCAGTTTTTGCCATACATAAAACACGATGCCGACCGAATAGGCGATCCCCCCTGCGAGGAGAAGCATGAACCCTTGATGACCGAGTGATTCATATAACGGACGTATGGCGATGATGCAGATCCAACCGAGTGCGAGGTAAGTCACATTGGACACCCACATGTACTTGCCGGTCGAAAACAGTTTCCACACGATTCCGAGAATCGCAACACCCCAAACAATTCCGAATAGCGTCCAACCGAGCGTCCCGTGAAGGGTCACGAGCGCAAACGGTGTATAACTTCCGGCGATGAGTAAGTAAATCCCCGCATGGTCGAACACTTGCAGCACCCGTTTCGCCCGTGGATGCGGGATGGCGTGCATGAGTGTCGAGAAGAGATAAAGTAAAATCATCGATGCCCCGAATACACTGACCGCGGTGACGTTCCACGTGCTCCCACTCTCTGTGGCGCTCATGACGAGCAAGACGAGGGCGACGATGCTGAAGATGACTCCTAAGCCGTGCGTGATCGCGCTCGCAATTTCTTCCCCGAGCGTGTCGGCATGGAGCATCTCTTTGAGTTGTTCTTGTTTCATGTGCTCCCACCTTCCGTAACTGTTCCTTCTAGTATGGACATTTCCCAATGTTAACGCAATCAAAAACACGGGCTACCGATTAGCCCGTGTCGAGATTATGCGACTTCTTTCACCGGAACGTCACATTCCATTTGTGCTGCCCGCATCGCGCGTGCCCGTTTGTGGAACAAGACGAGAAGCGTCAACGTTCCGAGCGTCGAGATGACGTACGGAAGAACTCCGTCCAGCTTGAAGCCGATCGGCGCCGTCAAAATGTAGAACCAGACTGCATACAACATGAACGTCCCCGGAAGGAGCGCGATGTAGTGGTTTTTCCCTTTAATGTAGAGGTACATCGCCCCGACGAACAGTGCGATGACCGCCGTCGTCTGGTTCGCCCAGTTGAAGTATTGCCAAAGCATTTGGAAGTCCATGTTCGTGAGCACGTATGAGATCGCGAAGAGTGGAAGCGCGATCCAAAGACGCGACGAGAACTTTTTCTGTGCGATTGACATGTAGTCTGCGATAATCATCCGTGCGCTACGGAATGCCGTGTCGCCTGACGTGATCGGTAAGACGATGACTCCGAGAATCGCGAGTGTCCCGCCGATGCTGCCGAGCATGAGTGTCGCCACTTCTTGCACGACGAGTGCCGGAGTGCCCGCACTGATGAGTCCAAGTAATTCACCCGGCTCAAAGATGGCCATCGCCGCTCCAGCCCAAATCATCGCGATGACCGCTTCGGCGATCATCATGCCGTAGAAGATTTCACGGCCGTTGCTTTCTTTCATCGTCGTCCGCGAGATGATCGGCGACTGTGTCGCATGGAAACCAGAGAGCGCCCCACATGAGATGGTAAAGAAGAGGAGCGGCCAGATCGGCAAGCCGTCCGGATGCATGTTCGTCAATGTCATCTCTGGAATCTTGTATCCTTGAGCGAACAAACTGACCGCGATCCCGATGGCACTGATGACGAGTAGTGCCCCGAAGAACGGGTAGATGCGTCCGATGATCTTATCGACCGGGAGAAGCGTCGCCAAGATGTAGTAAGCGAACACAGCGAAGATGACGATGGTGAGCGTCGTTGCATTCCCATCGAACAAGTTGTTGATCATGTTACTCGGAGACGTGACGAACACCGTCCCGACAAGAAGTAAAAGTAAAAGTGCAAATCCATTGACGATATGGCGAAGTGAACGTCCGAGAAACTTCTCCGCTAGTTGTGGCAAGTGTGCCCCGTTATTTCGAAGGGAAATCATTCCTGTCAAATAGTCATGAACCGCACCGGCAAAGATCGATCCGAACACGATCCAAAGGAAGGCGACCGGTCCGTAGAGCGCCCCCATGATCGGTCCAAAGATTGGTCCGACACCGGCGATGTTGAGCAATTGAATCATCGAGTTCCGTTTTTTGCCCATCGGCACGTAGTCGATGCCGTCCTGAGACGCATAGGCGGGCGTCGTCCGCTCTTCCTTGATGCCGAACGTCTTCTCAACGTAACGACCGTATACCAAATACCCGACCAAAAGTAGTGCGAGTGCGACGAAGAATGTAATCATCTGTCAGTCCCCTTTTCCGTACATATGTAGCCGAAACCCCATCAGCTCTTCGGTTTACACGTGTCATGTAACCGATTACATGTTTGATTATACATAAGAGTTAATGATAATGTAAGGGCTTTCATTCACATTTTAGACACTTTTATTCGACAAAAAACGACGCCCGAATTGGACGCCGTTCCGTACTTATTTCAAGTTGAGAGTCGATTGTTTTGCACCAGAACCGTTCGATCCGCTTGCGATGACTTTGTAAGTCCCTTTCGTAAGGCCTTTTTTGAACGTGAACGTGTACGTTCCTGTCCAGCTCGCCTGTACTTTGGCGACTTGCTTGCCTTTCGCGTCTTTCAAGACGACCGTCGCACCCGGTGTTGTTTTCCCGATCAAGGCGCGTGTGCCTGCCTTCACACCTTTCGTCGTCTTCGGTGTCACGATTGATCCATTTTTTAACTCGAACGATGTTGTCTTGACTACTTTTCCTGATACATCTTTCGCTTCGATTTCATATTTTGCTGCAAAGAATCCTGTACTTCTCTTGAATGTGAAGTTCCCATTCTCGTCAGCTTTCGCATAGTCTACTTTTTTCCCGTCTCGTTTAAGGACGAGCGTAGCCCCTTCCGTCGTTTTTCCAGTCAACACGGTTGTATTCGTGTACGTCAAACGTTTCGAGATAGCTGGCGTTCCGACAAAACCTGCACCGACGACTTTCGTTTCCGTCATCGTCTTCCCATTCAATTCGCTTTCAATCGTCAATGACTGACGGAGTTTGAGCGGTTTGACCGTCAAACGGTACATGCCTTCTGCATCGGCTGTCGTTGTCGCGAGAACCGTTTTGCCATCTTTTAATGTCACGTTTGCAGATGGAGCCGTCTTCCCAGTCACGACTTTTGCACCCGGTTTGATGACATCGACCGCGAGCGTCAAGTCAGTTGGCGCCACTTCGAGCTCTGCCGTATAGGTCCGGAAGAGGCGACCTGCCGCATCCTCACGCGTCGCGTCCGTCGCTTCGATACCTTCGTAAAGGTTCAAGTACTGCTTACCCGCATCCGCTGTTTCAAATGTCACCGAACGTTTCGCATCCGCGACAATCTTCCAGTTGTTGTCGGCTTTGTAGTCTAAGTTACTGCCACTCGACACAATATAGTCCGAGATGACGTTACGTGTCTCATACGCTGAGCGATAGACGATGTTCTTCCCGCCACCGAGACCTGGGAACGATGAAGAACCCGCGCGATAGTTATTCGTCGCGACCAAGAATTCTTGGTCCATTTTGATCGGTTGTCCGTTGTACTCGACGTTCTTCACGCGGTTCGCGTTCGCATTGACGAGCTTCCCGCCGACATCGAACATCGCAGGACCCGTGACATCGATCTCATACGTCAAACCGTCGAGAATATCGAAGTTGTAGCTACGGAATTGAAGGTTGAGTAAGTTTTCGCCATCTTCTTCGATTTGGTCAAACGCACCCGCTGACATCTCGAGCCAATCCATGACATCTTTTCCTGTCACTTTGACGACTTCGAGCGTGTTCGGATACACGTAAAGGTCCGCGACGTTTTTCAAAGCAATTTGCCCTTTCGGGATATTCGTATAGTAGCTCGCATCTGTCAATTCACGACCACCCGCTTTGAACGGTGCGCCTGCTGACAAGAGTGGTAACTCTTTATAAGCAGAAAGTTCTGGGTTCGTCTCGAGTTCTTTCTCGACATACCACTTCTGTGCGTTCGTCACGAACTGAACCGATGCGTCGTCACGGACCAGTGCGAAGTAGCTTTGGATGTCATCTTGAATCTCACCGACCGGTTGGTTGATATAGTCGATTGTCGCCAAGTGGTCGTCTTCGATCAACGCTTGAATCGTCGGGTCGACCGCCGTATCAGCCGTCACCGTATCGAGTGCTGCTGACGCATCAACGATTTGCCATTTCCCATCCACGAGTTCAAGTTCAAAGTCGATGACGCCGAGGTCCTTCCCTTGGTTGTTCGCCATGACGACCGGTTTGCCATTGATTGTCCCCTTCGTCATATCGACGTTCGGGAACGAAGCGAACATGCCTTTCGCATCCGGGAAGCGACCGTGTTGGTGTCCCGTCATGACCATGTCGAGCCCGTCAATTTTCGTGAGTGCGTAACCGACGTTCTCTTCGCTGTCGAGTTGCTCATCCGCGAGCGCTGCACTGTCACCAATCCCTGAGTGCGCGAGGGCGACGACGACGTCCGCTCCCTGGCCTTTTAATTTTTGTACTGCTTCACGTGCGGACGGGATGATATCCTCTGCCGTCACACGACCTTGAAGGTTCCCCGAATCCCATGACATGATTTTCGGAGGGACGACTCCGAATACGCCGACTTTGATCGTATGTGTTTCCCCATCCAGGTCTGTGACCGTTCGTTCGATGATTTGGACCTCTTGTCCATCCACGTTGAACTTCGAGACGATCGGGTTGCCTTCTAAATCTTTGACGTTCGAGTTGACGAAACGCAGTTTCCCTTTCGACCCCTCCATCGCGTTGTATAAGAATTCGAGACCAAAGTTGAATTCATGGTTCCCGAGTGTGACGGCATCGTAGTTCAATGCCGCCATCGCCTTGTACATCGGATGTTCGAACGCTTCATTTTTTCCAGCTTGGCTCTCACGGACGTAATCGCCGAACGGTGTCCCCTGAATCGTATCCCCGTTATCGAACAAGAATGTGTTCGTTTCCCCAGCGGCTGTACGATGTTCATTGATGAGTGTCGCGACTTTCGTCAATCCGATCGTGTTATCGACCTTGTCTTGGAAGTAGTCGTAGTTCGTGATGTTCGTATGTAGGTCTGTCGTCTCTAAGAAACGGAGCTTGACGATATCCTCGTCCACTTCTGCCAAGACGTTCGGTGCCTGTAGCGGCAAAACGGTTGGTAACACGAGCGCGGTCGCGATCGACCATTTCAATGCGGTTTTCATGTGATTGTCCCCTTTTTCTGGTTGATAATTGTCTAACCATATTCAATATAACACCAGCCGCCTTTCCCTCCTATTAAATTTTTGTATAAAAACAGACCTAATTTCCTTTACAAAAATTAGGTCTATCATCCTATTATTGTTTGATACGAACAGTAAACGGTCCATCTCCGTCAATTTCTTCAAATGTGACTGATACCGGGTACGCATGTTTCCCGTAGACCGACTCTTCGAGACGAATCATCGTGAAGCCGACCACGTCCTCCCCACTCACGAGTTCAAGCGGGAGTTTCTCAACGTTCAAGTGACGGTCGTAGCCGTTGCGAAGGAGAATCGTCGCCGTGACGTCCGTCTCTTCCTTCTCCACCGACACGAGCATCAAGTTGAACTCGTTCTCTCCGACTGGCGGTGTCGAGATGTTCGTCCGCATGAGCTGTTGCCATGCAACCTTCGAGAACTTCGCTTCTTCTTCCGATGACACGGGCTGAAGCGGGTCAATCGGGTTCATTTGGAAGACGAGTCGGAGCGAGTCGTAGGATTCTATTTCTCCGAACATCTCATCTAAGAAGAAGTCCAAGTAGACCGGTTTGCTCGTCCACGCCTCAAAGCTCGGCAGTTCAGAACGTCCGAGGACTTTCCGACCGATCGGGACGTTATTTGCGTCCAACAAGAGGACCGGCAATTCGTTGATCTCGAACGAGCTCGGAAGCGTGTTGCGGAACAACGCCACGATCGACAAGTCATGCCCGAGCGATTCGGCATTCAACAACTCAATCGAGAGCTGATTGTCGAGAAGTGGCGGGAGTCGTTTCGCATGATAACGGAAGACGTACTCGTCCTCTTTCGGGATCCCCATCGCATCGTCGATCACGAGCGTCAATTGGCGCCCTTCCTCTTTATTTCCTGTCTCAATCTGTTTACGTTTACGAAATCCTAGCATTATACTTCCTCCTCTGCCATCTCGGCGAAGTAACGGTCGAGTTGGCATAGTTCCGTCGTGACATCCCGTGCGATATTGATATATGTCTGTTCGAAGATTTCGAGTCCTTCTTTTCCGAACTGACGGCTCGGGTCTTCCTGACCGTAGCTGCGAAGACCGATTCCTTCTTTCAATCCGCTCATCGTCGTCAAATGGTCCGTCCATTTCATGTCGACGGCACGGAGAAGCGATTCTTTCGCGAAGAGGACGATGTCATCCTGTTCGAGGCGTGACGCCGTCGTAGCGATGATCGTCTCCATCCAGTCGTTTAAAGCATCCTTCAGTTCACGTGTATCGGCGATGTCATTCGCCCATGTCGGCTCCTGCATCGTCAAGTAGCGCAAGTCTTCTTTCAACTCATCGATTGGCCATTCCTCAGGTACGAGTTCATCCGATACATGCATGTCGATGCTATTCTCGAGGGCGAGACGCATCATGCCGAGGACGTTTTTCGTGATGGCGTCCGCATCGGCGTTGACGGCCTGGTTACGAATCGTATAGATGATATTCCGTTGTTCGTTCAAGACGTCATCGAGTTTGAACAAGTAGTCTCGAATCGAGACACCGAGTCCTTCGATCGTCGTCTGCGCATATTCGATGATCTCGATCGCATCTTTCGACGAGACCTCACCTGTCGCACTCGGCTTCAACTTCTTCTCCACGCGTTCTAGTTTCTGCGCCGCATAACGTTTCACGATCTCATCTTCGAGCGAGACGAAGAACTCGGTCGCACCCGGGTCGCCTTGACGTCCCGAACGACCGCGGAGCTGGTTGTCGACACGTTTTGACTCATGCCGCTCCGTTCCGATGACGAAGAGACCGCCCGCTTCCTTCGCTTTTGCGTCGAGCGTGATGTCCGTTCCACGTCCGGCCATGTTCGTTGCAATCGTCACTTTGCCGAATTGACCGGCGTCCGCGATGATATCCGCTTCCTGAGCGACCGTCTTCGCGTTCAACACGTCATGCTCGATCCGCTTCTTCTTCAAATGCTTGCTGATGGCTTCCGATTGTGCGATCGAGGTCGTCCCGATCAAGATCGGTCGTCCCGTCGTATGCAGTTCCGCTACTTTCTCAGTGACCGCCGCATACTTTTGCTCGGTCGTCATGAAGATGCGGTCCGGATGGTCGACACGTTGACGTTCGCGGTTCGTCGGCACTTGGACGACGTCCATGTTGTACGTCTTCAAGAACTCTTGGCGCGACGTCTGGGCCGTCCCCGTCATCCCCCCAACGAGCGGATACATGCGGAAATAGTGCTGAATCGTAATCTCCGCCGTCGTCTTGTTCTCTTCGGTGATGGTGACGCCTTCTTTCGCCTCGAGCGCCTGATGCAACCCTTCCGACAGGCTTCGTCCTTCCATGATGCGTCCTGTGAACAAGTCGATGAGTTCAATCTTGTCTTCTCGGACGATATAGTCGACGTCAAGCTCAAACAAGACGTTCGCACGGAGCGCCTGGACGAGATAGTGATAGAGCACCTGGTGTGAGGCGCTGAACAGGTTATCGATGGCGAACAGCTCTTCAATCTTGACAATCCCTGCTTCCGTGAACGTCGCAGATTTCGACTCGAGGTCGACCTCGTAGTCGGTCTCCTCGAACTCAGAAATGATCTGTTGTGCCAACTGTTTCAACCGGATATGTGACCGGTCCTTCTGCGCGATGATGAGCGGCGTCTTCGCCTCATCGATCAAGATGCTGTCGACTTCATCGACGATGGCGAAATGGAACGGACGTTGGACCCGTTCTTCCGGCTTATGGACAAGGTTGTCACGCAAGTAGTCAAACCCGAACTCTGTCCCGACCCCATACGTGATATCTGCCTGATATGCGGAACGCTTCTCGTCCGCTTCGATGTCTGGTACGTTCAAACCGACCGTCAACCCGAGGAAGTCATGGATCTTCCCGATTTGTTCCGCGTCACGTCTCGCCAAATAATCGTTGACCGTGATGACGTGGACGCCTTTTCCTTCGAGCGCCTTGACGTAACTCGGCAAAGCGGCGACGAGCGTCTTCCCTTCCCCCGTCGGCATCTCCGAGATGTTCCCTTCGAGGAGGGCGAACCCACCGATGAGCTGGACGTCATAGTGACGCATTCCGAGCACACGGACTGACGCTTCGCGGACGAGAGCGAACCCTTCTTCCGCGATGTCGTCCACTTTCTTTCCATCCAAGAGACGTGCTTTGAGCGTCTCCGTATATGTACGCATCTCGTCATCCGAGAGGGCTTTCATCGTTGTCTCTAATTCATTAATACGCGCGACCCGTCGTTCGTACGCTTTCAAACGCCGGCTTTGATCATTCGTTAACTGTTTTACAAATTGGATCACACTAATAGCCTCCATCTTTCTATCAATTCATCACTTACATACCCGTCTATTATAACGAAAATCGAACCAATTCGGAGACTTTTTTACGAAAACTTCCTAAAAGTTGGTTTTTTGACACGTGAAAACCTATAAATTTTGGTTAATTTTCAAAAAGTATTTGTAAAAATATTTTCAATTCACTATTTGAGATGACGTGAGACCGTGTTACGATGAAAAAAACAGAACATTTGTTCGTAAAAAGGAGTGGTGACGATGCGCAGACGAATCTTTTGTATCGACAGCGTCTCGTTCTATGCCAGTTGCGAGTGTGCCGCGCGCAACAAAAATCCTTACAAGACAAAGCTCGTCGTCCTCTCGAACCTCCAGGACAGCGGGGCACTCGTCCTCGCGGCGACCCCGAAGATGAAGCAGCTCGGAATCAAGACCGGGTCACGTCGCTTCCACATCGACCGCCTTCCGTGGCACGAACGACGGGACGTTTTGTATGCCGAGGCGCGGATGAGTCATTATTTGAACGTTTCCATTCAAATCATCCACATCCTGCATCAGTTCGCCCCACCCGAGGCGATTCGCGTCTATTCGATTGATGAGACGCTCGTCGACATGAGCGGGACAGAGCGGCTGTTCGGAAATGACGAGCACGTCGCCCACCTCATGCGTGCGACGATCTTTCGCTATACAGGCATTCCCGTCACCATCGGCATCGGACCGAACAACGTCCTCGCCAAGCTCGTCCTCGATTTGCATGCAAAAAAGGAAGGTGTCGTCACGTGCCTTCTCCAGGACGTCGAACGGCTCATCCATCCGGCGCCGATCGAGAAGATGTGGGGCGTCGGGACGAAGATGGCGGTCCACCTGCAGCGGCTCGGCATCTGGACGATTGGGGACTTGGCCCGCTACCCACTCGAATCCCTTCATGAAAAGTTCGGTGTCATCGGTGCAGAACTTTGGCATCACGCCTGGGGCATCGACGAGTCGCCAACCATCCTGCCGGCGAGCTCCTTGTTCGGTGCGAAACGGATGCGACCGAAGTCGATCGGACACGGCATCACCCTCATGAAAGACTACACGACGTATTCCGCAATCCGGCTCGTCTTACAAGCGATCGCGGTCGAAGTCGGCATGCGAACCAGGCAAGCGGGACTCGTCGGAGGGACGATCCATCTCGGGGTGCGCTATACGCGGACGAGCGACCGGGCTGGCTTCAGTAAACAAAAGAAGCTCCCCCGCTTCACAGCGGACGAGCAAGAGTTTCTCCCGATCTTATTGCAGCTATTTTTAGACGGCTGGGAAGAGACGGAGGCCGTCCGTTACGTCTCGGTCGCTCTCGGCAAGCTCGAGCCACGGAGCGATCACGTCCAGTTATCGTTCTTCGAAGACGAATGGGCGAAAGCGAAACGGCTCGACTTCCTCGATTTGATTGACGGCCTGAACGTCCGGTTCGGTCGCGGCACGATCCGACCGGCGTCGAGCCTACTAAAAGACAGTCCGCTCCGGACGCGCCAACGTCTAATCGGCGGACATAAACAAGGAGGCGATTCCTCATGAGCAAGACCCGCTATCGTGACCGGGGTGAGTTAAAATGGATCCCATTTCTCATGCCCGAGCACGTCGCCCTACTGAAACGTTATTATGCCCAAATCCAAAAGATTGAGCTGCCCGACTTGGACGAACAGCTCCTCTACCTTTGGCAGACCGAGCTCGAACGGGCCATCCGTGAAGGCGACCAGGTCGAGGTGACCTTGTTCGTGGACGGCTTGATGAAAAGCATGCGCGGCTACGTCCATGCCATCTATTACGCCGAGCGCGAGGTCGAGCTGTTCGACGGCAAAGTGCGCCGCGTCCCGTTCGGCGACATCTTGTCCGTTCGTTAAGATGCCTCGATCGCTTCCTGGGTCGTCTCGAACGTCTCAATCCCGTCGAGTAGCCCATAGTGAGCAAGCGTCGCGCGGACCGATGGCGACAGATGCGCGAAGATGACATGCCGGTCGGCTGCTTTCAGCTCGGTGACGACACGACGCAACTCTTCGACCGCGGTCACATCGATGACCGGGCAGCGGTGAAAGTTGAAGATGAACACGTTCGGTTCCCGATGAATGTGATGGAGGACGTGCTCGAACAACTCGACTGCACCGAAGAAGAGCGGACCTTCGACACTGAAGACGATTTGGCCGTCTCGCGTGACGTACCGTTCTGTCCGTTCACGCACATCGATCGTATCGGCCATTCGTTTCGCGAAGAGCGCGAGCGCACAGATGACCCCGACCTCGACGGCGACGACCAAGTCGACAAATACCGTTAATAATAGCGTGACGAGTAAGACGAGCGACTCGGATGAACGATGACGCAACATCGCCATCACGTGATGACGTTCGGACATGTTCCAGGCGACCCGCATCAAGATCGGAGCGAGTGCAGCGAGTGGTACGTAACTCGCGAACGGCGCGAGGACGAGAACCGCAACGAGCACCGTGATCCCATGGATGACCCCGGCACGTCGGCTGACCGCTCCCGCCTGAATGTTCGTCGCCGTCCGGGCGATGGCACCTGTCGACGGGATCCCACCAAAGAACGGTGTGATCACGTTCGCAAGCCCTTGCCCGAACAGTTCCTTGTCCGGCTTCATCTTCGTCCCCGCCATCCCGTCGGCGACCGTTCCCGAAAGAAGTGACTCGAGCGCACCGAGGAAGGCGATGGCGAATGCGGACGGGAGGAGCGTTGTGATCAAGTCTAGGTCGATTGTGAGCCAGCTAAATGTTGGCAGTCCGCTCGAGATGCCGCCATAGGCACTTCCGATCGTCGCGACCTCACCCGGGATGAGGACACTGACAAACGTCGGGACGAGCATCGCCATGAGTAAAAGCGGTAAACGGAACGGCAGCTTCGGGACGAGCCAAAGCGTCAAAAAGCCGATTCCGGCAATGACGATCGGCCACACGGACGCTTCGGGCAACGCTTGACCGAGGCGAAGCAAGTTCTCATGAAAGTGCGGTGCCTTCTCAAACGTGACCCCGAACAACTCATCGAGCTGGTCGACGAAGATGACGACAGCAATACCGGCCGTGAAACCGATGGTCACGGCCCGGGGCATGAAGCGGATGAGCCGTCCGACCCGGAGCACGCTCATGAGGAGCAGCAAAATTCCGGCGAGAACGGTCGTGACGAGTAACCCCTCATATCCGTATGCGAGGACGACACCCGAGACGATTGGGATGAACGCTCCCGTCGGTCCGGCGATCTGGAACGTCGAACCCCCGAACAGGCTGACGAGGATTCCGGCAAAAATGGACGTGTAGAGCCCGTACACCGGCGGGACTCCCGAGGCGATGGCAAATGCCATGGCGAGCGGGATGGCGACGACGCCAACTGTAATTCCGGCCGAGATGTCCTTTTGCCACATCTCACGCGTGGAGAGTGAGTCTTGCATCATACATTCCTTCTTTCCAATCAGTTCAAAAACGAGTTCAGTGTACGCCTGGAAAGAGGGCTTGTAAACGGTTTGAGAAAAACGTTAACAGAATGTACAAAACAAGAAGCATCACGTCTATGATTGGTTAAAGAGACCATCGTTCAGTCAAACATGTCCTAGCAAGTCGTTTGAGCGAATCGTTCAATTCGAATAACCGAGTCGTGATGGCCAGCTTATCTCCATAACGAATGATATCTTCTCGCATCAATTCTTCTTGGCTTAACAACTGATGATGGAGATACACCGTCTCGAGTAATTGGAGCAGTTGTTCCCCTCGAACTTCACGAATGATGGACTCGTCTCCGTCACAATAACCTTCGAGAAAACCTGTTGCTATGGCTTTCAACTGGTCTTCGCACGTATCAAACTGATGCTTTCGGTAGCGCTCCGTTTGTGACAACGCGAGAAAGTAGTTCTCATATAAATTCATGAAGTTCCCTGCCATGCCTCGCGGTGCATAGACAATCGGGTACGGGTCGATTAAACAGACTCGATCCCCTTTCAATAAAATATTTTCAGGAGACGCATCTTGGTTAACGAGACTTGGGACAGAAACCTGTTTGTTCCGCAATTCTGTCGCCGCATGAAGCATTTGTGCTACCACATCATCTTGAATTTCAGGATATGCTTCACACAGCACTTTGTAATCTGACAACTGTTCATCACTTTCTTCTCGGATAAACGTATGTAGGTCCCCGCTCAAGCTACCATGCAGCTTCTTTTCTTCCGTCCAGATCAAATATCCGAGTCCTTCGACACCGTGTTCAATTTGATCCGTTTTCCGATAGATTTCCCCTACTTGGACTCCGATATGGACAGCTTGCTCTATCGTCATTGTATGTAACGAAAGCGAATCGCCTCCGAACGACTCTAATGTATACGTGAAATCAGGAGATACGTAGAATTCGTAAAAATCAGGCACCGCTCCAGGAACGGCTTGGTTGACGGACTGATAATATAGCTTCGTAGCTGCGTACTCTGCCGTCAAGGCATTAGAATCGAACGCCACTCGCTTTCCATACGCCACTTCTTTCGGAATCCGAAGAACCCGTTCGCAACCATCTTTTACGACTTTCCACGCCTCATGCCAAGCACCCTCACCAAGAAATCTCGGTTCGGCGACCTCGGCATGCCTAAACAATTTGAGCCGTTTTTCATTATTATTCATTTGCTGTGTCATCGATTCATTCAATCCTCCATATCTCAATTCAATCGCCTGATTCGAATGACTCGGCGTAGAGTGAAGACTTCACCATTTCCTCGGAAGGTAGATTCGTCCACGCCTCGACTTCTAAATCAGGATGTTCATGTAAATAGCCATTCACAATCTCTCCCCCGATTTGATAACCGCTCCATCTGGGAACGCCTAGGGTTTCATCCCCGTTCGTCAGTTGAGCATAATCCACTTGACCGGTCGCGATTTGGTCCATCAATTGCTCTCTGGTCGTAGGATCCAACTCTTCCATCCAAACCGGTCTCACATCCGGATAAAGCGATTTTGCAAATGTATCCGCCTTCCCCTCCCCAACGATGTAATCTAATAGAGACGTCGAGCGCACTTCCGGATCTTCAGCGAGGACTGTATGGTGATACTCGTGCGCCATTACAAAAGCAAGCATTTCCAAATCCACGTCTTCGCGAACGAGAATCACGATGACATCTTTTTCTAACGCAAATGCGGTCACCCCGCCCATCGATTCAACCGCATCATCGAACTCCGTCAACAGAGGGGCAATGAAAACCACCTTATCCTCTCCCGCTAACTGTTTCGCTGAATCGCGTGCCGCTTGTTCGATCGTTCGTTGAATCTCAGTCTCTTGTGCCTTGAGTTGATCAATCCGTTCCGATAAAACCTTTTTATACGGTGTCGGCGCAAAGAATGGACGTGCATACGCAAACGGAAGTGCTAAGTCCAGTTCGTCCGCTGCATCTTTCATATCTTGAACGACGGTTTCCTCGAGCTTCGCTTGATCAACTTGTCGAGAAGATGCCTCGTCACTTTCGTTTAAGTAATTGGCATAGCTCTCGTACAAGGGGACGAACGTGAACGTTTGATTCGTGTCTGTTTTGACGATACGCCATGCTGACTCAGTATCCGAAGGGTCCGAAACTTCAGAGGGCGAACAGCCGCTTGTGATGAAGATTATTATGAATAGAATGAAGAGTCGTTGCTTTTTCATATGTATATCTTTCCATTCTGTGTAAGGTTACATTGATTGTACCGTATTTCCAAAAAATAGAATAAAAAAGACGCACCTTTCGATGCGTCTCCCTTCAATTCGTCGGAGCCTCTACGACTTGATCGCCGTCTTCCGCGTCTTTCGCCAGCAACTTCACATGACGACCGAATAACCACATGACGACGAGATGGGCTTTCGCCTGTGTCTTCGTATAGAACCACCACGGAAGTGCTGGGACGAACTCATGGATGGCGACGAGTCCTTCATCCGAATCCGGTAAGCGTCTAAACTCGAGACGCCCTGTCTGATCCTCTTCACTTAACTTGACGAACTTGCCCCCGTCAATCGCAAAGGATGCCATATCGTCCGTCGCTTCTTGTTCAAGCGATAGATGAAGCGCGACGAACGACGGATCGAGCAGCGCAATCTCCCAATCATCGTCTTCTTTCGTCGTCTGAATGAGCGGATACATAAAACGACCGAGCCACTCGAAGTACGTGTCCGCAATCCAAAGCGCCGACTTTTCTTCCGGCAAACCGAACCGCTGAATCGAGCGGACGGTATACGATTTCGGTTGCTTTTTCTTCTTACCGCCCGAGGATTGCTTCTCTTCTTCCTCAAGCGCATGTTCGACCGCCTGTTTGAACGGAATCTCTCCCTGGCCGATACCTTCGACCGTGTCTTCTGCGACCATCGCGTGCCCCATGCTCTCGACGAGCGGATAGACGGTCGCCTTCGGTTCACCCGTGACCGCCATGACCCATAGCCGCGACAGTTTGATTGTCGGGAACGGGAAGTCGATCAAGACGCGACGCTTATCCATGACTTCGGCCGTCTGTTCGATCATCTTCCGATACGTCATCACCTCGGGACCCCCGATGTCGATATGACGGTCATAAAGCGACTCGGTACCGACGACCGAGATGAGCGCCTGAACGGCTTCACGGATGTCGATCGGATGTGTTTCCGTCTTCGTCCATCGTGGCAAGATCATCGACGGCAAACGCTTGACGAGCTTCGCTAAAATCGGGAACGACGAACCTTCCGGCCCAATGATGAGTCCCGCCCGTATCGTCGTCACCGGCACGCCCTGGCCACCGAGAATGCGTTCGACCTCAAGTCGACTCTTCAAATGACGCGACAACGTCTTCTCTTGCTTCGGGATGATCCCGCTCAAATAGACGATCTGTTCGATGTCGTTCGCCTTCGTCGCCCGGGCGAAGTTATCGGCAATGAGCGCGTCCATGTCCTCGAACGTCGCTTGTGTCAAGCCGCCGTCTGGAATCATCGAGTGGACGAGGAACATCGCGTAATCCGCGCCCTCACATGCTTCTTTTGTTGCCTCATATGAAAACAAATCACAGGCACGCCACGTGATATGGGTCTCATCTTCTTTATTCTTCGTCGATCGCGATAAAGCGATGATGTCATACTCTTCCTTCAGCTGCTCCATCACGTTCGAGCCGATATAGCCGCTCGCCCCCGCAATGACAATCGTTTTTCGCATAATGGTCACTCCCCTAATTATTCGCATAGAGGTAATGTACCCTTCTTTTTTAAAAGATAAATCAGTCTAAGTATGTAGAGCCTGCTCGACCGATTCATACTAAAATGAGAATAATTAGAAAAAGGAGGGATATTCATGGGATTTTGGTATTTTCTTTTGCTTGGGTTGGGAGTGATCCTCATCGTGCGAGGGATTGCAAGTAGCGCAAAACAAGGTGGATTGATTTTAGTCGGGCTTGTGATGGTCGGGGTATCCATATTTATGTTCCAAGATGGCAGTGCGGACTTGGTCGCGAATTGGTTGGATCAAATCACCGGTCGATAGGTCATGTTCTCGAATAATAGCGAGGTCCATTGACACCCTTTTAATCTCCTCGATCTTGAATTGATATGGAAGGAGCTCGACGATGAAACAGTTCAAACGAGTAAGTGTCCTGGCGTTATTCGCCTTGATTGGATTTGCTCTTTTCCATTATGCGACCGAGTCGAAGACAGGTTCCGCTGCATGGACGACGGAAGTTGCGACACACCACTTCAAAGATATCTTAGAAGCGCAGCGAGAAGCGATTGAAGCGCATACTCCTCTTGAAAATATCGAACGAACGAAACTGTCACACGAAGATGACGTCGTCCGGCTCCTCCTCGGTCAACGAGATTGGGTCGAGCAATTCCACTATACGATTCAGGAGGTACAAGTTGATGAAAAAGGCGGTTTCTTATACGCAAACGCGTATGTGACGCGAAATCTTCAATTTGAGAGTGGTGTCACGACCGGGCTTGGTGACGAGATGACGATTCAATTGAGGTCTCCGAATGAGACGATCGAAGAGGTGGAGCTCGACAATCATAGCGTGACACAATCAGGCCAACCCTTTTTCAAACGCTGGATCAGTCGAGTGTTTGACTGAACAATTTCTTAGACCCGACTTTCGATAACCAATGAAGTAAAATTAGAATTGTTGGCACCACGTCGGCTATATTAAAAAATTTGATTTGCCGAGAAAACGTCGAGTTGTTCAACATGCACTACCTTCTAAGTGAGTTTATGCGATTTGGAACTCCCCTGATTTTTAATTTGCTAATCTTGCTTGGATTATTTATGTGACAAAATGAAAATGAAACTATTTTCGTGAATTTTCAACTTGGGGTGAACATAAATCAATCGAATAGATTTCATCAAACATCTCTTTTAACGTGGAAAAAGACTCGAACTTTGATTAATAAGGTTCGAGTCTTTTTTAGCTTCCATCATCCGATTGGGTTCCAATTCATTCAAAATCTAATTAAAAGATTGTTTTATAAATTATTACTTTTGTATATATAAGCCTCCATTGTATAATTGTCAACCCGTATGTGATTTGGATTACTTACAATCATACATATTTCATCCCTTCTTTTTACAACATTACCTACACAAGCTAATGAGATTGTAGTTCCCCTATCAAGAATCTGTTTTAAACTTTTTAATGTGGTATCTATGTTTAAAGCAGCACTAGAATAAAACTCTTCTTCGAAATAAAGATTAAAGCGATTATTCCTTCCTTTCAAAGTAAAAATACATCTTTTGTCAAATAATTGTATATCTAACATATTTCCTATAATACCTATAGCATTACCGATATCACTTTCACTTATATCATTCGGGCTATATCTTCTTCGAACATTTGGTGCTCTTTTTCCTTCAATTTGATATTGTTCATCGTTGTTAGTTGAAGGTCTTACTACATTTTCAACAATCGGTACTTTTGAAGAGTCAACTGTACTATTCTTTTTTTTCTTATATTTATCACGCTGTTTACTTAACCTTAATTGCTTTTCTTCTAAGGTTTCATTAGCATTTTTGTGCATTGTTTTTAAAATATCTCGAATATGAGAGTCTTTTAACTTCGCAGTATTAATTGCTGAATTTTTAATCGATGCATTTTTTATTTCTCTTTCAAAATAATTTACGCAATCTTCAGAATGATTATCTTTTGGCCACGTTCTAAAATGAGCTATCTTTTTTCCCTTTGGAACATATTCAATTCTTGAAGGACAGTTATCAAATCCACAGTATAAATTTTTCTTAACGACTTCATAATCAGGACGTTCAGCTATATCTTTTAGTTCAATGACTTCTTTTACACCCGCACTATTTTTATATACTACTGTTTCAAATCTCATAACTTTTCCTCCTCAGTTTAAATTCAAAGTAATATTTATTTTCAAGCTATGAGATAATTTACGATCAGTTTCAACATAAGTTTCATTTTTTTCAAATATTTGTTTTATTAAAATTAATATAAAAGGTGGAATTAGAACCTTTGTACGAAGGCTTAGTAACGTGTTCTTATATATATTTAATTTATCTATTGGATCTCAATGTGACTCTGCCTATAAACAGGCGTTTTCGTATTAATCTAGCGATTTGCAGTCTATAGGCAGATTCTTAAGGAACGTCACACTTGTCGTTAATGATTTGATAACAGAAATCAGATTGTTCTTGTTATATGATAAAATTAATTCTAATGTTGAGGATTTATTTAACTTGTGGTGAGAGTGAAGCCGAATTGGATTAATAATAAGGAAAGCAAGAAAAGGTCCAACTATACAAAAATGTATGCACAGGCGGACCTTTCCTTATAAATAAACTTTTTAGCAGAACGTTTGAAGTTAGATAAATTATCCTATCCTTCGTCAAATCACTTCTTCTCTTGTTGCTTCTGCAAATACGCTTCACGAAGCTGGTTCAATCGTTCCTTCTTGTTCGAGACAGTCGGCTTTTTGCCGTCTTGGTACTTCGCCGCAGCTACTTTGCTTCTCTTGTCTAATTGATATTTCCCCATGCGTTTCACCTTCCTTTCTTTGTGGCTTCAATCAAAAGCAAAGACCCTCTAATCTCAATGAAATTAGAAGGTCTTCATGAAAATCATTGATTGCAGTCGTTACAGACTGCTTCAAAATGGAGACGGCGGGAGTCGAACCCGCGTCCGAAGGCATCGTAACGTATGCTTCTACGTGTGTAGTTTATCTATTGAATCTCGATGTGACACTGCCGATAAACAGGCGTTGTCGCATCCAGTCTGTTTCATCTCTTCTTCGCGCCCTCAGACGGCGAGGTTGAAGCGTAGCTTGCTTAGTTTGAGACCCTGAAAGTCATCCACACAAGCGATGGATGTCAGGATCCGCAGGGCACTTAGGCTGCTGCGAGTTGTGTGTTAGTTTTGCCAGTTATAGGCGTTTGCGTTTTAACGAGGCCGACCCCTCGACACGCCACATACGACCGACCTACCCCCGTCGAATCCATAACGTCCCCGAGGTGGTAATTGGTACTCCATTTAATATACCACAATTAGGATCCGTTGTCAGTATTTTTGCCGATCGCGCATCGCACGGTCGACGTCACGCTTCGCGTCTTTCTTCTTCAAGTCCTCTCGTTTGTCGTACTTCTTCTTCCCTTTTCCGACGCCGAGCAGGCACTTGGCGAACCCGTTCTTGATATAAACCTTGAGCGGGATGATCGTGTAGCCGTCACGCCCTGACGCTCCGATGAGCTGATTGATTTGCTTCTTATGCAACAACAGCTTCCGGACGCGGAGTGGGTCATGGTTGAAGCGGTTCCCCTGTTCGAACGGGCTGATATGACAGTTGTGAAGCGTCGCCTCACCCCCGTCGAACCGGACGTACGCATCCGCGATGTTGATCTTCGATTGACGGACCGATTTGATTTCCGTCCCTGTGAGCACCATGCCCGCCTCAATCGTATCTTCGATCGCATAATCGAAGGACGCCTTGCGGTTTTGGGCGAGTGCGTTCGAATCTTTCTTCTTGGCCATACACATTCAGTCCTTTATCTACAAGATACGGAGGAAGGGACAAGCCCTTCCCCGTCAGCGACGTTTCTTCGCACCTCGTTTGGCGTCGCCTTTTCGTTTGTGCTTGTCTTTCTTCTTCAGGTCGAGTGCCGAACGGCCTTGGGAAGACTTCTCCCCGTCTCGTTTCGGTTTCTCACCTGGTTTGCCCGGCTTGCCAGGTCTTCCTGGTTTGCCACGCTTCTTCTTGTCGTCCCGACCGCGACCGCCACGACGGTCTTTCTCGTCCTTCTTCGGACGACCGCCTTTCGCTTTGATCGTCGTCGGTTGGCGACGGCTTGACTGTTCCCGTTTCGGCATACCAACGACCGTGAAGTCGATCGTCCGCTCGTCTAAGTTGACGGCATCGACTTTGACACGGACGGCGTCCCCGATGCGGAACTGACGTTTCGTCCGCTCGCCGAGCAACATGAGCTGTGATTCGTCGAAGTGGTAGTAGTCATCCATCGACTGGAGACGGACTAGCCCTTCGATCGTATTCGGAAGTTCGATGAACATCCCGAAGTTCGTGACGCCGGCGACGACACCATCGAACTCTTCACCGAGATGGGCTTCCATGTATTCGGCTTTCTTGAGCGCCTGTGTCTCACGCTCTGCGTCGACCGAGCGACGTTCCCGTTTCGATGCCTGTTCGGCGATCCCCCCGAGACGGTCCTCGTACTTCGCGATCGTCTTCTCCGACAAATCGTTGTTGAAGACGTACGTGCGCATGAGACGGTGGACGATCAAGTCCGGATAACGACGAATCGGTGACGTGAAGTGCGTATAGAAGTCTGTCGCGAGTCCGAAATGACCGAGCGAGACGTCGTCATATTTCGCCTGTTGCATCGAACGAAGCATGATCGTACTGATGACCGGCTCTTCCGGTTCTCCGTCGATTGCCTTCAAAATCTTTTGAAGCGTCTTCGGTTCGACTGTCTGCCCTTTGATGCGTTCGATGTGAACGCCAAAGTTTGCGACAAAGTCGAAGAAGAAGTCGAGCTTGTCCGGTTTCGGATTGTCGTGGACACGATAGATGAACGGCACGTCCATCTTGTGGAAGTGTTCCGCAACCGTCTCGTTGGCTGCGAGCATGAACTCCTCGATCAACTTCTCGGCGACCGAACGTGGACGAAGCACGATATCTGCCGGCTTCCCTTCCTCGTTGACGACAACCTTCGCCTCAGCGAAATCGAAATTGATGGCACCGCGCGAGTTACGACGTTTCCGAAGCACTTCCGCGAGCTCGGCCATGAGGTCGAACTCACCGATGAACGGTTCGTACTTTTTCAACGTCTCTTCGTCATCACGTTCGATGATCTCACGGACGTTCGTATACGTCATCCGCTCCGTCGTCTTGATGACACTCGGGAATAGCTCATGGCGAACGACTTTCCCGTTTTGCGGAGAAATCTCCATGACGCAGCTGAGCGTCAAGCGGTTGACGTGCGGGTTGAGGGAACAGATCCCGTTCGAGAGTCGGTGCGGCAGCATCGGAATGACGCGGTCGACGAGATACACACTCGTCCCACGTTCGAACGCCTCGACGTCTAGTGGTGAGCCCTCTTTCACGTAATGTGAGACGTCGGCGATATGGACACCTAGCTCGTAGTTGCCGTTATCGAGTTTTTTGACGTGGACGGCATCGTCCAAGTCTTTCGCATCTTCGCCGTCAATCGTGAAGATCGTCTCGTCACGAAGGTCGACGCGTCCGATGAAGTCTTTCTCATCCGCTTCGTCCGGTACCGCGTTCGCCTGAGCGATCACGTCCTCCGGGAACTCCGTCGGGATACCGTGCTTATAGACGATCGACAAGATGTCGACGCCAGGGTCGTTCTTATGCCCGATGATGCGGACGACGTCACAGGCACCGGCGAAGCGTCCGTCCGGATACTTCGTGATGCGCACGACGACTTTATGTCCGTCGACGGCACCGAGTGACTTGTCCGGGTTGACGACCGGCCAGAAATTGATGCGTTTGTCATCCGGCTCGATGAAGGCGAACTGGTCGAGTCGACCGCTCGGGAGCGTATACGTCCCGACGAACTCAGAGAGTCCGCGCTTCAGTACTTTCAATAAAATCCCTTCCGTCTTGCCACGGTTGTCCTCGCGTTTTTTGACGAGAATCGTATCGCCATGGTAGACGTCCTTCAGTTGGTCGGGCGGCAAGAACACGTCTTCCGCTTCCCCTTCGACCGACAAGAAGCCGAAGCCGCGCTGGTGAATCGAGATGATTCCCGCGACTTGTCCGAGCGTGGCGAGCGTCCCGTAACGGTTCGTCCGCGTCCGGCCGATGGCACCCTCTTCCTCGAGGGCATTCAATGTGCGGATGAGCTCTTTGAAGTCATCCGTCGACGCGAGCTGTAGTCGCTCGGTCAGTTGATCGACAGAGAGCGGTTTCTCGCTCGCCTGTAGAATCTCTAATAATTGGTCACGTAAATTCAACGTGACACCTCCTTCTTAGACTGACCAGTCTAACGTTTCGAGAAAATCGAGCACGTCCTGGTGCAGTTTCTCTTTTTCTTTGTCGAGTGTGATCACGTGTCCCGAGTTCTCATAGATGAGCAACTCTTTTTGGAACGTGTTGACCGCCTCGTAAATTTGATTCGCCGATTCTGGGTCGATCATGTTGTCTTTGGCGCCTTGGACGACGAGTGTCGGGACGAAGATGTCCTCGAGCTTCGACGCCGTGTCGCGGACGAAGGCACGGAGGTCTTTCAATGTTGGCATCGGTTTGAACTCTGCCATCTCCTGCTCAATCTGTTCCGGCGACTTTTCTTCTCTACCCTTATATTCTCGGGCATATGCCTGGACTCCTTTATACAAGCGGTCCTCGGCATCGATTCCCGTCGGTGCGCACATCGGGATGACCGCCTTGACGTCTTTCTCCTCGGCGAGACGGAGCGACATCACGCCACCTAGCGAGAGTCCGCAGACGACGATCTCCTCATGACCTTTGTCGACGAGCGTCTGGTAAGCGTCCAAGACGTCTTCCCACCAGTCTTTCGGTCCATATTGGAGTAATTCTTCCGGTGGGACGGCATGACCACGATAGATCGGTCCCATACATGTATATCCTTCTTTTTGAAGGAAGCGACCGAGCATGCGGACATCCGCGCTCGATCCAGTGAAGCCATGTAACATCAACACGGCACGTTTTCCGCCCTCGAAGAAGAACGGTTTTGGTGCTGTCACTTTCATTTTATCTGTCATCTCCTCGTATCTACATTATTCCCAAAAAATAAATCGAAAAAACAAAAGCTGACCGCCTCACGTGAAAATCGAGAACGATCAGCCTTATCATCATAATGATGCGACTAGTAATCCTAAAATGAAAAACAAAGTGCCTAGTACAGCTGCAGTTCGGTTCAAAACAGCATCGAAGCCGCGTGCTTTCTGGCGTCCGAACAACTGCTCCGCGCCACCTGCAATCGCTCCAAGACCTTGCGACCGACCTGACATGAGCAGTACGACGACAATCAATAAGACAGCCACGACAAGTAGGCTGATTGTAGCGATCGTTTGCATAGTAGTCAGTTCCTCCTTCTATTTACACGCCTTTTATTATATAGAAGTTATCAATAAAACACCAGCATTCAAATTATCGGGACGGGTAGCTGAATCCTTCCCCGATGACTTCCTTCACCTGGTGGATGACGACGAAGGCACGGTCGTCCGTCACTTGGACGATTTTTTTGAGTGGTGCGATCTGACGTTTGTCGACGATCATATACAACATGTTCTTATCCTGCTTCGTATAGTAGCCATGTCCATGAATGATTGTCGCCGAGCGTCCGAGCGTCTCCGTCAAGACGACGGCGAGCTCTTCTTGCTTGTCGCTGATGATCGTGACGGCTTTACGGATGTTGAGACCTTCCGCGACGAGATCGATGACCCACGAGCCGATGATAATGGCGATGAGCGTATAGAGAACGACTTGTTCCCCTAAGAAGAAGCCAGATGTCGCGACGACGATCGCATCGATGATGAACATCGAGACGGCGACACTCAAGTGGAGATAGCGCTCCATGAGACGGGCGATGATGACGCCCCCGCCGGTCGTCCCGCCGACACGGAGCACCATGCCGATCCCGACCCCGATCATGATTCCGGCATAGACGGCCGCAAGCAGTTTGTCCTCGGCAGGGCTGCCCCAGTCATGTGTCAGACTGAGGAAGAATGACGTCGCGATGACGGCGATGACCGAATAGACCATTGTCCGACGGTCGAGCAGCTTATAGCCGACGATAAAGAGAATCCCGTTCCCGATGATCGACGTGAGCCCGAGGTCCCAGCCGAACACGTAGTACAGGATGATCGTGACCCCGAGCAGGCCACCTTCCGAGAAGTCGTTCGGTACGGTGAAGTAGTTGACCCCGAACGAGAGAATGAAGGAGCCTGCGATAATCCAGGCGATGTCCTTCACCGAGATGGTTTGTAGCTTGCGCCATACTTGTTGGCGCAACAGATGTTGTTGTTGACGTTTCATAAATGTCCTCCCTCCATAGAAAAAAGACCGCGGCAAAAGCCGCAGTCTTAAGATTGTACTGGCTTTGGCGCACCGTCTTTCATAATCGGCAACTTGCGCTCCGCGGCGTTCGCGTAGACGTTCAAGAGTGCCTCTTTTTCCAAATCCCAGTTATATTTCTCACGCGCGGTCTTCGTGTTCTCTTTGACACGCGCATAGAGTGCTTGGTCTTCAATCATCCGGTTGACGCCGTCCGCGATCGATTGTGGATCATGCGAATCGACGAGCACCCCGACATCGTTCCCCGCAACGACTCGTTCGATTTCAGGGAAGTCACATGAGACGACCGGTACTTCAGCCATCAAATACTCGAACAATTTGTTCGACGAGGCCGAGTAGTGGTTGAAGCAGACGTTGTTCAATACTTGGAAGCCTAAATAGGCGTTCATCGTATAGTAAGGTAACGCTTCGACCGGTACTTTGTCAATCATCTTGACGCGGTCGCCGACCCCTTCCGTCTCGATCAACTGTTGAATCGTCGGTTTAAGCTTCCCGTCCCCGATCATGACGAGCGTGCCTTCTTTGAAGTCTTTCGCCGCGAGCACGAGCTGTTCGAGACCGCGTCCCGCTTGAATGCCCCCTTGATACAAGAGGATCTTCTCGTCTTTCGGCAAATCGAGGAGTGCATGCAAGTCCTTACGGAGCGAGAAGTCGAGCGGACGGTAGAACGGATAGTTGTGGAGCACGTACGGATAGAATCCGTACAACTCTTCGTTGTGTGCCGCACGCGTATGGTTCTCGACCATCATCGTATCGACGAACGGCAAGAGCCAGCCCTCGAGGTTACTTTGAATATAGCCGTAACCCGTACGGTCCGTCTGTACCTCGTGCGAGTCGTAGACGATCCGACCTTTGTTGAACACTTTTCCAGCGAGGAGTGCCTGCGGGAGCGTGTTCAAATCGTTCGCATGGTAAAAGTCATACGATTTTTTCGTCGAAGCGAACACCATCTCGAGCATCGCACTCGCGTTGACGATTTGCTTACGCACTTGCGGCAACAAGACCGTCCCGATGGCCGCTCCGAGCGCGAGCATCGTGAACGGCGCAAGTAAGAACAACCCGGCACCGACGAGTCCCGCACCGATTTGGCGGGTCCGTTTCTCGCTCACCCATTGATACGTCTTCTTCGCGAACTTGAGCGCGTTGACGAGAATCGAAGGTTGACGCTTCACGCGGATGACGCGGAAGCCTTCCGGACGCATCTCTTCTTTTGAAAGCTCTTTATTTTTCGGATCTTGAAGCGCGATCAAATCGACTTCATAGCCTGCCTCGGCGAGTGCCGAGCACTCACGAAGGACGCGCGCATCATTCGTAAAATGGTTCCATACAAACATACATACTGACTTCATCGTGTTTCCTCCATCACTAACTGTTGTACGACTTGATCTAACACGTCGATATTCTCTTCCCAACATAAATTCTCTTTGACGTAACGAATCCCGTTCGCCCCGAGTGCCTCCCGTAAATCCGGTCGGTCGAGGAGCTTCCGTAGGATCCGCTCGATCTCATCGATGTCACGTTTCCGTGACACGTAGCCGACTTCCGCCGCTTCAATGACATTCGCCGCATGGCCTGACACTGCTGCGACAATCGGTTTGCCGACCGCCATATAGTCGATGAGTTTCCCAGGGATGACCGTATCAAACACTTCTTGCTCGATCAGACTGACGAATGCGACGTCCGCATTTTTAATTGCCTGAAACGCCTCTGTCCGTGGCATCGCCTCGAGGAACAAGAAGTTTTGGAAGCCACGGTCTTTGATCGTCTGTTTCAACTCTTCTTTCCGATAGCCGTAGCCGATCAATTTGAAGTGGACCCGTGGCTCGTCCCGGAATCGCTCGGCGAGTTCGAGTAACAACGACACATCTTGGGCAAGACCCATGTTCCCGGCGTATAAGATTTCCATCCGGTCGTCCGGTGGGATCGTCCGCTCGAGCGTGCGCTCCGCTTCCCGGATCGAGTTCGGCATGTAGTGAATCTTCTCGTTCGGCACACCGCGCTGACGAAGATAGCTGCGGAACCCTTCCGAGTTGATGATGACTTCATCGGCGACACGATACAGTCGTTTCTCCATCCAAAAAGCCGGCGTGAGCACCCAATCGTACTTGAAGACGCCGACACCTTTCACCGATTCTGGCCAAAGGTCACGGACGTCCAAGATGAACGGGACACGATACTTTCGTTTCGCATAAGCACCGACAAACGCCATAAAAAAAGAAGGGGTCGTCGCAAAGACGACGTCTGGCTTCAATTCGAGCTTACGGACTTCCCGGATCCCTTTGACCATCTGTTCAAGGAATAGGAAAAGACGACTGACCATGTTAGACGTATGTTTCCGTTTCTTCGTGATGAGTCGCTTGATGAACGGTTGGTCGTTTAACTCCCGGTCGTTCCAGAAGCGGTCGTCCTGATACATATCAAAGCTCGGATACGAAGGGGCGGCCGTGATGACCTCGACTTCATACCCGCGCTGCTTCATCAAATGCGTAATGTTTTGCATCCGGTTGCCGGCACTGCCGATTTCCGGATAATAGTTTTGACACACCATAAGCATTGTTTTCAAAAATAACACACCTTACTGTTGATCAAGTTCGTCCACAAGCCGTTTCAATAGGGCATGGACGTCATCTTTTAAATCAGGATCGCTGAGCGCGTGGCAAATCGTCGTCTCGACGAACCCAATCGGCTCTCCGACGTCGTAACGTCGACCGTCAAATTCGTAGGCGAAGACCGTCTGCGCCTCATTCAAGCGTGCGATCGCATCCGTCAATTGAATCTCGCCCCCGGCTCCCGCCTCTTGTCCCGACAACGCCTCAAAGACGTCCGGTTTCAAGATGTAGCGACCGAGGATGGCGAAGTTCGACGGGGCCTCATCAATGGGCGGTTTCTCCACGAACGTCCGCACCGGGATGAGCTTCCCTTCGACGGCAAGCGGGTCAATTATACCATATCGGTTCGTCATTTCATACGGGACACGCTGCACCCCGATGATCGAACGATCGTGGGCCTCATATTGGTCGATCAACTGCTTCGTTGCCGGCACATCGGATTCGATAATATCGTCCCCGAGCAAGACG
This sequence comes from Exiguobacterium profundum, assembly GCF_042652865.1. GTDB lineage: Bacteria > Bacillota > Bacilli > Exiguobacteriales > Exiguobacteriaceae > Exiguobacterium > Exiguobacterium profundum. The sequence continues at coordinate 1,335,541 of NZ_JBHSHG010000001.1, forward strand.
GCGAATGGCTCGTCTCCGATAAACTTCCGGGCGCACCAAATCGCATGACCGAGACCTTTTGGCTCCTGTTGGCGTATGTAGTGAATGTTCGCCAAATTCGAGGAATGTCGGACCGATTCGAGCAAGCGCGTCTTCCCTTTCGATTCGAGGTTCTGTTCCAGTTCGAGCGCACGGTCGAAATGGTCTTCAATCGCCCGTTTGTTCTTCCCCGTGACGATGATGATGTCCTCGATGCCTGAAGCGACGGCTTCCTCGACGATGAACTGGATCGTCGGCTTGTTGACAATCGGCAACATTTCTTTTGGCATGGCTTTCGTGGCAGGAAGGAAGCGGGTGCCGAGACCGGCGGCTGGGATGATGGCTTTACGTACTCGTGTCATAAGCATGGGCTCCTTTACTCGTTATGTAGAGAGTATACCCAAATTTTGTGCAAACTGACACAAAAGAGAGGTCATGACAATGTTGTCATGACCAATCGTCATTCCGGTGCGATTTGAGATAGTACCAAATGCCGAATCCAATGAGCAATACCAAGAAAAGAAATCCGAGCATCATCACGAAAATCGCCTCCCCATTCATGCTTCATTTTCTATATTCCCGCTTCAGATTGTTTCAGAACCACTTCTGTCCATGCGTTCGAATAAATCGAAGTTCCTCTTGGTAATGATTGTAATGTCCTTCGTCAATCATCTTTTGGAAGGCGACGTCTCCTTCCGCAGCTTTTCGTTTCATCAAGAGACAGAGCGCTTCAATCCGTCGTTGTAACATATCGAACAAGTCGACCTCCGCTTGCTCCCAACCATAGGCTTCGAGAAACAACGATACACGCTCTTTATAGATCGCATCGTCTCGATCGGCATCATAATAGATGACTTCCCCTGTTTCAGCTTGATGGCGACGACTGAGCGGAACGAACGTATAAAGGGCATAGACGATATCCCAAGCTCTCGGACCTGGCGCAGCCAAATCAAAGTCGATGATTCCTGCCACTTTTCCTTCATGGAAAATTGTATTGTAGACAGCGAAGTCGTTATGACAGATGACCTCTAACGGTTGTGGTGTGTGATCGATTGGCTCCCATTCGGATGTCCATTCAAAATCGATTGACGCATCATGCAGTCGTCTCATCAAGCGCGCGACGTCTTGAATCGCCTCATCAGCCCACATATAGGATTTAAGAGGATAGTCTGCCGTCTCCCCCTCGATATAAGTGAGCACCTCTCTTCTTGTTTCATCGATACCGACAAAGCGTGGCACGCCAGACAGTTGCTTCGCCTCCAAATGCTTTAAATAGCAATGGATGCGTTCACTCCCCACTTTTTGCGAACGATAGACGTAGTTCCCTTTTCGATGAACGATGGATACGTTCCCGCCACTCAACCTTTTTTCTTGTTCATTCGATTGGTCCATCCAATCTCCCCCTACTTTTTATCAGTCACGTTCAGTATACAACACGAGGTCTCAATGACTAAGAAGTTCGACACAGAGCGTTCGCGTCCGTCAAAGCGGTACCGTGACTCTTGCAGGAAAGCATCGGTGCCGCAAAGACGGATAGACGACCAATCAGCTTTTCCACCGTTGATTAAACGGATATTCCACACACAAAAAAACAGGCCCGCCGATTGGCGAGCCTGAAACAATCAATTATTTTTTGAGGTTGTAGAACGACTTGATACCGTCGTATTTCGCTACATCGCCGAGCATGTCTTCGATGCGGAGAAGTTGGTTGTATTTCGCGATACGGTCTGTACGTGAAAGTGAACCAGTTTTGATTTGTCCAGCGTTTGTCGCAACAGCGATGTCTGCGATTGTCGCGTCTTCTGTTTCACCAGAACGGTGTGAGACAACTGCTGTGTAACCAGCTTTTTTAGCCATTTCGATCGCGTCAAATGTTTCTGTGAGCGTACCGATTTGGTTAACTTTGATGAGGATCGAGTTTGCGATTCCTTTTTCGATACCTTCAGCAAGTTTAGATGTGTTCGTTACGAAGAGGTCATCCCCAACGAGTTGAACTTTGTGTCCGATTTTATCTGTGAGAAGCTTGTGGCCATCCCAGTCGTTTTCGTCACAACCATCTTCGATTGAGAGGATTGGGTACTTGTCAACGAGCTCAGCGTAGAAGTCTACAAGCTCAGCAGTTGTGAGTGACTTGCCTTCGCCAGCGAGTTCGTATTTACCAGTTGATTTATCGTAGAACTCAGAAGATGCAACGTCCATTGCGAGGTAGACGTCTTCACCTGGTTTGTAACCAGCTTTTTCGATCGCTTCAAGGATAACTGTGATCGCTTCTTCGTTAGACTTCAAGTTTGGTGCGAAACCACCTTCGTCACCGACAGCTGTGTTAAGACCCATACCAGAAAGAACTGATTTGAGGGCGTGGAATACTTCAGCACCCATGCGGAGCGCTTCACGGAATGTTGGCGCGCCGACAGGCATGATCATGAACTCTTGGAAGTCCACGTTGTTGTCCGCGTGCGAACCACCGTTGATGATGTTCATCATTGGTGTTGGAAGTGTCTTCGCGTTGAATCCACCGAGGTATGTGTAAAGTGGGAGACCGAGCTCATCTGCTGCTGCGTGAGCTGCTGCCATTGACACACCGAGGATTGCGTTAGCACCAAGTTTCGCTTTGTTTGGCGTACCGTCGAGTTCGATCATTTTCGCATCGATTGCGTTTTGGTCGAATACATCGTAGCCGATAAGTTCTGGTGCGATCGTGTCGTTCACGTTCGCAACTGCTTTCAAGACACCTTTACCGAGGTAACGTGACTTGTCGCCATCGCGAAGCTCAACTGCTTCGTGCTCACCTGTTGATGCGCCTGATGGGACGAGGGCACGGCCGAAACCGCCGTCTTCTGTGAAGACTTCTACTTCTACTGATGGGTTACCGCGTGAATCTAAAATCTCGCGTGCGTAAATTTCTGTAATCATTGACATGAAAAATCGCTCCTTTTCGTTTGAAAAATAGTTGTATTATTTTGTAACGATTGACGAACCAGTCATTTCAGCTGGTTGCTCTCCACCGAGAAGGTGAAGAAGCGTTGGGGCGAGGTCGCAAAGCGCGCCTTCGAGAACTGGTTTCAGTTCGACTCCCTCTTTTGTGACGATACATGGAACAGGTTCCGTCGTGTGCGCCGTCATCGGCGAGCCATCCGGGTTCGTGACGATGTCCGCGTTCCCGTGGTCCGCTGTGATGATGGCCGCTCCACCTTTAGCAAGTAATGCGTCCACTACTTTACCGAGGCATTCGTCGACCGCTTCGATCGCTTTCTTCGTCGGCTCAAGCTTCCCTGAGTGACCAACCATATCCGGGTTTGCGAAGTTGATGATGTATGCATCATACTCATCTGACTCGATACGCTCGAGCAAACCGTCCGTGAGCTCATATGCGCTCATTTCTGGTTGCAAGTCGTACGTCGCGACTTTCGGTGAAGGGACAAGGAGACGATCCTCACCTTCAAATGGTTGTTCTTTTTGTCCGTTCAAGAAGAACGTGACGTGTGGGTATTTCTCTGTTTCTGCGGCACGGAGTTGTTTGTATCCTTGCGCAGAGAGTGTTTCCCCGAGTGTGTTTTTCAAATCTTCCGGTGGGAAGACGATATCCGTGTCGACCTCATCCGAGAACTTTGTCATCGAGACGAGCAAGATGTTCTCTGGATGTTTGCTTGAGAGTTCGAAGCCTTTGAAGCCTGTTTTCTCTTTGAACACTTTTGCGAGTTGGATCGCCCGGTCCGGTCGGAAGTTGAAGAACATGATGGCATCGTTGTCCTGGATTGTCGCGACCGGCTTGCCATCTTTTTCGATGACAGTTGGTAACACAAACTCATCCGTCAAATCGTTCTCGTAAGACTTCTGGAGAACTTCGACTGGATCCGTGCCAACTTCGCCTTTACCGTTTACGAGGACGTCGTATACTTTCTCGACGCGCTCCCAACGGTTGTCGCGGTCCATGGCATAGTAGCGACCAGACACGCTAGCGACTTGACCGACACCGAGTTCAGCAAGCTTTTCTTCTGTTTCCTTGAGGAAACCAGCTCCTGATTTCGGATCACAGTCACGACCGTCCGTGAACGCGTGAATGTACACTTTTTCGATGCCGTGGAGTTTTGCGAACTCAACGATGGCAAACATGTGATTGATGTGCGAGTGAATCCCGCCATCTGATACGAGACCCATGATATGGAGGCTCGAATCATGTTTCTTCACATGACCTGCCAAATGGTTCATCGCCTGACGGTCGAATAACGAACGGTCTTTGATTGCGTTGTTCACGCGTGAGAGTGACTGATAGACGACTCGGCCGGCACCGATGTTCAAGTGACCGACTTCTGAGTTCCCCATCTGTCCTTCCGGAAGACCGACGTACTCGCCTTTTGCGTTTAAGAGCGTATGTGGATACTGCTCCCAGTAGCGATCGAAGTTCGGTTTGTTCGCAGCCATGACTGCGTTTCCGAACGATTCGTCACGCATCCCGAAACCATCTAAAATGATGAGTGCGACTGGTCTAGCCATTTAAATCGCCTCCAACAATTTGAGGAACGAAGCGGCTTCAAGTGAAGCACCGCCGACGAGTGCGCCGTCGATATCTTCCTGTGCCATATACTCTTTGATGTTCTCTGGTTTTACAGATCCACCGTACTGGATGCGTACTGCAGCCGCTACGTCTTCACCGTAAAGACCTTTCACCACGTCGCGAACATATTTACAAGAGCTTTGTGCGTCTGCTTCGTCCGCTGATTTCCCTGTACCGATTGCCCAAACTGGCTCATACGCAATGACGAGTTGTTTGACTTGGTCAGCAGAAAGGTCAGCGAGACCGCCTTCGACTTGTGTTTTGATGACTTCTTCGAACTTGTCGCCTTCGCGCTCCTCGAGTGTTTCACCGACACAAACGATTGGCGTAAGACCGTGTTCGAACGCTTTTTTCGTTTTGCTGTTGATGAACGCATCCGACTCACCGAAGTACTCGCGACGTTCTGAGTGACCGAGGATGACGTAAGTCACGCCGAGGTCAGCGACCATCACTGGGCTGATTTCGCCAGTGTAGGCACCGCTATCTTTGTCGTACATGTTTTGTGCACCGAGCTTCAAGTTTGACCCTTTAGCTGCTTCTACCATTGGTGCGAGGAAAAGTGCTGGAGCACCAATCGCTGCATCTACTTTGTCAGTAGATGGGATGTTGTTTTTCACTTCCTCAACGAAAGCAACAGCTTCCGAGAGTGTTTTGTTCATTTTCCAGTTACCTGCAATAATCGGTTTACGCATCGATAACCCTCCTCTAAATTACTTGTCGTTCAACGCCTCGACACCTGGAAGTTTTTTGCCTTCCATGAATTCGAGTGACGCGCCGCCACCAGTTGAGATGTGACTCATCTTGTCAGCAAGACCAAACTTGGCTGCCGCAGCTGCTGAGTCACCACCACCGATGATTGAGTATGCATCGCTGTCTGCAAGCGCTTGAGCGACACCTTTCGTTCCGTTTGCGTATTTATCGAGTTCGAATACGCCCATCGGTCCGTTCCATACGACAAGTTTCGATTCGCGAATCGCGTCCGCGTAAAGTTCGACTGTCTTCGGTCCGATATCGAGACCCATGTGATCCGCTGGGATCGAGTCGATATCGACTGGGCCGACATACGTTTCTTCGCCGAATTCTTTTGTGATGACGCAGTCGACAGGCATCAAGAATTTCACGCCTTTGTCTTCTGCTTTCTTCATGAATTGACGAGCGAGGTCAAGCTTATCCTCTTCAAGGAGTGACGTTCCGACTTCGTGCCCGAGTGCTTTCGAGAACGTGTACGAGAGTCCGCCACCGATGATGAGTGTGTCAACGATGTCAAGAAGGTGGTCGATGACCCCAATCTTATCCGCTACTTTCGACCCGCCGATAATCGCCGTGAACGGACGGTCTGGGTTTGAAAGAGCTTTACCGAGAACTTCAAGTTCTTTTTCCATCAAGAGACCAGCAACGGCTGTGTCCACGTGGTGCGCAATCCCTTCAGTTGAAGCGTGTGCACGGTGAGCCGCGCCGAACGCGTCGTTGACGTATACGTCAGCAAGTGCTGCGAATCCTTTTGCAAGTTCAGGGTCGTTTTTCGTTTCACCTGGGTAGAAACGAACGTTCTCTAAAACGACGACATCGCCTTCAGAGAGGTTAGCGACCGCTTCTTCTGCGACCGGACCGTATGCTTCTTCGACGAGCGGTACATCTTTTCCGAGGAGTTCAGCGAGACGCTTCGCTACTGGAGCAAGTGAGAACTCAGGGTTCTTCTCGCCTTTTGGACGGCCGAGGTGGCTCGCAAGGACGAGTTTCGCACCACCGTCAAGCAAGTGCTTGATCGTTGGAAGTGCGGCTTGGATCCGAGTTTCGTCTTGGATGACGCCATCTTTGAGTGGAACGTTGAAGTCAACGCGGCAAAAGACGCGTTTCCCTTTTACATCGATGTCACGAATAGACTGTTTGTTCATAACTTTCGCCTCCATATGTCGTGCGTGTCATTTCATAAATAGAGCGGAGAACAATCTCTTGTTTCCGCTCCTATTTGATTCTATTTAGTTCACGAAATTACTTCGCGATGTTAGCGAAGTGCTTAACTGTGCGAACCAATTGTGCAGTGTAAGACATTTCGTTGTCGTACCAAGAAACTGTTTTAACGAGTTGCTTGTCGCCAACTGTCATGACTTTCGTTTGAGTCGCGTCGAAGAGTGAACCGTATGTGATTCCAACGATGTCAGAAGAAACGATTTCGTCTTCAGTGTAACCGAATGACTCGTTCGCTGCTGCTTTCATTGCTGCGTTTACTTCGTCAACAGATACTTGCTTGTCAAGTACAGTTACGAGCTCAGTGAGTGAACCTGTAGCAACTGGTACACGTTGTGCAGCACCGTCAAGTTTTCCTTGAAGTTCAGGGATTACGAGACCGATTGCTTTCGCAGCACCTGTTGTGTTAGGAACGATGTTCGCTGCAGCTGCACGCGCACGACGGAAGTCACCTTTCGGGTGTGGAGCGTCAAGCGTGTTTTGGTCGCCAGTGTAAGCGTGGATTGTCGTCATGAGACCTTCAACGATTCCGAACTGGTCTTGAAGTACTTTAGCCATTGGCGCCAAGCAGTTTGTTGTACAAGAAGCACCTGAGATAACTGTTTCAGTACCATCGAGGATGTCGTGGTTTGTGTTGTAAACAACAGTTTTCATGTCACCTGTAGCAGGAGCCGAGATAACAACTTTCTTCGCGCCAGCTTTCAAGTGAAGCTCAGCTTTTTCTTTTGAAGTGAAGAATCCAGTACATTCGAGAACGATGTCTACACCGAGGTCTCCCCATGGAAGTTCTTCAGGGTTACGGTTAGCAAGCGTGATAACTTTCTCTCCGTTTACGAGGAAGTGATCGTCGTGTACTTCAACTTCTCCGTCGAAACGACCTTGAGTCGTGTCATACTTGAGAAGGTGCGCAAGCATCTTCGTGTCTGTCAAGTCGTTGATTGCAACAACTTCGATTCCTTCGTTTTTGATGATCTCGCGGAATGCCAAACGACCGATACGTCCAAATCCGTTAATACCAACTTTTACTGCCATGTTAATTTCCTCCTTAGGGTAGAAGCTATTTATTGAAGAGCCAACGGGGGGTCAACTCTTTAATAACAAGTTAATAATTCTTTCGCCGCACCTTCGTCTGTGACGAGGATGATGTTCGACGTGTGTTTCGCATAAGCGGCGATTGCCTGTGCCTTCGATTTTCCTCCGGCAACCGCGATGACGGCATCCATGTCATCCAGCTCTTCGAGTTGGATTCCAACCGTCTTGACGCGATGGACGATCTCACCTTCAGCATTGAAATAATATCCGAATGCCTCGGCGACGGCGTCATGCCGTTCAATCATCCGCAAATGCTCCGGTGATGCGTGACGGCGCTTTGCCATCGTTTCTGCCTCACCAATTCCATGTACCACAATTCGCGCCGCTCTAATCATTTCCAACACATTTTTAATGCTAGGTTCCTCCACCATCCGGTCGAACGTTTCTTGTGATACTTCATCCGGAATATGTAGAAGATGATAGTCTGCGTGGGCCCGGTCCGCCATGCGTGAACAGACGGTGTTCGCCTGAAGTTCAAGCGTTTCGCCGAGACCTCCGCGTGCGGGCACGAAATGCATCGGGCGTTCTTTTTTATCGGGCGACATCATCGCCGCGACCGATGCCATCGTCGTTCCTCCCGTTACCGCAATCACATTATCATCCGGTGCGAGCCGCGCTTTTAGTTGCGTGACCGCCGCCCGTCCGATATCGCGTTGGACCCAGAATGTCTCATCCGAGTCACCCGGTACGATGACGACTTGGCGAACCCCTAATTTCTCTTCGAGCTCTCTTGCCACTTCTGAGATCCCAAGAAGTTCACCCATGATCTCGTGCAAGTCTCGTAAGACGTTTCGTCCCGTCTCACTGAGGGAAATTCCTTGAGTAGCGACGTAAAGAAGACCTTGATCTTTCAAAAAGTCGACTTCTCGTCTGAGTACCCGTTCGGTCAGTCCCAAGCTCGTTGCGAGTGTCCTGCGGCCAATCGGCTGCATCAAGCGGACATAATGTAAGATATCGTAACGATGTCGGAGCGTATCGAGCAGGTCAGGGACAATTTGCTTCTGAACGTGAATCAGTTGCTGGATCATGCTCATACCCCCTCGACTTTCAGTGTGGACAACTTTTGTCCCACTTTTTTATTTGCGTCCCACCGCTACGAGTTCATCTTATCAATCACTTTTCCGTCTGGCAACCCCTTCAAACGTTTTTTTTCGATGTAAGCGTATACTTAACAAAATCTTCAACTTTGTTGTCATCATATCGCCCTTGACTGATGACTACACCTTCATGTATGAGAACGGGGATTTCAAAGAGGTACTTTGCCTCGAGCACCTCATCCCCGGTGATGTCGATCTGTTCGAGTTCAATCGGGTAATCTTCCTGTAACCATTCGAGCATGACGACCGCCTCGTCACATAGTGAGCAATTGTCACGTTTATATAAAGTAAGTTTCATTTTCGTCATCCCTTCCATACCTGTCGCTCGCGCTCGCGCGAATTACCGAATCCAAGCTCTTCCCGATAGTTAGTCACCGTCCGCCGGGTCACTTGATAACCGTATCGAATCAATTCATTCGCAAGCGCCTGATCACTTTGTGGTGCCTTCTCTCGTTGAATCAGTTCTGCGAGTGCCCGTTTAATCATAAATGGCGAATGCCCGCGACTTGTAGACCGAACAAAAAAGTGTCGCCATTCCATGATGCCACTCTCGGTCTTGGCGAACTTCCCTTGGATGGCTCGTCCGACCGTCGATTCATGTTTTCCGATGAGCTGCGCGACCGTACGTCGGGTCAACGGATTAAGGACAAGTTCCCCTTTGAGCCACTCGGTCTGACGTGCTTCAATGATTGACCAAATCTCACGCAGCGTTTCGTTCCGCATCGAAAGGGACGTCATCCACCATTTCGCCTCACGGTCATTCCCGACACGCGTCTCGTCGAGTTCCGGACTAAGCCACGTCGTGACGAGTGTCCCCTCTTCATAGCGTACCTCGACTTCCGGAAACACGTGACCCGTTTCTTCATATAATAGAGGACGTTTCGGAAGTGTCGCGACGATTCGTTCGAGTCTTGCCAATTCCTCCTCTGAAATAGCAAGAGCAGTCGTCATCTGTTGAGGACTCACCCCACTCTCAATCGCTTCGAATACATCGACGATGCGAGGGTCCTCATGTTCGATCGCATGTCGATATTGACACTCCCGTTCTGTTCTCGCCCCGATCCCCGTCGGTTCAAGAAATAAAAGCGCCTGCCTCGCCTGTTCGATTCGAGTGACGTCGACACCGAGTCGTGTCGCCAACACCTCATTCGCATCCGGCAATAATCCCCGATGGTCGAGCAAGAGGACGAGTTGTCGTCGCAACGCTTTCTCATCCTCACTGCCGCTACCCTCATAAATCTGTGTGAACAGCTTCTCCTCAAACGAGCTCGCCGCATCTGCAATCCAATCGATGCTCCCGCTCCCGATTTGAATGTTCGTGTTATGTCGTGCAAGACGCGCAAGCCGGAATGCGAGCGCAAGACGGTCCGCCTCAAGGACCGGTAACCGCTGCACGAGGTCTTGCGTCATCTGTTGTTGCTGGATTTGTTTTTGCTCCTGCCGTTGCATCGTTCTCCCCCCTCTTTTCTATTGTATCGAACCCGCTTCCGTCGCGCTCAAAAAAGCTATGTGAACAGGATTGCTTTTTCAATAAAACAAATGTATAATAAATTCGTGTCACAGATATGCACCCGTAGCTCAGGGGATAGAGCACTGGTTTCCGGTGCCAGGTGTCGGGAGTTCGAATCTCTCCGGGTGTATCAGATGTAGAGGTCAGGCAGATTGCCTGGCCTCTTTTTCGTTTCACGATAAGAAAATCGTGGAATAGGTGAAAAACAATGACTATCGTTTGACCATCATTGACTATACAGGTATGATGAAATTACAACCTACATAAAGGAGGCAGATTCAATGTTAATTCCAACAGTTATCGAACAGACAGGCCGTGGGGAGCGCGCGTATGACATCTACTCACGCTTGCTTAAAGACCGCATCATCCTTCTCGGAAGTGCGATTGACGACAACGTCGCGAACTCAATCGTCGCACAGCTCCTCTTCCTTGCGGCTGAGGACCCAGAAAAGGACATCTCACTCTACATCAACAGCCCAGGTGGTTCGATCACAGCGGGTATGGCGATCTATGACACGATGAACTTCATCAAGCCGAACGTGTCGACGATTTGTATCGGAATGGCTGCATCGATGGGTGCCTTCTTGCTCCAAGCCGGTGAAAAAGGAAAACGCTTCGCATTACCGAACGCAGAAATCATGATTCACCAACCGCTCGGCGGCACACAAGGCCAAGCGTCAGACATCAAGATTCACGCAGAACGCATTATCAAGATGCGCGAGAAGTTGAACCAAATCATGGCAGAAAACACTGGACAGCCACTTGAAGTCATCGAGCGCGATACAGAGCGTGACTACTTCATGGCAGCTGACCAAGCGAAAGACTACGGTCTCATCGACAAAGTCATGACACGTTAATTTTCCGAAAGACACACAATCCTAATTGGATGTGTGTCTTTTTTATTGACTTCTGAAACCTGCAAGTTAAAAAGATATTGACCCTATTTTCTGAATAAGAGACCTATAATAAATAGGAATATATAGATAATTTAGACCAAATCGGGAGGTTTATTTTGAAAAAATTATTACATTTCAGTTCAATTATTCCGTTTGATGATTCGGATAATCATGCTTCATTACCGGAATATTGGATGCATTCACCTGAAGCCATATGTGCTCTTACTAAAGATGATGAAATTTGGTTCGTCAACCCTTCGTTCGAAAAGTTGCTTTCAGAATCCATCGAAGAATTTGTTGAAATACTGTCAAACGAATTGGACCCTTTTGCGGAATCCATAACTTCGTTACACGATGGGATTCAAGTTCGTCTTCAACCGTCGAATCGTCTATTTCAATTGATGCCCGTCCCTATTTCTGTTCACCCTGAGATTACCTTGGTGTTCTCGGTGATAGAGCGAACATATGAAAATGAGCTCGCACAAGAACGCATGCGCTTTGATGCTTATCGTCAAGTCTTCGGCGACATTCACGGTCTCGCCCTCTTTGAGTTCAATTTAGAGACTCACTATTTCGAGACATTTGGATCATTGAAAGATATGTTCGGACTTAGCACTATTTCATCGGATACACATACACCGCTACTCTTCAAACAGTTACTCCACCCAGATGATTTAAATGTGTATTTAAAGATTCTTGGTGAGTTGATGATCGACCCTGAGATTGAGATGCGGGAGTCTGTTGTTCGAATCTTTCATTTAGAAGAATCGCAATACCACCATTATGTTGTACGTAGCCATTTATCTATGGATCGAAAACTACTTACATGCGCGGTGATGGATCAATCGGTCTACCAAACTGACAATGAGAAGATTGAGAAATTCAATCAGTTTATCGAAGCCGGGATGATGGAGTTTGATTTTCAGAGCGATACGTTCCAACACGTTTCTCCTGGCCTATTCCGTATGATTGGATTTGAGATTGAGCCTTCTGATATCACGCTCGAATTTTGGAAGCAGTTTCTTCATCCAGAAGATTTGGAACGACTCACCTCATCACGTCATGAGACGTTACAAGGAGAATCCGCTACTTACATATATCGTGTTTATGTAAAGGATGAATTGAAGTGGGTGGAAGAAAAGCGTGAACCTATCTGGGATCAGAATAAAAATGTAACCGGTTACCGTTCCTATTTGAAAAATATTACGCGACTGCAAGAACAGGAGCAAGAAATCACCACATTACGGACAGTGGACCCGATTACGGGAATTGCCAATCGAGATACGTTAAAGACACATATCGAAGAACTATTAGAAGAGGCGCAATCCGTCACGATGATTGGAATTTCCTTCAACCACTATGCGGAGGTCAAACAAACACTAGGCTTTGAATTAGCAGA